>JAFLTZ010000035.1 GCA_022509045.1 Muribaculaceae bacterium | reverse complement strand
TATTTCCCATATAACAATGTCGTGAGGCATTGTATATGGTTAATTTTCATACGGCGTGAGGCTCCGCGTTGCTCGTTCTACATTGATGGGCAGTGCTAAGGCCTTGTATAGCGGGACGAGTGACTGATACAGACTCTCACGCTTTTTTTTGTTGATTGTTGGACTGTGAGTCTTCCAACGTAGAAACAAATTAATAAAATGAAAAAGATTTTTTTATTTTTGCTGGTAATGTTACCTTGCATTACGTTGTGTGCAGCCGATTTTTCTAAAAAAGACTTGAAAAGATTTGAAAAAGAAGCGAAAAACGAAGTCAAAAAGTGGCTTGAAAGAGGCTATGATGTACTACCAGGCTCCCTCCCGATGCAAATGCAGTTTGAAAAATCAATCAAGATGCAAAATGAGACAAATGAACATGGAGAACATAAATATATCGTTGGGACAGGAAGTTCTAAAGGGGAAACATATAATTCAGCAAAATTAGGAGCTATATCGGGTGCTAAAACTAATATGGTTAATATGTTAGCTTCAGAGTATGAAGGTTTTCTCGAGGCAGATTTGGCGAATAATGTGGGTGTTTCTGTAGACCGTGTAATAACAAATATAAGTAATAAAATTAAGAAACAGCTTGGTAATATAATAACACTCGTTGAAGTATATAAGGAAAATGGGTACAAAAATTACGAAGTAACTGTTATTGTTGCGTATAGCAGCCAGCAGGCAGCCGATCTTGCAAAAAAAATAGCTCGACAAGAACTTGAAGCTGAAATTAAGAAGATAAAAGAGCAAGAATAGTTATCAACGGAAATTAAAGCTACTGAATATGGTGGAGGGTATGTTAAAATATGAAAAAACACGCCCTCCATAAAACCTTATGATATATTTCAAAAATCTTTGTTATGAGCAAGACTCTATACCAAATTTTAGCTGTGGTGTCTTTATCTCTATTTATTGTACTTAATAATGGTGTTTTTGCACAAAGTAGTAAAATAAACATAGATAAGAACTTAGTGTATCGTTTAAATGAGACACCGGAACGAATTGATAATTATAACTATACCTCTTATTTTACTTTCGACAAAGACGTATATAATCTTAAAGATTTTTCTATTTCGAGATCATCTTCGCCAATTATTGATTTTAAGGTTAATCCGGCAGGATATTCATATGCGGTATTATCAGGAAAAGGTAAAAAGTTTGTTTTAACCATTTATGATACGAATGTGGCTAAAAGAGAATTAGCTAAAATTAATGACCTCGTTGCACCAACGGCAATTTCTTATAGTCATGATGGCAAATTAATTTATTTGGCAGATAACTTGCAGATTAGAAAAATTTCTTCAAAAACACTCTCTCCGGAGGGTGACTTTTCAATAAATGGTGAGCCCAAAAAATTGTTAACTGACCCGAATGGTTTATTTTTAGTGTGTATCTATCCAAATAGTTTGGATGTGTATAACATAAAAGAGGGAATACTTCGCAAGAATATAACGTCTGAAACGAGTATTGCTGATGCAACTTTTTCGAAAGAGGGGGATATGTTATGTTTCGTGACAGTAGATGGTTCATTAGAATCTTACAATGTTCGTAATTTTTCTCAAGACAGCCGTTTTACAGAATTAGGTAATGCCATCTCTTTATCAATACATCCCGATGGAAAATATGCAGCTATTGCAACCAGCGAAAATCGAGTGCAATTCATTAATTTTCTCGATGATTTTGATCGTCCATATATTGTTGACAATGGAGGTCCTCGCTCATACACTCGCTTTGTTACAGATAAAGAGGGTGCATTATATATAACTTTTGATACGGAAAATTCAATCGTATATAAGCGAATTTCAGGATTTATCCCCCATTTTGCCAAACTTATGCGAGATCAATTAAATGATTTAATGGCAGAATGGACAAAAATGCGTCCAATGGAAACTGAAGAAGAATACCGAGCCCGTGTTAATTCTGATAGCATTGAGAAACAGCGTAAACTTTTTGCTAATGAAATTGCAACGAGCCTTGCAGGTGACCTTATTTCACGAGGTGCGATTTCTTTAGGTCGTTATAACCCACAAACTGGATTATTAGCCGTAAACATTGGCTCATTACCCACGATTTATCTTAAGGTTCCACCGGAGGATATGCTTGGCTTTGGGGCTGGTTTAAATTTGCAATTCTCCAATGCTGTTTATGGAATTACCCCGGACGATACGTTTGAATTGATTTATGTGGACGTGTTCAATCCCACTAACGGTAAGTCTTATTCTTTTGATAACCTTGACCGACAGGATCTAACATTCCTTGCTACCGATGATAGTTTCGTTTCGATTGATTTGATTATGAAATCGAATAGAGAAGACGTAATGCTTAAAGGAATTAAGAGCAAAATTGTAGAAGAGGCGATGGCTAATAATTTAATCTCAGAGCACACAAAAATTAATGTCGATACTCGAATCGTGCCGGCTTTTGATGCGAATGGCAAAAGAATTAATAATTATCGTGTTGCTTTTGACTATACTGTTGATGCAGATTATTCAGAACAAGAAGATTTTCCATCGGGTAAATATATGATAGAACATTCCAATGCAGCTAAATCTATGATGAGAATAATCCGACAAGCCTTTGACAATGAATTTGCAGAATATATTTCAGAGGGAAAAAAACTGATTATAGATGTAACAGGTAGCGCAGACGCTGCGCCTATCAATAGAGGTTTGCCTTACGATGGAACTCTTGGATATTTTGATAATGAGCCGGTAAAAGTGAACGGAGAATTGACTTCGATATCAATATCACAAGGTTCATTGATACGCACAAACGAACAACTCGCATTTTTGCGAGCACAATCTCTTAAACAGGAGATGGAAAAACAACTTGTTCAGCTCTCAAAAATGGAAGCAGAGTATAATTATACAATTGAAGTATCGAAAAATAAGGGAGGTCAGTATAGACGAATAGGACTCTCTTTAACTTTTGTAGATGCTATATAAATGGATTTGCTATGAGACGAGTATCTAAAATATGTTTAATAACGATAATCGTTAATATATCTTTTTTTGTTAATGCTCAAACATCTGTATTGTTGCAACAAGGAAAGAATGAGTTTGAGCTCTATAATAGAATTTTATCTTCTGGAAATATTAATGCAAAAGCTTTTGAATCGGCACTTAAAGCGGCAAAATGCTATCATAGAGCTATTGGTGATTATTCTTCAAATATGCCTGAATATATCGAATGTAAAAGGGCTCTTAGAGAGCTTTTCCCTATTATGAGTGACGGTGCGTATTATTTTGCAGATTTGGGTCAACAAGATAAAGTGCTTGATTATGCTTGTATGTATATAGATATATCCCTACTTCAGGCATTTGCAAGTGCTGGTTTTCAGAAATCACAAACATATCCGATATTGGCAAATCTTGCAGCCACTAATATTTACAATAGAGGTGACTATCAGCGAGCAATAAACTATTTTAAAGCCTACATTATGGCTGTCGGTATGGAGAACAGTGAACTTGCAATTGAGGGATTATCTCGTTGTTTTTATGAACTAAAAGATTACGATGGAGCTGCTGCATATGCATCACAAGGTATTACTTATTTCCCGTCGAATTGGAACATGTTGTTGATAGGTATTGAATCGTATGGGCATAATGGTAATGACAATAAAATGGAACCGTTGTTAGCTCGTGCCCTTACGTTAAACCCCGGACATAAAGGCCTTCTTGAATATCAGGGGAAAATGTTTGAAAGACAGAAAAATTTTGAATCCGCAGCAAAAACTTTTGAACAATTATATTCATTAAACAGTATGAGTTTAGATTATGCCTTGCATTTAGGATTTGATTTATACAATGCTGCAACTATTGCTACTCACAAGTCAAAAAAACCATCGGTCAGTGTTTCTGAATCACATGAATTAGCGGCAAAAGCCCGAACATATTTTACTAAAGCGGCACCTATTCTCCGTAATGTATTGGATAATTCTCCATATGCAGTTAATGTTGCGAAGGCTCTCGCTATGTGTTATGCAATGACTAATGATAGTGAACGGCTGCAAAAGGCAAATGAATCTCTGGCGGCTCTTCATGTTAGTGTAATTGGGAAAAATGAAATTCCATTGCTTGATATTTCATACAAACCCACAGTAGATATTACCCCGGTAAACCAAAGTGCGGTAGAGGAAGTGCGCCCATTGTCGGATGTGGATATAAACATTCCGGCTACGAATTATAAAAATAATAAGACATTTGTTGTAGCTATAGGTAATGAAAAGTATAAATATCACAAAGGTAGAGATGTTCCATATGCACATAATGACGCAACGGTGTTTGCCGAATATTGTAATAAGGTGCTTGGTGTGCCTAATGATAATATAAGAAAGTGTTTTGATGCCACTTTATCGGAAATTCGTGAACAAGTCAATTATCTGAAAAAACGTACCGAAATTATGCCCAATGAACTTAGTATCATTTTTTATTATGCAGGGCACGGTATTCCTGATATTCCTAACAATATCGCTTATTTATTGCCGGCCGATGCGTCTGGTACCGATTTTGAATCATGTTATTCATTAGAAAAACTTTATGAGCAGTTCGATGATATGCCAACAAGTAAGATTACTGTGTTTATTGATGCTTGTTTCAGTGGTGCAACGCGTGAAGGTGGTGCTTTAATGGCGGAACGTGCTGTAGAATATGAAGTGGACGATGTCGTGGCAAAAGGTAATACTGTGGTATTTTCTGCTGCGTCCGGGAAGCAGACAGCTAATGGATATGATGAGCAAAATCACGGGTTTTTTACATATTTCTTGCTTAAAGCACTTCAAGAATCAAAGGGAAATATTACTCTTAAAGAATTGGGAGAGACTATTAGAACAAATGTTATGGCGAAATGCCTTGATAAAAAAAATAAGGAACAAACACCTCAAATAATCCCATCACCGGCTCTCGGTGATTCGTGGCAGAGATTTAAGTTATTTTAAATTAATTAATAAAAATACATGTTATGAAAAAAAGTCTTTTATTTTTGATTCTGTTTGTCATGGCATTAGGAGCCGATGCGCAAACACAGTTGATAACAACTACGGGTACTATACGTGGTGTCGTTGTTGATAAATATGGAAACCCTTTGCCTGGAGCTCAGGTTTCTGCTACAAATGGCGCGGAGACAACTTATGTTGAATCAGACGGAAGTTTCACTCTTGAAATACCGCGATTTCTTGAAAGTGTAACCGCAAGTTATGCCGGACTGCCATCTAAAAAACTTCGTCCCGATTTTGAAAATAATATGATGTTTAAATTATTACCACCGGACCGCCATGTGTTTTTGAATTTAGCAGTTGGGTCGTCATTTGATACGTATGAGAGTGAAAATTATATTAATATAGGTGCTATGGTTGGCGTATTGAGTGACTGGGGGTATTATGGTAAAGTCATGTTCCCTATTAATAGTGACTATTATTATGATTGGTATTTGGGAATTCAATTGACGGGTGGCGTGATTAAACGAATATATAAATGGTTCTATGCCTATTTGGGTATTGGATATGGACCTGAATCTGAATCTGAATATGGTAGTTATGGCGCTGGTTTTGTCCCGGGAATACAGTTTGAAGGAGGTTTTATTTTCAATATTAAAGAACATTTCAATGTTACATTGGGAAGTTCTGTAAGTACTATGGAGTTTATTGAACCAATTTGTACCCCTACATTATCATTCGGTTATGTATTTTAACAAGAGAAAAATTCTTATTGTTTTAACTATGACAGTCGCTGTCTTAACTTGGGCTCGCGAGCCTAAAGTTAAGACGACGACTGTTGAAAATGTGTACGTGTGTGGACCACACGAAACCCTCGAATCAGGACGACTAAATGCAATACAAGAGGCTCGCTTGAAAGCTATTGCAAAAGAGTTTAATTCTGCTATTTTTTCATCGAGTCAGACGTCTATACGAGGAGAAAACGGCATTGGAACAGAGAATTTTAGTAATTACACGGTCAATGATGTAAGTGGCGAATGGATTGAAACTATTTCAGAGGAGGTTGAACCTTTTATAAACAATTCCGGATTGCACGGATTTCGTGTAAAACTAAAAGGTAAAGTACGAGAGATAATAACTAATCATATAGATGTGGTATGGGAAGTTCTTGTCAATGGCACCAATCCACAAGCAAATAGAATTCGTGAAGGAACGCTCATTGTAAATGATTATATGTATCTCTATTTTATGTCGCCTGTTGATGGTTATATTGCAGTTTATCTTGAAGATAATAATGATGCGAAAACTACTCAATGCCTTGTCCCATATCGTGGAATGAATGAGGGAGCAATGAAAATAGAAGCAAATAAGCCATATATATTTTTTTCGCGCGAGGATGCAGAGCCTGAAATCAAACAAAAAGTATCTCGCATAAAGGTTAGTACTACAAGAGACGTTGATTACAATCAGTTACATATCGTTTTTTCACCAAATCAATTTTCGAAGGTTACAGATTACGATAGTAGTGAACCTAATGCAGTGACATACGATAGAAATGGAAATTCGATAGCGCTTAGACCAAGGCAAACTGATAGTAAGAGTTTCCACACATGGTTAGCTAAGACGAGGATGAAAGATCCGGATATGCAGTATAGGCATGAAATACTTACAATCAAACTATAAATCCCTATGATAAATATCAACAATAAATATGTTATTGTACTAATTTTTACGTTATGTATATCGAATAATTTATTTGCACAAGATGTTTCATATTGGGTCGGGCAATCCGCAAACCCTGACCCGATAATGCGCCATCATGAGGCATTTATGGATGCATTCATTAAGTATATACAACGTCCCAAGGAACCTGTCGGAGCTGTCTTCACAGAGGCCATAGGCGGTACAGGGAATGAATCTACTTGTCGCCTCGAAACCGTGTCCAGCGTTACATATGACGGACGAGAGACTATTACAATATCAGTAGGCTGTGGTGCTTTAGTTAAATATAAATGTATTACGGAATCATTCTCAAGCGACGATGCTTTGCATACAATAACGCTTTTGAATATTATATATCAAGATGAGTCTAATCGCACTGCGATTAAATCTGTTCACGAGTATCGTAAAGAATGCCTTACCGAAAAAGGGACAGATACAAGCGTATTTAATTATCTATGCGAATGCACTTATATCAGCAAATATGAATAAATCTTCTATAAAACACCTGTTTGTGCCCGTTTGTTTGATATGCAATATATCCGTAATACAGGCGCAATCATTTGATGAGTACAAGAAACGGGTACAGTCGGAATTCAATCAGTATAAGTCGGACAAGGAACACGAATTCAAAGAGTACCGCGACCGTATAAATGCTGAGTTTGCGGAGTATATGCGTCAGGCATGGCCCGAGTACAAGTCAAAACCTGCCGAACCTGTACCCGATTCGCCGGAACCACCAAAACCGGTCATCAAGGACCCCGATACGCCGCCATCGAACGACCCTATCCCGTTCGATGAAGTAAAACCTGCGCCAAAGCCTGTCAAGCCGCCGCAGCCGGTAGTGCCCTTGCCCAAAATCGACAACCTGGTACCACCTATACCGAACATCCCTAAACCTGTTGAGCCGGCAAGACCCACCAAGCCTGCCAAACCAATATTCACGTTTACATTCTACGGGCAAAGGTGCGAAATGCCTCTCGAAAGCATACATTGGTTTACTTTGAAGAATGCCACCGAAAATGCGGTTGCCGATGGTTGGATTGTGTTGTCGTCAGATAGATATTTGCCCATAGTGGCGCAGTGTCTTGAATACCGCGATAAACTGCATTTGCCTGACTGGGGATATGTGCGCTTTGTGGAACAGATGACAACCGCGTTTTTCTCGGCAAGCCAACTCAACGAAGCACGTCTGATGCAGATGTATATCTTGACTCAATCAGGCTATAAAGTTCGCATCGCACGAGTCGGCAACAAACTCGTATTGCTGCTGCCATCGAAAGATAAAATTTATCAATATTCGTATCTCAATATCGGAGGCACTAATTATTATCTTGTTGAATCATCATCCGTACAAGCCACAATTAATGTTTTCAACCGCGAGTTCCCCAAAGAGCAGGACTTTTCACTTCGTATAGCCGAACAGCCTTTGTTTGCTGCAGATTTGACTGTGCCGCGTCATTTACAGTCCAAGCACGACAAGGAATTGACGGCTGATGTTGCGATAAACAAAAGTTTGATAGCATTCTACAACGACTATCCATTGAGCAACAATTGGGATATTTATGCAAACGCCTCGCTGAGTGAACCGGTAAAAAAACAATTATACCCCGCATTGCGCAGCTCCATTGCCGGCAAAAATAATCCGACAGCAGCCAATATTTTACTGCATTTTGTTCAAACGGCATTTGAATATGCAACCGATGACGAACAATTCGGGTGTGAACGCCCCCTGTTTGCCGACGAGACACTATATTACCCCTATTCCGACTGTGAAGACAGAGCTATCTTGTTTTCTGTACTTGTGCGCGAGTTGTTGGGTTTGGATGTTGTGTTGCTTCATTATCCCGGACATTTGGCAACAGCAGTGTGTTTCGACACTGAAGTTTCGGGCGATTATATGATGATTGGTGGCAAACGCTATATTGTATGCGACCCCACATATATCAATGCCGACATCGGGCAGGCAATGCCGCAATTCAAACAAACCGCAGCCACAGTTATTAAAACCAGGCAATGATGCGGTCCGGTGTAGCGTCTTTCAGAATAACTTCCTTATTAAAGTCTAATAAATACAGTGTAGGCATGGCTCGTAACACATACGAGCCATTATTTTGCATAGCCCCGTTTTCATATCCCACTATCCATTCCGTGGGAAGTAATGCGGCTGTTTGCTCCCACAGATTTTTGTTGTAGCCGGAATTGATAGCTAATATTGTCAGTTTTCCGTTTGTTAGCAACTGATTTAATACCTCATTCTGTTTTAATGAGTCTATAATTTCGCTGCAATGTTCACAATCCGGATCATAGAATATCAACAGCAAAAAGTCCGCTGTAGGAGTTTCGTGTAAACTTGTTCTCTTACCGTCACGGGTGATGTATGAAAAATTGGCGGCTATGGTTCCCCGGCGATTCTTTTGTGTCTCGTCATATTGCCACCGATATCGCAATGTTCCATAACTGCCTAACATAGGCGACTTGATAAATTGCTCGAGAAAAAGCACATATAATTCTTCCGAATACATAGGTGACTCCGGCTCATATAAATATTTCTCAGCGATTTCAGTCATTATAATGTAAGCGGCACTGTCGGCTTCAGCCTTCCGCATCAACTTTTCCACCGCAATTTCTTGAGCTTGTTTGTCAGCGTATGGCAAAATATTGATAAAATTGGAAAAATTCTGTTCCATGAATCCATTGTTATGCGATTTGAGTGTATCGCTAAATTCCATGGCATCCCAGAAATGCTCCGTGATATACGCGGCACGAGCCGATGGCTCACGCAAAACATCCGGCACATTCGGCAGCGGCAATTCTTCCGAATTCACATTCTCAGTTGATACTGCTCGTTGGGCATTACTTACACATCCGCACACAAACATGATGGCGACAACTACGACATTACGAATATATACTTTCATTTCTCAGACATTCATGATTTATATACAAATTTACATACTATATTGCAAAACACAGCACATATCTTCATAAAATCCGACTAATATTGTTATTTACCCTAAATGTAAGCCTAATTGGATGTTCTGTAGGCATTATTTGCGGAACTAAAATATATTTCTTACTTTTGCGATGAGTGTCTATTACTTGTATTCATATAATACGTTGATTTATATGTTAAAAAAGAGTACATTGGAAAAAATTATCAGTGAAGACCTTTCCGAAATATGGTCTATTTTGAGCCAAAAGGAAAAGAAAATTATTACTGATAACTTTGAAGTACAGAATTTTAGAAAAAATCAAATTATCTATCAGGAAGGCGATGAGCCGGAATGTTTATGGATATTATTGAAAGGAAAAGTAAAGCTATATAAGGATGGTGCTTGCGGGCGCCAGCAAATTTTGAGATTATATCGTCCGATACAGTATTTTGGCTATCGTGCTTATTTCGCATCTGAATCATATCTATCTACTGCCGTTGCATTTGAAACATCTGTAATTGGTTCCATCAAAATGGATGTTGTAAGCTCCCTTATCGATGGTAATATGAAATTGGCGTGGTTCTTTATTAAAGAACTGTCAAAAGACCTCGGTGGCTCTGATACTAAAATTGTTAATCTCACACAAAAACACCTGCGCGGACGTCTTGCTGAGTCAATTATTATGCTGATTGAGAACTATGGCTTTGAAGAAGATGGCGAAACATTGCAGATATACATGTCGAGAGACGATATCGCAAGTTTATCGAATATGACTACTTCCAATGCTATACGTACATTATCTAATTTTGTAAGTGAACGGCTTATCACCGTTGACGGCAGAAGAATAAAGATTATAAATCAGGCTCAACTCCTTAAAATTAGTAAATTCGGATAAAAGCAGATGATTACATCGCAAATAGAAAAGAATGAAAATATAGTGGAACACTTGCTCTATATGTGGCAAATAGAGGACCTCATCAGGGCAAATGGACTGGATATATCGTTGATAGAGAAAAATATTGTTAATCAATATACGTCATTGTCGTCGGCTCAGCGCAGCGAACTCCTCAAATGGTACGAATATCTTATAGAGATGATGCGCCTTGAGAATGTAAAGGAAAAAGGGCATTTACAAATAAATAAAAATACACTTATACAGCTCGTAGATTTGCATCAGGAACTCCTGAAATCACCGAAATATCCCGATTATACTGCGGAATTTTATAAAACATTACCATTTATTGTAGAATTACGTGCAAAGTCGGGCAATGATGTTGCCGGTGAGATTGAAACCTGTTTTAATGCCCTGTACGGATTGATGTTGCTGCGTATAAAAGGAAATGATATTACCCCCGATACAGCTATAGCAATGAAACAAATATCAAGATTTATAGCGTTGTTATCCAAGTATTATAAGCAGAATTTAGAGAAACCTTTATTTGACTACGACGACGATAAATGAAACGTAAAATCTTGTTACTCGGAGCCGGTGGTCAACTTGGCAAATCTATCTCATCGTTGTGCGGTTCCGGCGATATATTGCAATCCATCCAATTGATAGCGTTGTCTCATGCCGATTTAGATGTAACATCTGAAACGAATGTTATGGCCGCCGTTAAGAATATAAATCCGGACTATGTAATTAATGCCGCAGCATATACAGCAGTTGATGCTGCCGAAGATAACCATGAAACGTGTTATGCCATTAATGCTGATGCTCCGAAATATATAGCAAAAGCCTGCAACAAGTGTAATGCGCGAATGATACACATTAGCACTGATTACGTGTATGATGGTGATATTAAGATACCACATCCCGAAGACGAAACACCGTCACCAATCGGTGTATATGCAACCTCCAAGTTAATGGGGGAGAATTATATTTCCGAAAATTGTGATAATGCTGTTGTGTTACGTACATCATGGCTTTATTCCCCGTTCGGGAAAAGCTTTGTTAAGACCATAGGTAAATACTCGTTCAGTAAATCTGAAATCAGTGTAGTGGCCGACCAATGTGGTAATCCGACTAACGCGCTTGATTTGGCAAATGCAATAATCGATATTATTCTGTCGGAATACTGGACACCGGGAATATTTAATTTCAGTAATGCCGGAATTGTTTCTTGGTATGATTTTGCAATTGAAATAGTTTCAGCTTTGGGAAATGCTGATAAATGCATTATAAAACCGATTGAGAGTGCCGATTATCCGGCAAAAGCAAAACGCCCTAATTTTAGCGCCTTGAATTGTGATAAAATACGTGAGATATACGGTATAGAACAAAAAAATTGGCGCGACAGTCTGAACAAATTTATCATTGCATATCCTGATTGTTTCAACAACGATTAAACAATTAATATACGGTTATTTCAATAGTGTCGATAAAAACTATTAATTTTGCGGTAAATTAAAAAACTGACAATTGTGGCTAATCTTCAAGAAGAAATTAAACGACGTCGTACATTTGCAATTATAAGTCACCCGGATGCCGGTAAAACTACTCTCACCGAAAAGCTGCTCCTTTTCGGTGGTGCCATTCATGTGGCAGGTGCGGTTAAAAGCAACAAAATTAAGAAAACTGCTGCATCCGACTGGATGGAAATTGAGAAACAACGCGGCATTTCTGTTGCTACATCTGTAATGGGGTTCAACTACGGTGATTATAAAATAAATATTCTTGACACCCCAGGACACCAGGATTTTGCTGAAGATACTTATCGTACGCTCACAGCCGTGGATTCTGTGATTATTGTTGTTGATGTGGCTAAAGGTGTAGAAATGCAAACACGTAAACTCATGGAAGTTTGCCGTATGCGAAAAACGCCGGTTATCATATTTGTAAACAAGCTTGACAGGGAAGGTCGCGACCCGTTTGATATACTTGATGAACTTGAAGCAGAATTAAAAATTAGTGTAGTGCCTCTTTCGTGGCCTATCAACATAGGTGCCAAGTTTAAAGGGGTTTACAATATATATGAAGGTGGTCTTGACCTTTTTACTCCAAATAAACAGAGAGTTACGGAGCGTATTGAAATTTCCGACATAAACGATTCTGCAATCGATGCCAATATAGGCGAAGACGATGCACGAAAATTGCGCGAAGATATTGAACTCATCAGCGGAGTATATCCTGATTTTGATGAATCACAGTATCTTGCGGGAAATGTGGCTCCGGTATTTTTTGGTTCCGCACTCAATACTTTCGGGGTAAAAGAACTTCTTGATTGTTTTGTTAAAATAGCGCCTTCGCCCAAGCCTGTTGCTGCGGTTGAACGAATTGTAAATCCGGAAGAAGAGTCTTTTTCAGGCTTTGTATTTAAAATTCATGCAAACATGGACCCTAATCATCGGTCGTGTATTGCTTTCGTTAAAGTTTGTAGTGGCGTTTTCATTCGCAATGAAAATTATTTGCACATCCGTTCCGGTAAATCTATGCGATTTTCTGCTCCAACCGCGTTTATGGCGCAAAAAAAATCGGTTGTCGATGATGCCTATCCAGGCGATATAGTGGGGCTTCCGGATACAGGTAATTTCAAAATTGGTGACACCCTTACTGCAGGAGAAACAATACACTTTAAGGGGCTTCCGAGTTTTTCTCCTGAAATGTTTAAGTATATTGAGAATACCGACCCGATGAAAACAAAGCAACTTAATAAAGGTATTGAGCAACTTATGGATGAAGGGGTCGCCCAATTGTTTATTAATCAGTTTAATGGCAGAAAAATTATTGGCACTGTAGGTCAACTTCAATTTGAAGTTATACAGTATAGACTATTACATGAATATGGTGCGCAATGCAAATGGGAGCCTATCAATTTGTATAAGGCATGTTGGATAGAGAGTGATGACACCGCCGCCCTTGATGCATTCAAAAAACGCAAGCATCAATTTATGGCAGTCGATAAAGAGGGGAGGGATGTATTCCTTGCCGATTCAAATTACGTGCTGCAAATGGCTCAGAGCGACTTCCCTAAGATTCGATTCCATTTTTCCTCTGAATTTTAGTGCCGACAATCAACTGTTTTTGTTTGTAACTATTACTGACAATATATTTTCTGGAATGAAATATTTTTGAGAAATCTCAAGTATTTCATTCGGGGTTATTTCTTTTGTGCGATGTACTTGACGGTTAAAAAAATCATTGTCAATACCCATAGAGATTTGTGACGTCAGATATTCACCGACGGCCATAGATTTATCAATCATTCTTGCATACTGACTCAGTAAATATGACTTCAGAATATTAACTTCATTTGTATCGGGAGTTACATTACGCATTTTTTCAATTTCTCGGATTATGGATTCTTTAACCTCGGTTGTGTAGCCGATATTACAATCGGTTGTTATCATCATTCTGCTCGTCCCGTCAATTGATGAAATATGCGATGAAATCCCATATGTTAGTCCATCCTCTTCTCGAATTGCCTGCATCAATCGGCTTCCGAAGAATCCGCCAAGTAAGCAGCATGCTATTCGCGTATCTATAAAATCCTCTTCAGTGCGTCTTGGCATTTGCATTCCCATTACTATGCTGGACTGTACGGCATTATCACGATTTATAATTGTAGTCACGCCCGGATTCGGCATATTATTGTCAACCGAATCGGCAATATGTGTTTTTATAGAGGAAAATGTTGAAGTCCCGAATGTGTGGTTTATAATCTGAATTATTTCCTCCGAAATATCACCGGATGCAATTATAGCAATACCATTGTTAATCATTGTGTGATGTGCACCGGTAATTTCATCAAACATTACCTCCATCGAGTCGTTTGGTGTGGCACTTTTACCGATTCTACACATAGCGGAATACGCTAATTCTTTGAATTTTATTAATGCAAGCGATTGTGGGCGTTCATATATTTGGCTTATTGCCTGAGCTTGATTCCTTTTTAAAATTTCAAAATAATTTTCTTCAAATACAGGTTTCGCGATGGATTCGGAAATTATAGGTAATACATGGGGTATGAACCGTTTTAACACGGTGAAATCGAATATCGTATGATGCGTAGCTACCCGCTTCTCAATATTCACTCCGTAATAATCAAACTGAGATGCAACATAATCTGCCGACATATTCTCTGTGCCTCTGAACATTGAAAGTGCAGTTATCCTATAAATCATCGGATTTTCAAAATCTAATGTGCCACCTCGCATTATTATTTGAAATCTGCATATTTCTGACGATTCATAGGGGGAAATACGCAATAATACACCATTGTCGAGTCGCACCTCGTTAATTTTTGGTATATAAATTGAGTCAAAAGCGAATATATCGGGCTTTTTCATGACAAACTATTAGATATTCATAGATCGAACATACTCCTCTGCTGCTGCAAGGTCATATTTTGTGTCAATTCCCATACTTTGGTGATGAGTTATAGCAGTGCGTACCACGCAACCGTTTTCTATCCACCGAAGTTGTTCGAGCGATTCCGCTCTTTCGAGTAGTCCTTGGGGCATTTCAGATATTTTTGATAAGATATCGCTACGGTATGCATACATACCCACGTGGGTATAATATTGATGCATTTGAGCCCAGTCATCTTCTTTTTGTCCGCGAAAATATGGAATTATCGAACGAGAAAAATATAGCGCTCTCATTTTATTATCAATGAGCACCTTAGGACGATTTGGATTTCTTAATTGGTCAAAAGTGCCGTCTTTGGGAAATGGCAATATCAGTGTTGCTATTTCTGTGTCAGGTTCATCAAAACATCCCATGAGCTGTTTTATTTGATTTGGATCAATAAATGGTTCATCTCCTTGTATGTTGACAATCACATCTGCGTCGGGACACACTTTCTTATATGCCTCATTACAGCGGTCGGTTCCGCTGCAATGCTTGTCGGAGGTCATTACTACTTCGCCTCCAAAACTTTTTACTGCATTGTAGATTCTTTCATCGTCTGTTGCCACTACTGCCTGTTCTAAAACAGAGATGACACGTTCCCACACGCGTTGAATCATCATTTTACCACCTATTACGGCAAGCGGTTTCCCTGGAAATCTTGAAGACCCATATCGAGCCGGTATAACACCGAAAAATTTCAAATCAGCCATTGTATTATATATTTATCAATCTTCTTGTTTTACGTATAATTGTGCATTCTCAGTGCGTATTACTGTCACTTTTTTGTTTGCATCTATAAATTCGCCTACACTCACAGCATCATACACCACACCTTCTATCTCTATTTTCCCGGCAGGGCGTAGCACGGTGAGTGTCTCAGCGGTTTTCCCCACATGAGAGTTAAGGTCGAGCGGCACACCCACATATCCATCACTTACTTTTTGTTCAAGATGAAGTGCAGTATGGCGCATAATGCCATTTTTTGAACCGATTTTGTGTGACAGCCAGATGATTAATACCGCAGAGAGTGCGATTCCTACAATTGTTGTTCCTATTCCCCACCAGATGTCGGCAGTCTCTACATTTGTAAATGTAAATAATACATTATTAAGTCCGGCGAGAATGAGTGATAATAATATGCATATTGAGCCTAAAATACCTGCAATTCCAAATCCGGGAATTACAAATATTTCTAATATCAGTGCAATAAGTCCAATTACAAATAATATTATTTCCCAATCTTCCGCACTTCCTGTCAAATATAATGGTGTAAAATATAATACAGCGGCTATCAGTGCGGCAGCCGAAGGAAACCCGATTCCGGATGTTTGGAGCTCAAAATATATTCCGCCAAGCATTATCATAATCAATATGGCTTGGAAAGCAGGATTGGTTAAAAATCCTATTATGGAATCCCATTTAGAGGGTCTGTATTGCTTGAGCACATAGTCATTTATTTTCAAATATTTGGTAATCAATTCATGTTCACTGTCGCATATTCCTTCGCAATACCCATTGGCTTGAGCTTCTAAAGCTGTGAATGTTAACACTCGCGTGGAGTCGTCGGTAATCCCCGGAACAATAGTTCGGGGATCTACCATTGCTTCTGCCACAATAGGATTTCTCACCCAACATTGAATTGTATCTCCTTCAGGAGTAATCAATGTGCGTTTGCCGTGAGATTCTGCTGTGGCGCGTATCATTGACCTTGCATACGACTGATATTTATCGGGCGCAGCGGTGCCTCCGACGCCTTCCACTACTGTTGCAGCTCCCATACTTGCCCCGGTACGCATATATATACTGTCGCATGCAATTGCTATCAACGCACCTGCCGATGCGGCATTGTTGTCGATATACGCATACACGGGACGTTTATAATTTATAATTGCAGTCCGTATAGAGTCGGCATAATCAAGAGCACCTCCGTAGGTGTTAATATGAAGTATTACACAATTGGCATTCTCTTTTGTTGCTGCTTGTAAGCCGCTTTTTACGTATTGCCATGTCGTGCTGTTTACTGTGTCGTCAAGTCCTATTTTGTAGATTAATTTAGAGAATTCCTCACAATTGACTGTTGTACTGCACGAGAGCATTACTGCCACTGTCATTATAATCTGTAATACGTGTCGTCTCATTATCTTTGATATGTTTTTGTCATATAGTTTTCACTACAAATTTACTAAATTAAAAAAAATACACAAGTATGATGGCTGTTAAATTTATTTGCTTTGATATAATTACTTGTATATCATGCTGATATGTATGTATGCGAGATTTTGATGAATTTTATTCTCAACTTTTTGATTAAATAATTTTGAAGCACCGGAAAATAGTTTTAACTTTGCACCCGAATTTAGGGCGGGATAGCTCAGTTGGTTAGAGCGTCGGATTCATAACCCGGAGGTCTCG
>JAFLTZ010000034.1 GCA_022509045.1 Muribaculaceae bacterium | reverse complement strand
CAAGGAAACACATAATCGCAATACGGGTCGGATGTCCCAGTGCCTTTGCATATCGAGCAACCCGTTCTTGGTCAGCAGTATATCCTTTTTTTGCCATATTTTGTGTTTCTTTGTTGTTCGCAAAACTACAAACAATATCCCATTCCTGCAAATTTTCCGACTGATTAAATTTTGTTTTTTGTTGTTAGTGGGATTTTGACTAAATTTGCAGGTTGTAATTGTCGGGATGTCATACGGTGATATACTAAAAAGACAACAGGTGTAAACAGACAGAAAACAAACTGAATATGAGCTTAATAGATGTAATTCTGATAGCAGTAATCCTTGCCGGGATAATAATGGGAGCGAGAAGTGGCCTGATAGAGCAAATAGCTTCGATAGTGGCAATATTGGCAGCGATAGTGCTAACCCGAATATTTGGAGATGATGCGACACGATTTTTAACGGAGCTGATACCGAGTTTTAAGGAATCGGGTGAAACGATATGCAGTGTAGTAGGTCATATATCGCTGTTCATATTGGTGTATGTGTTGATACGTTTATTTGGCGGAGTGTTCCGGAAATTGTTTCATTCGCTAAAATTGGGGAAGATAGACCGTGTGCTCGGGGCGGTGTTTTGTGTGATAAAATATTGCTTATTGCTGAGTGTGATACTGAATATATGGCTATTGCTGAGTCCGAACAGCGGACTGACCAAGCAATCGCGCATATTAGATGGGAAAGTGTGTGTGGCGGTGGTGAAATTTGCGCCCTGGCTACTGACGAGCGACTTTATACCCCACAGTGTGGATGTGGTGAGCGGTGATGCATGAAGCAACATACAGAGAGCAATGGAATTGAATGACGAAAAAAAGATAAATGACTCCGCACAGGCAACGGAGAGCCAAATGATAATCAATGATGTAACAGTCGGTGATTATAAATATGGTTTTGTGACGGATATAGAGACCCACATTCTTGAGCGCGGGCTGAATGAGGATGTGGTGAGGGAAATATCGCGCCTGAAAGGGGAGCCGGAATGGCTGTTGCAATTTCGGCTTGAAGCATACAGGTACTGGCAAAAGCAGAAGATGCCCGACTGGGCGCATTTACGGATACCGGAAATAGATTTCCAGGGGATAAGTTATTATGCCGCCCCGAAACAGAAGAAATCGAATCCAAAATCGATGGATGAAGTAGATGCCGATTTGCGCAAGACATTTGACAAACTTGGGATATCGCTCGAGGAGCAGATGCGCATAAGCGGGATAGCCGTTGATGCGGTGATGGACTCGGTGAGTGTAAAGACGACTTATCGTGAACGTTTGGGCGAAATGGGGATAATTTTCTGTTCGTTTTCGGAAGCGGTGAAAGAGCATCCGGAGCTTGTGAAGAAGTATTTGGGAAGTGTGGTGCCCTACAGGGACAATTATTTTGCGGCATTAAATTCGGCAGTGTTCAGCGACGGGTCGTTTGTGTATATCCCCAAAGGGGTGAGGTGTCCGATGGAGTTATCGACCTATTTTCGCATCAACGCCGCCAACACGGGGCAATTTGAGCGTACCCTGATAGTTGCCGATGAGGAATCGTATGTGTCGTATCTGGAAGGGTGTACAGCCCCGATGCGTGACGAGAATCAGCTGCATGCCGCCATAGTTGAGATAGTTGTGGAGAGGAAGGCTGAGGTGAAATACAGCACTGTTCAAAACTGGTATCCCGGCGACAAGGAAGGGAAAGGGGGAATATATAACTTTGTGACTAAACGCGGATTGTGTCGCGGCGACTACTCGAAGCTATCGTGGACCCAGGTGGAAACCGGCTCGGCAATCACCTGGAAGTATCCCAGTTGTGTGTTGAAAGGGAATAATTCGGTTGGGGAATTTTATTCGGTGGCAGTGACAAATAATTATCAACAGGCCGACACCGGCACAAAGATGATACACATAGGCAACAACAGCCGCAGCACAATAGTGTCGAAGGGCATATCGGCAGGCAAAAGCGAGAATTCATACCGGGGGCTGGTGAAAGTGTCATCCGGCGCGGAGAATTGCCGCAACTACACGCAATGTGACAGTTTGCTATTGGGTTCATCGTGCGGAGCGCATACGTTTCCCTACATGGATATACAAAATTCGACAGCGGTGGTGGAGCATGAAGCCACGACCTCGAAAATAAACGAAGAGCAGATATTCTACTGCAACCAACGCGGAATACCAACAGAGGAAGCGGTGGGGCTGATAGTGAACGGCTACGCCAAAGAGGTGATGAATAAATTGCCAATGGAATTTGCCGTGGAAGCGCAACGACTATTGCAAGTGACACTTGAAGGGTCGGTTGGCTGATGTGAAAATAAATAAAAGAAAGGATAACGAGCAAACGAAATATTATGAGCAAGCAGGAAAAAGAATTGCTTAAAGTGACCGAGCTCCGAGCCAGCATAGAGGGGAAGGAGATATTAAATGGCATAAATCTGACAGTGAACCGCGGAGAGGTGCATGCAATCATGGGCCCTAACGGGTCGGGCAAAAGCACCCTGTCGTCGGTGCTTGTCGGGAACCCGGCATATAAAGTGACCGGAGGAAGCGTGAATTTCCATGGACTGGATTTGCTGTCGCTTCCGGCAGAAACCCGGAGCCACGAGGGTCTGTTTCTGAGTTTCCAGTATCCGGTGGAGATACCCGGAGTGTCGATGATGAACTTTATGCGAGCGGCAGTGAATGCAAAGCGTAAATATTTCGGAGAGGCAGCGATGTCGGCAGGAGATTTTCTGAAGCTGATGAAAGAGAAACGTGAAGTTGTGGAGCTGGACAATAAACTTGCGTCGAGGTCGGTGAATGAAGGTTTTTCCGGAGGAGAAAAGAAACGCAACGAGATATTCCAAATGGCGGTGCTCGAACCGCAACTGTCGATACTCGATGAAACAGACTCAGGCTTGGACATAGATGCGTTGCGGATAGTGGCAAACGGTGTGAACAAGCTAAAAAGTGCCGAAAATGCGACCATAGTGATAACGCATTATCAGCGCTTGCTCGACTACATAAAACCGGACTTTGTGCATGTGCTCTATAAGGGTCGGATAGTGATGACCGGCGGGCCAGAACTTGCTCTCGAGCTTGAAGAAAAGGGCTACGACTGGATAAAAGAGAAGGAAGATAAAGAATCTGTGAAATGACAGAGCAGGATGGATAAAGAATTGCGACAATATATCGATTTCTACAAGAGCGAACGTGACACGATATCGGCAAACTCCGCTGAAGTGCTAAATGCAGAACGAGAAAAATCGGCAGAAGCGCTTGGGACTATGCATGTGCCGAGCAAAGGGGCGGAGAACTATCATGTGACCGATATACCGTCGTTGCTATCGCCCGACTACGGAATTAACATAAAGCGGATATCGATGCCAATGGATGCCGCTACCCCATTTAAATGCGACGTTCCGAACCTGAACGCCCTACTCTACTATCAATGCAACGATGAATTCAGAACAAGCGACCGCGACTACAGCAAGCAGTTGCCGGAAGGGGTGATAATAGGTTCACTCCGCGAGATAGCAGAAAGTCACAAATCCATTATCGAAAAATATTACAACCGGATAGCACCACACGATGAGGTGATGCCTGTGCTGAACACGCTATTGGCGCAAGACGGAGTGGTGGTGTATCTGCCGAAAAACAGCGTGGTGAGCCGTCCGATACAGGTGGTAAATGTCCAGAGCGGCGGTGTACCTACAATGGTGTCGCGCCGGATGCTGATAATAGCGGAAGAGAATGCACAAGCCAAAATAGTGCTCTGCGACCATAGTCAGAGTCCCGATGTGGCATTTCTTGTCAATCAAGTGATAGAAATACACTGCGGAGCATCGTCGAACATAGAAATCTACGACATGGAAGAGAGCTCAGAAACTACACGGCGAGTGTCGGGGATATATGCCCGACAACAGCGCGATTCGCAGCTTACAATAGATACCATAACCCTTCTCAACGGCATGAGCAGAAACAATGTGAAAGTGGAAGTTGCAGAAAAGGGGTGCAACACACTGCTCTATGGCATAGGGATAGGCCGGGAAAAGGGAATTGTGGATAACAATACATACATACAGCACCATGCGCCACATTGCCAAAGCAGCGAACAATATAAATATTTGCTTGACGGAGAGTCTCGCGGGTGTTTCGGTGGCAAAATATATGTTGGTCCCGGAGCCGACAAAGTGGAATCGTACCAAAGCAACAATAACATAATAGCCTCGTCGGAAGCCAAAATGTACACCAAGCCACAACTCGAAATCTACACCGACGATGTGAAATGCAGCCACGGAGCCACCACAGGACAGCTGGATGAAAACGCGATGTTTTATATGCAATCGCGTGGTATTCCGGCAGAGAAGGCACGCCAGTTGCTGATGCAAGCCTTTATGGAAGAAGTGGTTGAACGTGTAAACATAGACATATTGCGAGATCGCCTAAAACAACTTGTGGGAAAGCGGCTCAGCGGAGAAATGGCACTGTGCGGAACGTGCGGAGCCAAATGTGCAAAAAAGTAGAGACAGAAGATATGACCGAACCATTATACATAGAAGATATACGAAAAGAATTCCCAATACTTTCCCGCGAAGTAAACGGCAAAAGTCTTGTGTATCTTGACAACACAGCGACCTCACAAACACCACAGAGCGTGGTGAAGGCTATGACAGACATGTATGAAAATCACAAGGCAAACGTGCATCGCGGAGTGCATACATTGTCGCAGGAAGCAACCGACATGATGGAAGCGGCCCGCGAACGAGTGCGCGGGTATATCAATGCAGAATCGACCGATGAGGTTATATTCACCCGTGGCACGACGGAAGGAATAAATCTTGTGGCGCAGAGCTATGGAGCGTCGCTGTCGAACAGCGACGAAATAATATTGACGGTGATGGAACACCACTCCAATATTGTGCCCTGGCAATTGCTGCAGCGCAACAAGCGGATATCGCTGAAAGTGGTGCCGATAAACAGTAACGGAGAATTGCGCCAAGATATGTATGAGTCGCTGTTCAGCGAAAACACCCGCATGGTGGCACTCACACATGTGAGCAATGTGCTCGGCACAATAAATCCGGTGAAAAAAATGATAGAGACAGCACACCGGAAAGATGTTCCGGTGCTTGTGGATGGCGCCCAAGCTGCACCACACATGAAGATAGATGTGCGAGACCTTGATGCCGATTTCTACACATTTTCAGCACACAAAATGTATGGACCCTGTGGAGTGGGGATTCTATACGGAAAGAAAAAACTGCTGCAAACGATGCCGCCATATCAGGGTGGAGGCGAAATGATACAGCATGTGAGTTTTGAAAAAACCACATTTGCCGACCTGCCGTTTAAGTTTGAAGCCGGCACACCCGATTTTGTGGGAATAGCAGCCTTGACAAAAGCAATAGATTTTATAGAGAAATATGGTATAGAGCGTATTGCAGCGCACGAAAACCGATTGTTGGAGATGGCTACGGAAGGTCTGCTTGAAATACCGGGCATGCGGATATTTGGCAATGCGAAAGAAAAGAGTGCGGTGCTGTCGTTTTTGGCGGGCAATATCCACCACTACGATATGGGGTTGCTGCTCGACAAACTGGGCATTGCTGTGCGAACCGGACATCACTGTGCCCAGCCGCTGATGAATGCGCTCGGGGTGGAAGGCACTGTACGTGCATCGTTTGCCATCTACAACACAGAGGAAGACGTAATGCGGTTTATAGAAGGTGTGAAACGCGTATCATCAATGTTTTAACCAAAAAAGATGGAGATTTTCGGTTACTCATTCGTACAAAATGCCATAGCAGGCATAATACTGATAAGCATCGTGTCGGCAATGATAGGGACCTACATAGTGGCGCGCCGGCAGGTGTTTATATCCGGCGGTATCACACATGCGTGCTTTGGCGGGCTCGGATTGGGGTATTATCTTGGAGTGAGTCCGATATTGATGGCATCGGTGTTTGCGGTGGCATCCTCAATGGGCGTGGAGTGGATATCGCAACATCATCGCATCCGCACCGACTCGGCAATAGCCGTGGTGTGGGCCTTGGGAATGGCAATAGGCACTCTATTTATCTTTCTGACACCCGGATACGTTCCCGACCTTAACTCGTTTTTGTTTGGCAATATACTCACAATCACACGTGGCGATTTGCTTGCATTTGCGATATTCGCAGTAGTGACAGGTTGCTTTTTTCTTCTGTTTTTCAGGATGATAGTAGTGTGTGCATTTGATGCCGATTTTGCCCGCACAATCCACTTGCCGGTGCGATTTATCAACTATTCGATGACGATATTAGTGGCAGTGAGCATTGTGCTGACAATAAGGATGATAGGAATAATGCTGCTGATGTCGCTCTTCACAATGCCGCAACTGATAGCAGAGCAATATGCGCATCGGTTTAAGACGATAATGTGTATGTCGGTAGCGGTGAGTATGTGTGGCAGCATTGCGGGGCTTGTTGCAGCGTATTTTATTGATGTTCCGGTGTCGGCAACTATAGTGCTGTCATTGGCAACAATGTATATCTTGTCACGCATAATAAAGGCATTTAACGGAAAAAACAGGTAATCGATACTTTTTTTCCGTTAATTTTTAAATATCAAAGTCATTATGTATATTTGCATCAGAATAAATATGCAATTCACTATATATGGAACAAATATCAAAACGCGTGATGTCGCTGTCGCCCTCGGCAACATTGGTAATGTCGCAAAAAAGTAATGAACTAAAAGCACAGGGCATCAATGTGATAAACCTATCAGTAGGAGAACCGGACTTTAATACACCCGAGCACATAAAGGAAGCAGCAAAAAAGGCTATTGATGAGAACTATACGCTTTATTCCCCGGTTCCGGGCTATATGTCGTTGCGAAAAGCTATAGTGCAAAAATTGAAAGATGAAAATCATCTTGATTTCACCCCGGAGCAGATTGTGGTGTCGAACGGAGCCAAACAGGCGCTGTGCGACTGCATCCTTTCGATTGTAAATCCCGGCGATGAGGTTGTAATTCCTACTCCGGCGTGGGTGAGCTATGTGGAAATGGTTAAACTTGCTGAAGGAGTACCGGTGCTTGTTCCAGCCGGTGTAGATAGCAATTTTAAGGTAACAGGAGCACAATTGGAGGCAGCCATCACCCCACGCACACGCGCTGTGATGATTTGTTCGCCATCGAATCCAACAGGAAGCGTGTATTCGAAGGCCGAATTGAAGGAGCTTGCCGATGTACTTGCCAAATATCCGGATATAATCATCATTGCAGATGAGATTTACGAGCATATCAATTTTACCGGCTCATTTGAGAGCATCTCACAGTTTGAAAATGTGAGAGACCGTGTGGCGATAATCAACGGTGTATCGAAAGCATACGCAATGACCGGCTGGCGAATAGGATTTCTTGCCGCACCATTGTGGCTTGCGAAAGCAAACAGTAAGCTGCAGAGTCAATATTCATCGGGAGCCTGCTCCATATCGCAAAAAGCAGCCGAGGTGGCATATACATCCTCGCAGGAGTGTGTGGCGCAAATGAATGAAGCATTCCGCCGCCGCCGCGACCTTATAGTGAAGCTCATGAGCGATATACCCGGAATGAGAATCAACCATCCGGAGGGTGCATTCTATATCTTCCCGGAAGTGTCGTCATTCTTTGGCAAAAGCTATAACGACAAAATCATCAATGATGCCAACGACCTTGCAATATATCTTCTCGAAGAGGCACATGTGGCAACAGTGAGCGGCGATGCGTTCTGCTCGCCGGGGTACATTCGCTTGAGCTATGCCACAAGCGATGAGAATATTGTGGAGGCTATTTCGCGCATAAAGACAGCATTGGAAAAATTAGTTTAAAGTTACTCACGTGGAAAGACCAAACGTTATTGACAACGTATGTTATATGTTCGATATTCCGGTTGACCGAAGAGGTACCGACTGCATGAAATATGATGCGCTTGAAAAAGAATTCGGGCGCAGTGACTTGATACCGCTATGGGTTGCCGATATGGATTTCCCTGTGTGTGAAGAAATTGTGCAGGCGTGTTACCAACGTCTCAACCACTCGGTGTATGGTTATGTTCATGCTTCCGACAGTTATTGGAAGTCGATTATTGACTGGCAGAAATCGCGTAATGGGTTTAATATTGAACGTGAGGAAATTACATTTATTCCGGGTATTGTCAAAGGAATATCGTTTGCAGTCGTCAGCCTTACAGAACCGGGCGACAAGATTTTAATACAACCGCCGGTATATCATCCTTTTAAGCGCGTAATAGAGCAAAATGGCAGAGTGGCTGTAATGAATCCATTGAAAGAGCCAGAACCAGGGTCCGGCAACAATTATGAAATGGATATCGAGGGGTTGCGAAAGGTTGTTGAGAAGGAGCGCCCTAAAATGCTTATTTTGTGCAATCCTCACAATCCGATAGGTATCTCGTGGCCGCCGGAAGTATTGCGCGAAGTAGCTGAAATCTGTAGCGAATACGGTGTGCTTGTAGTGAGTGATGAGATACATGGCGACCTTGTATGGGAGGGTCATAAACACACTCCGTTTGCTACCGTGAGCGATGCTGCCGCGAATATCAGTATCACGTTCGGTGCTCCGTCGAAAACATTCAACATCCCCGGATTTGTGAGTTCGTGGTGTGTAGTAAAAAATCCGGATTTACGTCAAAAATTTTTCGACTGGCTTGAATCGAAAGAACTAAACGGACTTAATATCATGTCGTTGACAGCTACCGAGGCAGCTTATAGCTTTGGTGCCGATTGGCTTAGACAAGTAAAAGATTATATATCAGGGAATATCTTTTTCGTAGCCAACTATATACAAACATTCATGCCAAAACTAAAGGTGCATATACCTCAGGCTTCGTTTCTTTTGTGGATTGATTGCAGGGAACTTGGCTTAAACCACGATGAACTTATAGATATGCTCATCAATAAGGCACATCTTGCACTTACGGATGGAGCAATATTCGGCAAAGAGGGCAACGGGTTTGTGCGAATGAATGTGGCGATAGCGCGTTTTACTCTTGAACGAGCGTTGAAACAACTCGACAATGCAATAAATAATCCGGAACAATAAAATGATAATAATTATCGACTTATTGTAAATCTTCGCCCAAAACGACCTTCGGTCCGCTCATATCGTTGTGTTTCACAACAAAATATGAAGCAATCATAATGATGAAGAATATTACAGTGGCGATAAGTATTCCAATTTCAAGGGTGTAAGCAATTTTTTGTATTACACCTTTACTTTTATCCTGTACTCTCACGAAAATATTATGCAATGTTATCGGAATTTGTTCCGCTTCCATTTCTCTGATGTTTTCATCGATATTTGAAACGAAATTGCCGAGAAATTCCATATACGTATTCATGCCCAGTGTTTTAACCACAAACATAGCACCTTCGTTGGACCCCAAACCGGCTTCAATTTGTCGATAATCTTCCAATATAGCCTTAAGTCTCTGCGTATCGGCAACTTCATGGATATATCCCGGTGAGATATTATCGATGTGTTTTTCAACGGCATCCACTCCGGATGACATGAATTCATTTACCTTTCCTGGGAGCATGTGTGCCATTATGAGCAATGCAGACGACAAGAGCGTACCAGCTATTACGATTGATATCAACAACACTTTTTCAGTGGATTTTGGCAATTTAGCGGCCAAAAAGCGAGAATAAAAATAACAACATATTCCAATTGCCAAAATAGCTAATATGATGAGAAAAATATTCATTTCAAAACATATTTAAGGTTTGTAATCTTCATTGATGTATATGGTAGTTTTTTGCGGTTTACATGATTCCCTAAGACGAGTAATTAAGGGCTTACGCAGTTTTACCAGGTCCTGATATGAGTCACTTTTGCCAAGATCCTGTAACACTACTTTACTGAGCAACTGTCCACACGGGGCTTGCATAAATTCGGTGAAAATATCCGGACGCAACTGCTCTTTGTTGCGTTCTATCAACATTTTATATTTACGTTTTTTATCATCCCAAGTGGAAAATATGCCATAGCACCCCTTTAAACAGACAATAACCACTATCGCCTGAATCGGGACCAACCACCAACTAACTACATATAACGGTATAAACACTATGCCTAACCCCATAAAAAGCAGGAGAAAGGCATAGCTGTTAAGATATATATAACGAGAAAATGTCGATATAGTATATTTAGACATTTACATTATTGAGCTTTCTTAGTTGCATTGTAGAATGCATCCACGATATTCTTAGCCTCAACTTCAGAGGTAACAGGCAAAAGAACAGAAGTGCGCTGAGTGAAAGATTCGTAGAACAAATAATATGATTGGCAGAAACATCCAAGGAATGAACCTTCTTTTACATAACCAATTTCTTTTACTGAACTTGGAATAACATATCTCACCTCTTTACCGGCATTAAGTACCCAACACGCAATGAATTGAGTAACTTCAATCACTCTTTTATCGGTAATAACAATGAAACCTTTACGTTTATTACCAAGAATCAAGTTGATAAGACGTTTAATTGTACCAATAAGTTTTGCAATTGGATTTTGACTGGTTGCCCAAAGTTCGGCTTCAAGTTCCATTACAAGTTTTTCATCTTCGCCAAGCGCAATGCCTGATTTTAAGTTTGCCATAATAGTATATCGGGGGCTCACAATGTTATTACATGTTTTTACGGCAGAGCCCTTTAACCGAAAACATGTGTTGTGCAAATATACATATAAATATTTTTACCCCTCCCTATAAATAGTTAAATATTCTTAACAAATGTTATTAATTACAAACACTATTTTGCTGTTTCGTATTTTCTTCTATACGACAACACAATCCATAAGGACAATTGAGTTGTTTTGATAATTCAAAAAATGAGTGTATGGATGCTGTATTGCCGAAAGATATTATTAAATTTGCAGTATGATAGATAATTCTACATTTAACGGTGGAACCGTACTTTACCATACATTGGGGTGCAAGCTGAATTTTGCGGAAACATCGACCATAGGTCAGATATTGTCGGACAGAGGATTCCGCACAGTTTCAGCAGGAGAGAAGCCGGATATAATAGTAGTGAACACGTGTAGTGTAACGGAGGTTGCCGACAAGAAATGCCGACAGCTTATACATCGTCTTGCCCGCAATTACCCGGAAGCATTGATGGTGGTCACCGGGTGCTACGCCCAATTGAAACATGAAGAGGTGGCATCGCTCGAGGGAGTGAACATTGTGCTCGGCAGCGAACAGAAATTGGATATCGTAAAATATATAGATGAATGGCGCGCCACACACACGCCTCAGCTTGATGTTACAGCCTCGAAAGATATCAAACGTTTTAGCCATAGCTGCTCACGTGGCGACAGGACCCGCTATTTTCTCAAAGTGCAAGACGGGTGTGACTACTATTGCAGCTATTGCACCATTCCATACGCACGAGGCAGAAGTAGAAGCGGCACTATTGTGAGTCTTGTGGATGATGCCAAGCGAGTGGCTGACGAAGGTGGAAAGGAGATAATAATAACCGGGGTTAACATCGGTGATTTCGGCAAAAACACAGGTGAGCGATTTATCGAGCTCATTAAGGCTTTGGATGAAGTGTCAGGAATAGAGCGCTATCGGATATCATCCATTGAGCCGGATTTGCTTACGGACGAAATAATCGATTTTGTAGCAGAATCCAGAAGTTTTATGCCGCACTTCCATATTCCGCTGCAATGCGGAAGCAATGATGTGCTTAAAGTAATGCGAAGGCATTACGACACTTCACTTTTTGCCGATAAGGTGATGAAAATAAAATCGCGCATGCCACACGCGTTTATCGGAGTGGATTTAATAGTGGGGATGAGAGGTGAAACGGAGGAAGAATTCCGCAAATCGTATGAATTCTGCAATAGTTTAGACATCTCGCGCCTCCACGTGTTTCCATATTCTGAGCGTCCCGGCACGTTAGCGTTGCGAATAGAGCACAAAGTGTCGCCAAAAGAAAAGGCAGCCAGAGCAAAGGCTATGATTGAACTATCGGATAAGAAACTTGCAGATTTTACCCGTAAATTTATAGGCACCGAAAGAGAAGTGCTGTTTGAACAGCCGAAAAAGGGAATGCCGATGCATGGATTTACTGATAATTATTTGAAAGTAGAACTTCCATATCAATCGGAACTTATCAACACCATAGGGATGGTGAAACTTGGCGAACCCAATGAAGAAATGACACTATCCGCTACAATAACAAGATGAGTATCGTAACAAAAATATCATATAATGCACTTGGACTGCTACTAAATGGAATCGCACGGTTGCCGTTCGGAGCGCTGTATGCTATCTCAGACTTTTTGTATGTGCTAATATACAGAGTCGTACGATATCGGGTTAAAATAGCCCGGCACAATATCTGCTCATCATTCCCAGAGAAAAGCAAAAATGAATGTCGCGAAATAGAGCGCAAATTTTACAAGCATTTTGCCGACTACATTGTGGAAACTATAAAGTTGCTTCACATATCGGATGATGAGATGCGTAACCGCATGAAATATTATGACGTGGAGTTGGTGGATGAGTCATTGAGCAAAGGGAAATCATCGGCATTATATGCAGGGCACTTTGCCAACTGGGAATGGCTGCCGTCGATAACTTTATGGACTAAATACTCGCATGAAACAGTATCATTCGGTCAAATTTATCATCCGCTAAAGAATAAGTGGTTTGACTCATTCATGCTACAACTACGGGAACGCTTTCACTCTAAGTGCATATCGCGAACTGACTCACTAAAGTGTCTGCTAAGAGAAAAAAACAGTGGCAGATTGTCGGTCACCGGCTTCATTTCCGACCAACACCCGGCCCCGAATGACAACAAACATGTGTTGCGGTTTCTTAACCATGACACAGCATTCATAACCGGGTCGGAGCTATTGGCACGCAGGCTTGGTTTTGACGTTTACTATTTTGATGTTGTTAAGATAAAACGCGGATATTACACTACGACGATACGCAGAATTACCACAGATTCCACTATACAAACACCCGGAGCAATAACCGATGCTTACGTGGCGTTACTGGAACAAAGTATTGAGCGTCAGCCTGAATTATGGCTTTGGACACACGCAAGATGGAAAAATCCTGTAGGCAATGCCGCCCACACGCCTATTGCGATAAAACAAATATAAACCCGAAGCAATGAAACCAAAAGTAGCTGTAATAATATTAAACTGGAATGGAGCAAAACTGCTTCGAGAATTTCTGCCATCGGTGATAGAGAACACCTCGCAATCGCTTGCCGACGTCATAGTTGCAGACAACAACAGTGCGGATGATTCGATGGAGTATGTACAGAATTCGTTTCCGAATCTGAGGATTATACGTTTCCCTGAAAATTACGGCTATGCCGAAGGCTACAATAAAGCTATTGCACAATGTGCCGAATATAAATATTGCGTACTGCTGAATTCTGACGTTAAACCATGCTCCGGCTGGATTGAACCACTACTTGAAGTCATTGAAGCAGATGAATCAATTGCAGCATTGCAACCAAAGATATTATCGTACACACATCCTGAACAATTTGAATATGCAGGAGCATGTGGAGGCTTTATCGATAAGCATGGATTCCCATTTTGCAGAGGACGCATTCTCGACACCACAGAGACAGACACGGGACAATACGACTCCCCTACTGAGATATTTTGGGCATCGGGGGCAGCACTATTTATTCGCACAGATGTATATCTCGAAACAGGCGGACTCGACAAAGAATTTTTTGCCCACATGGAAGAGATAGACCTTTGTTGGCGCATCCACAATGCAGGATATAAAATAATGGTCATACCACAATCAATGGTTTATCATCTCGGAGGTGGCAGTTTGCCTGCATCAAATCCTCGAAAAACTTATCTCAACTTCAGAAACAATCTTTTGCTTTTGCATAAAAACATTCCACAATCGCAGCGCACGAAAGTGCTGTTTATTCGCAGGCTGTATGACACAGTGGCATTTGCCGCTTTTGTGGCCAAAGGGGAATTTGCCAATGCACGCGCTGTGCTGAAAGCGCACCACGATTTCAGAAGTATGCGCAGGAAATTTTACAGCGACGAAAGCATGTGCGAAGCATCGACGAATCTATTGGGGAAATTCCCACATACACAGCGAAATATCATTACCGATTACTATTTACATAACAGAAAATATTTTAACAAATAACATCAAAACCATACTAAAATGTATCATCTACCTAAACTATCATCAGTGCTGTACATTGTAGCTGCAATCGTAGCCCTGTTTTCATGCAACGAAAAAACTATGCCCGATGGCTGTATCTACACCTGCGACGAATATACGGTATATACCGACCGTGTGACGCAGGGCAATTTTGAAGCGTTAGCTGTCAGTCCGACCGAAATTACCACCAATTATAAAAGTGAACTTGACGGAGATATATCATCGGTGGTGGAATTCAGATTCTCTTTTAACTCACGCGATAATGAACTGCCTATAGGATATTCTCACTATGCCGTTGCAGGAAGTGACACAGACGTAATTTACAAAGTAGGTGAACCCAATGAGAAACCGGATGTAGATTTCAAGCCGCTGCCGCACAACACGTCATGGACAGTAAAGTTAGATATGACACCCATTTTTGACGGATTCAATCAGCAGGGCTATTTCGTCACAGCCACATCCGACACTCTTTATGCCGAAGATTTCAAAGGTGTAGTGATAATCGGGAATGTATTGCCATTCAATTGGGAGACGGAATATGTGTTGGGAAATCCCAACCGCGAACTAAAGCCATCGGCAAATAATCCAAATATCTACGAATTAACCGTAACCCTTAATCCGGAAATGCCTGCTCCTCTCAATGCGGTGGGTTGGAAAATAGATGCGCCACACGCTGAATATCCTAAAATGGAATCAAGTTCGGTACTTGCCGATGCCGTGTATAATATGGGTATAGATGATATCGTTTCTGATATTCGCCCTGACGACACGTTCCGTGCCGGATATTATTGGGATGGAGTATGGACTCGTGATGTATCGTATTCGATATATTTAGCACTCGCCTATCTTGACCCGGTTCGTTCTATAAACAGTCTCAAATGCAAAGTGAAAAACGACAGGATTATCCAGGACACCGGGAGCGGCGGTTCGTGGCCGGTATCAAGCGACCGCATAGTGTGGGCAACGGCAGCATGGGAAATATATAAAGCGACGGGCGACCGCGAATGGATGGAATACGCATATAATGTGATTGCGAATTCCATTGCAGATGACGAATATGTGGTGCTTGACCGCAACATAGGACTTATGCATGGTGAACAGAGTTATCTTGATTGGCGCGAACAAACATATCCTAAGTGGATGCACACAAAGGATATCTATGAGTCGATGACCCTTGGCACCAATGTGCTTTTTGCTCACGCATACGATATACTTGCCAACATGGCAAAAGAGCTTGGAGTTGATGCAAACGGTTGGCAGACTAAAGCACAAAATCTGAAAGAAAATATCAACCGGTATTTATGGATGCCTGAAACGGGATATTATGGGCAATATCTCTACACTGCGCCATATCCTATATTGAGCAAATCGGTAGATAATCTTGGTCAATCAATTGCAGTGGTGTTTGATGTAGCTACACCTGAAATGGGGAAATCGCTCATTGCCAATACTCCAGTAACAGCGTACGGCACAACTTCAATATATCCGATGCTTCCCGGTATCAGACCATACCACAACAATGCCATTTGGCCATTTGTACAAAGCTATTGGAATATTGCAGCTGCAAAAATGAATAATTATAGCGCTGTATTGCATGGTATTGGCTCGATATACCGCGCCGCTGCAATGTATGCCACAAACAAAGAACTTTTTGTAGCATCAACCGGAGATTTCAGAGGGACTGCCATAAACTCTGACAAACAATTGTGGAGCGCCGCCGGAAACGTATCTACGGTATTCCGCATCTATGCCGGAATGGATTTTCAGCCTGAGGGGATAAAATTTGCTCCTTATATGCCCGATTTCTTCAAAGGAAATCTTCACATCACCGATTTTAAATACCGCAATGCATTGTTGAATATCACGATTTCCGGAACCGGCCACAAGGTTAAAGAAATATATCTTGATGATGAGGTGTTGCAGGATGCATTCTTGCCCGGAGACATCAGTGGCTCGCATAACATAACCATCGTTATGACAGGGAAACATGATAAGAGTAAAATAAATCTACAGCCTGTTCTATATATGCCGAGCACTCCAAATATCGAATGGAACGGTAACGATGCCGATATTTCAAATTTTGACAATAGCATTACATACCAATGTAATGTTAACGGTGTTGCAGCCGACAATATTAATAATAAAAATTTCACAGCAGATACAGCCACATCCGGACTGAAGGTTATCAACTTAGTTCCTGTTAGCAACAACCTCGCCGGATTCTCATCGGTCACACACCTTAGCTATACACCTCAAAGCGTGATAGAATTGCCACTAACGCGCTTCGCAAAAGGTGGTACATCATTGATACATAGCAACAAGGCGCTGCAATATGTAGAAACCACAGTCAACAAGAATACCGATATTGCCTTGTCGGTGGAAGTGGCTGAAGCCGGAGAGTATTTTGTGGATGTATGTTATAGCAATGGAAGCGGAGCTATATGTACGGATAACAAATGTGCAATACGCACACTGATAGTAAATGGAGAACTCACCGGCACGCTCGTTATGCCACAAAGGGGAGTTGATGAATGGCTCTATCCCGGATACAGCAATATGCTGTGTGCAACACTTAAAGCGGGTCTCAACGATGTACACATCAAATATCTCACCCCAATGAATGTGAATATGAACGGAGAAATCAACACAGCGCTGCTGCGTACAATACGTTTTATCAAGAAATAGACTCAGTGGTGTTAGAAACAGAAATTTTCCTATGCACAGCAAAAAAAGAAGTCAAATATTTGCATAGGAAAATTTTTGTTAATACCTTTGCACCGCTGTTAGAAATAACAGTGACACTCACCAACTTTTCGGAGAGATGGCAGAGTGGTCGATTGCGGCGGTCTTGAAAACCGTTGAGTGTAACAGCTCCGGGGGTTCGAATCCCTCTCTCTCCGCTATATCAAAATCAAATTCAACAAGCAAAAAGCACTTAATCAGGCGATTAGGTGCTTTTATTTTTGATTTCTTTTGTTTTTGACCATGAATTTGACCACGATTTGACCCATTTTTAACACAATCGCCCGGCTTTTTAGACCGGGCGATTGTGCCTGTTGCCCCTTGCGGGGGTCTTTCGCAAAAATGACATTGCAAAGTTAGCCATTATTTTGAAAAGATGTGTCGCAATCCTGATAAAATCCGGCGTAACCAATCAAGAATGGGTGTCCGCTTCAAATATAGAAGAATGACACCACCGATTGCAAGAATATAAAAGATGTATCGCCACCGCTTGGGGTCGGGCGCGGGTTGACTGATGACATCGTGATTCTCCCTAATTGAACAGAGACAAATGCTCACATAATATTGAGGCTT
>JAFLTZ010000033.1 GCA_022509045.1 Muribaculaceae bacterium | reverse complement strand
GCCGTCAAATTTGTGACGATAGTTAATAGGATTTTTGATGCTGAAATCTTTGCCCACTTTATACACAATCCCCTGAAACGCAATCTGGGATATATCCGGCAATTCTTCATGCGTAATTTCACCCAACGAAAGTTGTATATTTGGTTCAACAGTCTCGGTTTTAAACAATCGCCACATTGATTCATCACGAACTAATAATGTAAACTGGATGAAATAATTACTATCATTCACCAAATACATTGCAAATCGCGTAGCCGATAGATTCTTCTGATTGAGCGGCTCAAACGCCAAAATCAGATTCATAGAATCGCCATCAGGTGTTTCCTCAATAGCAAGCTGCGACTCCTCCTCCGGTTTTATTTCTACGTTTATAGCATTCCGGCTTCGGTTCTCATCAATCTTCGACTCATTTATCCCTTTAGCAAGGTCTTCCGGTCGGTCAAAGAATGATTTTTTGCTTGCGTCAGTATTAACAACCACACATTCACGCAGTAGTACCGGCGTTACAAATCCGTCAGGGTCCTCCACATGAGCTATATTACCGTCTATCTTTATTATAATGCCGCCACCCACACTATTGAGGAAGCGTACTGTATTTCCTACTTGAGCCATTTTTCTGAAAGCTAATAATTACTAAATTTTATTTTCGCACAATAACTATTGCGCAGAATATATGTCACATACAACCAGACCGGCCAGCATTAGCCCGTATGATGCCGTAACGTGCATAAGAGTACCATTTGCACCCTCTTCATTGCACACATCCTTATTTTTAACTAATTCATCACTATATACACACTGGAATTTTCGGTTTGGAAATTTTTTCATTCTTTTATATCTTTGTCTGAGTGCTCTTGCGAGCGGACATCCGACCACCTTCCAAAACTCAGTTACACGAATGCGTCGCGGATCGGTTTTTAGGGCTGCACCCATTGATGAAAAAAACTTTGCATTGGTTCGTGTGGCAAGCAATATCAGAGTAGCTTTATCCTTTAGAGAATCAATTGCATCTATAATATAATCGTAGCTACCAAGATTAAACGATTCTGCGTTTTCTTCCGAAAATCGGTCTGCAATAGCCATAATATTTGCACCAGGCATTATAGTGTGCAACCTCTCTTTCAATGCCATCACCTTCACTTCACCAATCGTATGTGTAGTTGCCATCAATTGTCTGTTTATATTCGAAGCACACACACAATCACTGTCCACAATAGTGAGGTTTTTTATTCCGGAGCGCACAAGACTTTCGGCACACCATGAGCCTACGCCTCCAACGCCGAATATTATTACTTTGGCTTCTCGCATCTTCCGCATCCCATCCTCGCCGAGTAATAAATATGACCTGCTCAATATCTTATCTGTGCTAATATTCATATCTCAAATTTCTTTTCCGAAATACGTGCAAAAATAGTAATTTTGTACAAATAAAAAAGTGGTACTAATTCAAATATTTTATACACATGGAAGAAACAAAATGCTATCAATATATGACACAAGGCACCTGCTCTCGCTCTATTGTGGTTGAAATGGCAGGTGATAAGGTGGCAGATGTTCATTTTTATGGAGGATGTAACGGTAACCTGCAAGGCATTGCAGCTTTGGTAAAGGGAATGACACCGAAGCAGGTGATTGAAAAATTGGAAGGCATAAAGTGTGGGGCTAAAGACACCTCTTGTCCCGACCAACTTTCTCGCGCAATGCGTGAAATATTAAAACAAAACGTCTGATTCTTCTCACTCATGCCTATGTGGAATCCGTGGCATGGATGCCACAAAATAAGTGCCGGGTGCAGGCATTGCTACGTGTTTCGTCAAGATGCCGCCTACGGTTCGCTTTTACCTTCTAATGAAGTGCGCAGAACAGCATCGTTTAAGCTCCCCATAAAATGCGACCGAAAGAAAAACTACAAATTCCCATCAGGTACACAATTCGCTCTCTGTTTCACTTCCGATTTTCTTTTAGAAGAGGCTGATGCCTGGCGCAGTGAAATATGGAATATTATACGCATGCGTCGCGATTGCACTTTTTATTTTTTCACAAAACGAATTGAAAGATTGGCAACTTGCTTACCCGATGATTGGAACAATGGATACGACAACGTGGCTATTGGATGTACTGTTGAAAATCAAGACAGAACCGATTATCGTATGCCTATCTTTCTGTCTTTACCAATTAAACATCGGCTTGTGATAGTTGCACCGATGATTGATAAAATAAACCTTACACCATATCTTGATGCAGAATTAATAACAGAGGTTTCAGTAGGAGGTGAATCAGGGAAATACGCACGTCCGCTCCACTTCGATTGGGTACTCGATCTGCACCGACAATGCTTGGATAAGAACATCCCGTTCTGTTTTCATCAAACCGGCTCATATCTTATAAAGGATGGTCGCCAATATTTTATTCCACGGGCATTACAACACATTCAAGCAAAAAAAGCCAATCTCAATACACACACCCACGCATCAATCACCACATGAAGAAGAACCGGCTATTGTTATTGAATTGATAATTTAAGTCAAAATACGGTTTGTCGGGGAAAAAAATCTCATATAACGATTTTTAGTGTATATTTGTAATGTATTTACAAGACAAATGAAGAAAATCAACATAATAATAAGCAACGACATACGCAATGTGATTCCTGAATTTAAAGTAATAAAAATTCAAGCACAGGTGCGCAATGCCGCTACTGCAGAATCGTTAATGTCTTCATTGAACGATTGTGCAGCGCAAATGAAAGAAAAATACAGTTTACCAGATATTAACAAACGCATCGGCATAGCGGCTACACGGCAGGCATATAAATCTCTCGGCAAAGACCCTAACAGATATCGCCCTTCGCAGGAACAATTAATGAGACGCATTATCAATGGCAAGGAGTTATATTTCATAAGTAACGTAGTGGATGTGTTCAACTATGTATCTATTCTAAGCGGTTATTCTGTGGGAGCTTTTGATGTGGATAAAATATCAGGTGACACACTGACTCTCGGAGTGGGGCTACACGATGAACCATACGAGGGTATCGGCAGAGGGACACTCAATATCGAGGGAATGCCCGTGTATAGAGACCTTATTGGTGGAGTTGGGACCCCCACCAGCGACAATGAACGTACAAAAATCGAAATTTCCACAACATCATTGATTGTATGTATCAATGTATATGGCGAAGAAATGCCCATAACGGAAGTTATTGAACTATCGTCTTCATTGTTAAAACAATATTGCGATGCTGAAAATATAGAAATTGAAGTTATTATGTAATTTATCATATACGATATGAGCAACTTTGAAAGTAGTTTAATCAAATATCTTGATGCGATAAATGAGCCGTTAGGGTTGATTCTTTTAACATTATTGGCCGTAGCGGGAATATGGTTTACCATTCGCACCCGTGGCGTTCAGTTCCGTATGCTGGGAGAAATGCTCCGTTTGCTATTTCAAAGAGATAAAAATTCTCACGACACACACATATCATCATTTCAAGCATTCAATGTGGCTCTGGCAAGTCGTATAGGTACGGGAAATCTTGCCGGTGTTGCCACAGCAATTGCACTCGGTGGTCCCGGTGCTATCTTCTGGATGTGGGTAATGGCGTTGATTAGTGCTTCAAATGCTTTTATCGAAAGTACACTCGCACAACTTTTCAAAATCAAAGGAAAAGATTCTTTTATCGGAGGTCCTGCATACTATATTAACAAGGGGCTCAAAAAACGCTGGTTTGCCATAATATTTGCTGTTGCTATTATTCTCGATTTTGGATTAACAAACAATATGGTACAGTCCAATACCATCAGCATCGCTTTCACATCGGCGTTCGATATATCTCCATGGATTATGGCAATAATCCTAACTACACTCTCATTGGTTGTGATTTTCGGCGGAATTCAACGTATTGCGAAAGTAAGTTCTGTTGTAGTTCCGTTTATGGCAATTATTTACCTGATTATCACACTATATGTGATAGCATGCAATTTTCATCTCGTGCCACAAGTATTTAAGATTATCGTGACAAGTGCCTTTGGGATAAATCAAGCCATAGGCGGCACCGTGGGCATGGCAATAATGTATGGATTCAAACGCGGACTTTTCAGTAATGAAGCCGGTGAAGGGTCAGCACCTAATGCAGCTGCTACCGCTTCAGTAACACACCCTGTAAAGCAAGGCCTTATCCAATCTTTAGGCGTGTTTACCGATACCATTTTCGTGTGTTCCTGCACGGCATTTATCATCCTCTGCAGTGGACTATATAACACCGGAGCAAATGGTATTGAACTCACACAATTGGCTTTGAATAGCGAAATCGGAGAGATTGGAAGTTCTATTATCGCCATTCTTATTTTCTTTTTTGCATTTTCAAGCATATTGGGTAACTACTATTATGGCGAATGCAATCTATTTTTTATCTCCAAAAGTAAGAATCTATTACTCGCTTTTCGATTATTGCTCGGAATACTTGTACTTTGGGGGGCTTTATCCACATTAGAATTAGCATGGGCATTTGTGGATTTATTTATGGCGATTATGACCATATGCAATCTCATTGCAATAATACTATTAGGTAAATATGCAGTGAGATGCCTCAATGATTATAATGCCCAGCGGAAACAAGGGCTTGACCCTCAGTACAAATCGTCAACAATTCCGGAAATAGAAGATGTCACGGAGTGTTGGAATCACGAATCAGATTAATGATTATTTTTGACGTTTGCGTTGATAGGTATAATTTGACTTTCGGCTTTTATATCCGATGATTCTATACCAAGCATTATATACCGGGGCGACCATCGTGTAAAATGGGATTCTAAAACTAAACGGCTTGTGACAGAGCACACGCGCAGCCCTGTCGAACGCATAAATCTGCGTAATCCACACACTCAAAAGCACTACAAAATTAAATATCCATAAAGCGATATTCATTGGATAAATAACTGCACCTGATATTATTGAAAATACAAGAACCCAATAAAACAGCAGATACATCGCAACTGAAATTTTTGAAAAAGTGTGCAGCCCTTTCCCGGTAAACAAGTGCTGCAATTTATATTCCCGAAGTGCCCGGGATGTAGCGGTCCCGTATGACAAAAGTTGAGAATCTTTAGCGAGTTGCACTTTTGTGCTATGATTCTTCGCTACTTGCGCTATAAACAAATCATCTTCACCGGCATGTAGATTCATTGTCGCAGAAAAGCCTTTAACTTCAAAAAAAAGATTTCTGCGGAGCACCATATTGCAACAATCTGCACGATATGCAGCGCCATTAAGTGCATACGATAAATAACATACTTTTGCAACAATTTGGTCGAAATTGAGATATGATTTTATCACCGAATTTTGAGTCTCCTCGATATGTGAAGTATTTCCTATCACAATATCCACTCCGGGTTCGCATTTCTGCATCATCAAAGATATCCATTTTTGGGATTGAACCTTACAATTACTTTCTGTGAGCAATACATACTCACTTTGTGCAGCTTTTATACCGAGAGTAAGAGCCAATTTCTTACGCGATAAATTAAGTGTACCTTGCGGGATATTAGTAAAATAAAGATTTTTGTTTTTCAACATCATGTCGGTTAAATAATCTTTGGTGCATTCCTCATAATTGTCGTCCACCACAATAACATCATAATTATCATAATCCTGCGACAAAATCAAAGGCAATGTCTCCTTCAGCATATTACATCCATAACAAGAATATATTATAACCGAAACTTTGAACTGCTCGGCGTGTTTAGCTTCATTCTCTTTACTTTTTGCAGAATTTGCAACCCGATTAAAGTGTTTTAAAATCCAACAACCAATAAAAATGGCACTTAACAGCGCCATTATAATAATCCCTACCGTGAGGCTATCATATTCTATTGATATGCACATATCTACACTCTTATTTTATCACATGCTATTACAACTACAAAGATAATGCAATTCATCGGAATTTCAAATATTGCCTACACATATAATAATAGTTAATAAATTCCGTTATTAAATAAATATATAACACATGTTTATTATGAAATCAATAATATTAAAAATAGGGCTCTCTGTATTAATCGTTTGTACACTATGTTGCTGCTCATCATCAAAACGCAATCTTGTATATTTTGATAATATTCCGGATGAGCCTTCTGGTATTTTAGGTACATCTAATTTTGACATCCGGCTTGTGCCAATGGATGAACTGTTTATCACGGTAAATTCAACCAATCCTGAAGCCACAGTGGATTATAATTTGCCACTTTCAAATCCGGCAAAATCAAGTTCACTTGACAATCTAACATCTACACCAACTCAACAAACGTTTATTGTAGATAGAGAAGGCAATATCAACTTCCCTGTTTTAGGCAAAATTCATGTAGCCGGAATGACCACAGACCAATTAACCGAATATCTCACCAAGCAGATTTCGGAAAATGTATATGACCCTATTGTGCGAGTACAACTTATTAATTTCAAGGTCAATGTATTGGGTGAGGTAAAAGAACCAGCGGTAATTGAAGTTAAAACCGAACGTTTCTCAATATTAGATGCTTTGGCCTCAGTTGGAGATGCCACCGAATATGCAAACAGAAAACACGTTGTCGTTATTCGTGAAATTGATGGGGTTAAACATTATCACCGACTGAACCTTCAGGATGCAACTATTGTGGAATCTCCATATTTTTATCTGCGGCAGAATGATGTAGTGTATGTAGAGCCAAACAATATCAAGGAAGCCAACTCAAAATATAATCAAAACAATGCGTACAAACTCTCTGTTGTTTCGGCATTAGTAAGTGGCATATCCGTTATTACCTCACTAATTATAGCATTAGTTATTAATAAAAATAAAAATTAATAGTAGCGCACAAATATCATCACAATATATTATCAGAAAGAGCCGCATTATGATATTCAGTGTCAAAGGGATTGCATCTTGGAGTTTTATTTTCGCTCTTACTATGGTTATCCCATGCGTAAAATATCTTAAATATGCCGATGAACTACTGTTGATATTTATTATGGCTCTCACACTTGCCGATTTGATTATTCACAAAAATTGGAAAAAATATATCTGCATGTTAATTGTGTTGGGTATTACTGTATTTTATATATTTTACTCAGCCACATTCTTAAAATTTAACACATTACCTTACATACTATATGATGCACTCCTTACTCTCAAGCCTTTTCTGATGTTTTTCTCGATGTATGCCATTAGTCCGAATTTTACCCCTCGCCAAAAAAAAATAATCTCATATATCTGCATCGCTAATTGTGCAATTGCCATTTTAGGTTTGGTCGGTGGGCACACGCTTGAAGAAGTGATATATTCGCATCCGGCATACGGGGGATCTGCTATTTTTCTATCATCCTTAGTTTATTTGTACGTAACACGCAAAGAAGATGGGTCTGTAAGTAGAAAAACGCTCTATATTATAACAATTTTTCTCATCTTTGGTCTGCTGTGCGGAAGGTCTAAATATTATGGCGAATTTATTTTTACCATGTTTGCTCTTTATTTATACAAGCCGGGGATGTTTAAAGTTATCACATTGAAACAAGTACTCAGTACTTGTGTACTGCTCTTAGTGGTGTTAATCGCATCATGGTCAAAACTATCTTACTACTTTTTGGGTAATTTAGGCTCCGATTCATTCGATCCAAGCGTAATTGACACATTTGCACGTCCCGTGCTTTATGCGACTTCATTCCTGATAGTTTTTGATTACATTCCATTTGGCTCCGGGTATGCTTCGTTTGCTACATACCCATCCGGTGTTAACTATTCACGATTATATGCTCAATATGGGATAGATAAAGTTCACGGACTATCAGAAAACTATCCTGCATTCATCTGTGATGCCTATTATCCTTCATTGGCACAATTTGGATTAGTAGGAATCGTTCTGTTTGTATGGTTCTTCCGCTATATTTACGTAAAACTTCTTGCTGTATTAAAAAAGGATCCACAAAAAAATAAGTATCCATTTATTATAGGCGTACTCATAATAATTTATATCTTAATTGAATCTACAACCGGGACAATGATTACCCAGTGTCATGGTATGATGGCTCTTATGCTCACAGGGATTATTGCCTCCAATTCAAAACATGACATAAATACGAAAACTATATGAATAATATTGACAACAACGACAATTTAGATTTCCGCCGCATTTGGCGTGATATAGCAAAAGCAAAATTTTTATATTTGATTTCCGCTATTTTCTTTCTTGCAGTGGCTGTATTCTATTGCTTTTATAGATTGCCGCAATATAAAACCACAGCAACTATTTTAATAGAAGATTCCTCCGGTGGAGCTTCCGGACTCTCAGGTGCATCTGGAGTATCAACTATAATGAAGACATTCTCCATGGGTGGGTTCGCATCATCATCGGTAGATAACGAGATTCTTATTCTTGAATCGAATAAAGTGTTTGCCTCTGTTATTGAGTCCCTTAGACTCAACGCTACTTATATAGAGAAAGATGGTATTAGCAGAAAGCTACTTTATAAAGATAGTCCTATTGTGGTGGAAGTCGCTGATTCCTTTTACAACAAGTTGAACAAGGGGCTTCAACTGAAAATCAATCTGAAAGAAGGCTGTGCCGATATCAAACTATGCACCGGTTTTATGGGCACTAAAACTATCGCAAAATTACACAATAGCCAACTCCCTGCAAAAATCGAAAGCGAGTTTGGAGATATATACATAATGAAATCTCCTCTGTATAAAGCTTCCGACGAACGCAATATCACAGTCAAATTATCTACCACAGCTTCAATGATTATCGGACTCCGAAAGATGATTGATATCGACTTCTGCGACAAATTGGCCGATGCCGTGTCAATTGAGCTAAAATATCCAAATCGAGAATTGGGAGAGATGATAGTCAACACCCTGATGAATGAGTATAATAATACGCGTCGTGAACGCCGTATGACTACATCTCGTGAAGAATCTGAGTTCTTAAACAATCGTATTAATGAGCTTCTGCCTCAACTTATCGCTTCAGAACAAGATATGACAAACTTCAGCAAAGAGAATAAATTGGCAGGCATAGAGGAAGAAGCTAAATTGATTGTATCTTCGGCTGTAAAAGGTAAAACCAATAAGGTGAAGCATGAATTTGAAATTAATTATTACAATGAGGTACTTGAGAAACTTAATAAATCAGAACGACAATTAATTCCTATTATCGAGGGGTTAGGCAACCCTATGATAAAAGATTATAATGAATTGGTTATCGAGCGTAATAATCTGGCAACATCTGCAAAACCGGGGAATCCTCGCATTACCAAGCTCGACAATACTCTTGACTTGATGCGTTTATCAATTATCGACAATGTTAACGCCGCATTAGATACAATCCGCGTAAGTGGCAATGTTGTCAATCGACTGGTTAACGATGCCGAGAAAACACGAAACAGAATGCCCTCAGTACAAATGGAGTATGAAAAACTAATGCGCGATGTCAAATTTAAAACTGAGTTGTATGGTTTTCTTGTGCAAAAGCGCGAAAATGCGCTCCTCAATGCTGCTTCCACCGATTCAATGGGCTTTATTATCGATCCCGCTTATACCGATGAAAAGCCAGATATGACAAAGCTGTTACTTGTGCTATGTGCATGCGTTTTATTGGCATTTATTTGCCCCACAATGGTAGTATTCGTCATTTTCTTGTCTCGTAAAGGATGGGTAAATGAATTAATGGATATAAATTTCGACAATCTTGAAACTAACGCATTGGAATATTCCGGTCACGATTGGCAGGTGTCGTTACTTAGAAATAAAATATTGGAGGCTCCCTCACGCAAATTGGTGTTTGTCGCAAATTATGGCGGGAAAGCGGACACTACCGCACTATTGGGCGAATTGTGTAAAAGTTTTGACAACATCGGTAAACAATGTACAGTACTTGAGGGTGAATCCGAACAAACTTTTTCAGTAAGCAATGACCTACTGCTTTCTGTCGCATTCAAATCACGAATCGAAACCGAGATAAATTCAGGAAAGACAGTACTTGTATCAATACCTAATGTGGAAAAATATACCATTGTTTCTCCAGAATTGACCTCTGAAACATCACAATTGCTATTAGTAGTACCGGTTCCAAAATGTGTATTGCGCAAGAAATTGAAACAATTGTTACAACCTGTGAAAGATGTAACACGAATTGTTACTTGCCTATATAATGTTTAATTGTTCACACCCTCTTTAAGACTATTGAGGGTGCGAACAATACGATTATACGATTCTACGATACGTTCTTGTGGTATTTTGCCATCCTTCACAGCCTTAACTATCATATCTGTGATTACGTATGGACGCTCCGGTTCGAAGCCGGTGGATATGTTGTTTCCCATAATCAACATATCTGCTCCGGCGTTGATAGCTGCAATAACAGCTTCTTCTATGGAATAATTATCTATTATTCCCTGCATATACATATCATCGGTAAGGATTATACCTTTAAAGCCAAATGATTCGCGGAGTATATCTGTTAGGATATGAGGTGATAACGTAGCCGGCATAACTGAATCAAGTTGTCGATTGAAGATATGGGCAGTCATCACCATATCAACCTTGCCGTTGGCAATTAACTGTTTAAACGGTTCTAATTCGCTCGGAGACCATGTGGCAGTAACATCTGTAAGCCCATAATGAGAATCCGCATTAGCGCTACCATGTCCCGGGAAATGCTTCACAGCAGTAAGTATGCCTACTTGGTGCAGGTGGTCAATTGTTATTCCTGCATGAAGAGTTACCTTTTCCGGCTCAGATGAATATGCTCGTTCAAGCAAACCTATAACCGGACAACTATCGCTGTGTAAATCTAAATCCGGTGCTAAATTTAGATTAATCCCTGCTTCTACAAGTTCTTTTGCCATTATGTCGGCATAATATGCTGTAGTATCAGGATTATCTATTGCACCGAGATACTGTGCAGCAGGAAGTTGTGAAAATCCGTACTGTGGCTTTAGTCGTTGTACTCTTCCTCCTTCTTGATCGGCAGCTATAATAATACCATCCGGTGCAAGTTCACGGATTTGCGCTGTGAGTTTGGAAAGCCGAGGAGCAGTAGTAATATTTCTTGACCCAAGCTCACGCGAGCCGGTGAGATCTATATCAAATAGGATAACACCTCCAACTTTAAGATTGGAAAGATAACCTACTACCGGATTATCATCTGTAATGGTATCACCTTTAAAGCCAACCATCAACATTTTAGCTGCCATGTGGCGTAATGTGTCGTCCGACAGTGCATTAGAATCTGCCTTCCAAAAGCATGAGGCACATAACATTAAAGAAAATGCAACTATAATAGAATATACTGATTTCATGTGCGGGATTTAAAAACGGAGCGCCATAGTGAATTCCCATGACGCACACTTAATTATATACGTATTTGTTTTATTTCTTTCTGAGTTTATTAGTACGCCAGACCACATTCTCGTCATAATCATGTTTTGCCTGACGCAGAATATCGGCAGCAATAGCCAATTTCACCCGACGCACCGACATATAATATTGAAATTTAGCGTTATTGAGCAATGAGATTGTCCATTGTCGAGGTGGTTGGCGATAGAAATTTTCAGTCGCATTAACTGTTCCTATCATTTCCAACATGCTTTCTGTTAAATCCAAACAGGTAGATTCCACAGTATTGAGTCCATCATAACATTGACCTATGTAGTATGCGAGACGGTCATTGCTGTTCTGTAACTGCCACAACTGATAGCTACCACGGAAAATCTTCTCAAACTCGTGGTCGAAAGCTGATATTTTTATATACGGCATCGTCCCTCTAAATTCTATACATAAAGAATCGGGCAACTCACCACCAGCAACAAGAATGCTGTCAGCCTTCTTGTACACTTTATTTTGATTATCTATAATTGCAATCCACTGCTGTGCATCTTCAAATCGCTCTTGAATATTGTCAGCAGCCTGAAGCATCGACTTATGCAATTCGGCCCTCACTCGCTGATTTTCACGGCACGAATTGATACCAAATGTAAGCGATATACCAATGATTGACGCTACACCGCTTGCAGACATGGCAAAAAACCAGCGAGCCTCTATCAACTTACGAAAAATCTTAGCTATAGGATTTTTTTTAGAGAAAGTCTTACCCATTCTAAATTAATCCAACAATTCTGCCACATCAATAACAATGCCTGTACCAGTGTAGCCATTATCGTTGTTTGCTCTTTCTTTATCTATAATTAGGAGTGTGTAGGGGATGTAATCCTTAACATTCACTATAAGTTGAATGTACACACCCTCCGAATCGGGCTCTTTTTCTGAGTCATAAATTTTATTGATGACTTTAAGTGTGCCATATTCGTTGAGATTGACATCGGTAGTTAAGCCATCTAATTTTTTGTTGATAACTTTCTCTGCAAACTTAACAGCAACATTTACTTTCTCAGCGACAGCAATGTAAACGCCATCTGTTTCCGTCTGTGCGAAGGCCGGCAATTTATTATCAGCGTTATACATAATTGTTACAACATTTTCATACAACGCTTTAGCAGAAGTATTTTCCACATCCTCATTGTTCGAGCAACTGAAGAGAGTCACAGCCAATATAGCTGTAATCATCAGACTTAAGAATTTTTTCATATCTATAATGCTTTTTGTTACACATCTTATTTGTTGGCTACAAAGTTAATAAATTCCGACATATCTGCCGAATAAAGATTGCCGTAATTTACAGCATTATATACCATCACATGGCTACCAACCGTGTTAATAAATAAACGATAGTAAATATCTCGCATCGATATAGCACGATTCTGAGTAATTTGTTCAATAAAAGTAGAAGTAAACCTATTTGACATCCACACTCTCATCTCGGCATTAAAAACATCGGCTTTTGATGTTTCATCTGCATTTGCAGCTGTGATAAACAGCATACCCGGCATTCCTTCACACTGCTGTAGCACACCTCCGGAATAACATGCTTCCACCATCATGAGAAGTTTGCGATACCTATTTTGATTATACATATCATTTAAAGCATCACTAAGTTGGTCTCCGGTAATACCATAATCGTTATCATCCCAACACATTCCACCCGGTACACCATGACCACTCCAGTAAATAAATATATTTTCACTTTCATTTGAATCGATTACCTCCGGTAGTCGGGAATTGCTTTCTCCTTTAAGAATCGCAAGAAAATCATCCGATGACAACTCAGAAAGTTTATAGTCGATGCTTACATTTTCATACACATTAACACCGCCTAACGACACCCTTACTACACCCGGCTCGATATTAGAGGGATTATAGGCTATATCATCTTCAGCAATCAATATTATGCGGTCATCTGGATATCCAGCCGCCCTTAATTGCTGATAAATGGCAAGGACATCCGCCTGATGCCGATAGTTGGTCCATTCCCGTGACGTTGCTACCAACAAAGCCCAATTACCTTTACACTCCGAATACACTATACTGCTCGAATCTTCAAACTCTTGCGCTTGCGAGGCTTTCCAGTTCCATCCAGCGAGTGTCGCATCGGTGCGGTTGCCTCCATCACTTGTATTATAGTCAAGAAATATATATTGTCCGTTATATAGTTTATAGTTGTAGTATGTTGTAGCCAGTACGTTTGTAAAAATCTTTTTATCAAATCTCAATTGTCCTGAAGCACCACGTACGAAAGGTGTATTTCCGGCTGCAAGGGCATCAATAACAAGCCCCATATCTTCTCCGGTCCAACTTCCCATGTTCAAATCTTCTCCCAACACGATAGTGCGCAATGAATTTTGCAAAGAAGCCTTCGGATTTAGGTATTGATACCACGCAGCATATCCCAAAAGCATACAGGCATCATATATTTGAGCTTCACCCACCGTAGGCGCAACTCCGAAAAAAGTTCTATAGGATACGTCGAAACCCGATTCAGGGTCTGCTCCAAAAGCAACTCCTTCCAGACCCTCTGCTTTCTCACCATAAAGTGTAAGTACATCTGTACCATATCCGGTATCAGAAAAAAGGAGGCGCGGTGCAGAGTATTCACCGGCTCGAGGGTGTATAGTATAAGAGCCCAGCATCGGCCCAATTTCATCAATTTCAGAAGGCACACAAATCACATATTCAGCTCCCGATTGCATAGCTTGGCGCGACATTTCTTCAAGGGAATATTCATCGTAAGCAAATACACCTTTGTTTTCAAGCCCCAATTCTTTGGCTTGAAATGCGAACCAATCAATAAATGTTTTTCCATATATATCATCTCTTTTGGCAATAAGAGCCACGCTGTTTCCTCCATAATTAACCACCTTCGACAACAACACTTCGCATTGTGTGATATCAGTTTCAGTCATAGCCCACAAATAACCGGACCAGGCATAGGCTCTCACAAGCTCTTCAGAAGTTGCTACCGTGAAAAGTGTTTTTCCTACGCGAGTTAGCTGTGATGCGAGTAAAGCCGCATCAGATGAATATAGCCCACCAATAACAGCATAATAATCATCGTTATATGCGATTTTCTCTGCAAGTTCGGATATATCTTCCGTAGATTCGTCGAAATACTCAAAACGAAGTTTAATTCCAACATCGTATCCTTTGAACGCACGCTCAAAGTTCTCGGCAAACATTCCGAAACTTCTATACCAATGCTCATCCAAACCTTTCTCCATTGGCAACACGACTGCTATAGTCTTTTCAATCCATTGCTTATCGTTACCATCTCGCAATGAATCATCGTCCGTGCAGCCGAACAAGCACAGCAGAACCAACAATAAATTATATCTCGTTATTTTCATAATAAGCTTTCTCCATAGCTATTGCCTGCCGGCGAGAATTTTCCACTATTTCGTTAAAATCCGCACCATACAATGGCGCAAGAAGCCAATCGGAATATCCGTCAGCCAATCCATACAATTGCGAATCAGGCATTACACCTGTTTGCACCCATTCCGTGAGGTAGTGGCATATAACCACATCTATACGTTTAATCACCGAACCCGTTATTTTTGTAGAAAGGCTCGATTGATCTATATCCATACCCGCGAGAAACGGGGCATCGTCAAATTCACGCGAATAACGGTATATTCCGGCATTTGAACCACCGGCAACGGGAAAGATATAGCCATAATCCAACGACCACGTACTCATATTCCGATATGCGAGTGCAGCTGAAACATATCCGGTCCAATCATCGGCAAGATACTGTATATCACAGTCGCTACCATAGCCTGCTATAAAACCATCCTTAGCTACGGCAATCGGGCCATCGGAATCATTTGCAAGCAACACCAGACTTTTTTTCCCGGCCGCACAATGCCACGCCACCACCCCTGCAAGGTATGACGCACCAAACATCGAAATCTGAAACGTATGGATTTTTTCATCGGCATATCGCTTCCGACTTTCAAATAAAAGAATACTCTTATTGGCTGTCAGACTGTGTTCCTTAAGATACTTTTCTGCCATCGGTTCGTAGTCGCTACTGGCTAATGTAAAAAGCACCGGTATATTACTTTCCGGACGTATTAGCCAATCTGAAAAAATACGTTCTGCTTCCTCCAATGAATTTGGAGAATAAATATAGATATCAATAACCGGGTTTTGCTTTTTAAATTGCTGTACTCCTTCAAGAATACAGTCATTATAACTCATATCGCCCAGGCCTCCCGGCGAAAACAAGAAAATAATTTGGGGTGTTACTTCATCTTCAATCGGAATATCCTCGCTATTGCAACCGGGAATCATAATCGACAAAAGTAACACCAAAATACATTGTATGTAATGTAGGATTCTTAACATTCAAAAAATGGTTAGTTTTATCGACTATTTTTTGTTGTCCTCTGCACGACTTTCTGATTCCGGCTTCACTACAAAAGCATTAAATTTTATTTTCTTAAATGCCTTTATTATCTGCTCGGTATTTGTTTTTTCATTATCGTATGTAATTGTGATAGTGTTTTCCTTTAGAGAGGTTTCTATCTTCACTATTCCTTTCTCAAAGCGCAAATTAGCAGTTATTTTCTTCTGGCATGTCGGTGCCATTTGATGGTCAAGCGTAAATACTTCAGTAGTTTTGCCTCCGGCAAAAACCATAAACGATGACATTAATAATGCAATAGATATAAGGAATCTCATTTTTCAAAAATAGTTATTAATTATATAAACAGTTAATATTTCGTAAAATTATACCGGAATCCGGCGTAAATCATTGCACCATGAACAGGGCCATACACCATAGTTGCATCAAAATTACTACCCCACGGATTTGAAGCATCAATAATTGGTGTGGGTTGGCGATATCCGGTGAGATTCTCTCCACCTATGTATATCGACCAATTACGAAATTCACGTGTAATCTGCGCACTAAGTTGTGGAAATGTTTTATACGTAGTATTCCACGACATTGAGCCATCTTCAAGCTGATATGGAGTTGGCATTCTCCCCTTGCCATTGACGGCAAGCGTAGCATCTATTTGCCATTTTCCCATCATTGGTGCCCAACTTACAGAAAACAGCCCTTTATTTTTCGACATTAATGGTTTTGACACTAATCCGTAACCATAATCAGCTTTTACATCAGTGAAACGGTATGCCATTGTAAAAGTAAGTTCAGAGATTATCGGATATGATACATCAACCTGGAATGCGCGCGAAAAATTATGATTGTTTTCAGAATCTTTAATGATGACGGCATGTGGATTTGTATCCACATCTGTAAGCATCTGATGATTAAATCGCGTGTAATAAAATTCTGCATTGTAATTGAGCGGACGATTAAATAAGCTAACCATTCCTGACAACCCGCCTCCATAGTTCATGGCAATCTCTTGTGTAATATTATCCATTACAATATGTGCTCGTGAAGAAGCCATGTAAAAACGCGTATCAGCATACACATGAGGAGATCTATAACCGCGCCCTACAGAACCATACAACGATAATGCACCATTAAAGAGATTCCACCTGGCATGTACACGAGGTGTAAACATCGACCCATACTGTGAACTATGGTCATATCTGAAACCGCCCATCAAAATCAGCGATGAATTCAAATTAAAAGTATATTGTACATAAGCTCCCGGGGTTGTTTCTTTTTCAATAAAGCAGTTTGGAACTTTATCCATACTCGGACTCAATAACATACCAATATCATATCGGTCGTAATTCATACTCAAGCCGGCAGATAGTGCATGCAATCCATCATTCCAATTACGTTCATATATCAACGATGCATATACATTATCTTGGGCTATATCACATAGTTTTGCGCCAAATTTTGAATTTTCCGAGTGAAAAGACCCCGATAATATCAATGCTAAATTGTTCTCGTTTTCCGCATCAATGATATATGCATTTTTGGTAAAAAATTCCCAACGACGAGTATCAATGCTGATTTTAAATGGCTCGTGCCCTAAATGATTCTCTGAATGGTGTGTGTCCTGACCACTCAAGCGATTTTCAGCAAGGAAGTTCACTCCTGCCTGAAATATATATTTGTCGCTGATATATGCCCAACGATTCATCCCGGCAAATTGCTTTATTCGTGGCAAATCAATAAAACCGTCGCTGTTGCCGTCGTGAGAAACAAAACCATTTTCAGCATGAAGTAAAAGTCCCGTTGACCAACGATTGTTGAGATGCACGTTGCCGACGGCATTTAACTCTGCTTTACCGAATATATCCACATATCCATTTCCTGTAAAGGATTGGTCGGTCTGTGGTTTCAAAAATTCCACGTTTATCTGACCTGTTATTGATTC
>JAFLTZ010000032.1 GCA_022509045.1 Muribaculaceae bacterium | reverse complement strand
CCAAGCAAACATAGGATAGTCATTCATAATACCGTTGACTTTCTCTCTCACACTCTTAATGATAGATTCATTTTCCGGGTTGGAAAGTACAGTATCAATCATTTCGACAATCTCACCCATTAGAGGCTCTTTGGCCCCTCGTGTGGTGATAGCCGGTGTGCCAAGACGAATCCCTGATGTTTGGAATGGAGAACGAGTGTCAAAAGGCACCATGTTTTTATTGGCAGTAATATCGCTTGCAACAAGCACTTTTTCAGCAACTTTACCAGTGAGGTCCGGGAACTTAGTGCGAAGATCCACAAGAATACAATGGTTGTCGGTGCCACCGGAAACGATTTTATATCCTTTATCGGAAAGGGCCTGTGCCATAGCTTTGGCATTTTTACGCACCTGTTCTTGATAAGCCTTGAATTCCGGTTGGAGTGCTTCACCAAAAGCGACAGCTTTAGCCGCAATTACATGCTCAAGCGGACCCCCTTGTACGCCCGGGAATACAGCAGAATCCAATAATGATGACATTTTTTTGATTTCACCTTTAGGTGTAGTTTTCCCCCAAGGATTATCAAAATCTTCACCCATCATAATTACGCCACCACGAGGCCCACGGAGAGTTTTATGAGTAGTAGATGTAACAACATGTGCATATTTTACGGGATTTTCAAGAAGCCCGGCAGCTATAAGCCCAGCAGGATGAGCCATGTCGAACATAAAGATAGCGCCAATTTCGTCGGCAATTTTACGAATGCGGGCAGAATCCCATTCACGAGAATATGCGCTGGCACCACCTACGATTAGTTTCGGACGTTCGCGACGAGCAACTTCCTCCATTTGGTCGTAGTCAATGAGATTTGTGTCGGGAGTTACATTATACTCTACAGCATTGAATACCAGACCAGAGAAGTTTACAGGCGAACCATGTGAAAGGTGACCTCCATGAGAAAGATTTAATCCCATGAATTTATCTCCCGGTTTTAAAACTGCCATAAACACAGCCATATTGGCTTGTGCTCCGGAATGAGGTTGTACATTAGCCCACTTAGCACCAAAAAGCTGCTTAAGGCGTTCGATGGCAATGTTCTCAGATTCATCAACCACTTCGCAACCGCCATAATAGCGTTTGCCGGGATAGCCTTCTGCATATTTGTTAGTGAGGCATGAGCCCATAGCGCGCATTACGTTATCGCTTACAAAGTTTTCAGAAGCAATGAGTTCAATACCTTTCTTTTGGCGTTGATGTTCACGCTCAATAATGTCGAAAATGATATCGTTAGACTGCATATTGATATATATTAGTTATTATTATTTTTTCTTTTTAGATACGCTCCATCCGAATTTACCGATTTTCTTACCCATGTGATAATATGCACCGTGGCAAAAAACAAGCATATCCGCCTTTTCAAGATTGAATGCTCCGGTCGTTGTATCAATAAAATCGGTTTCAGCGATAACATTTACCACGTCGGCTATAAACATATCGTGAGAGCCTAATGGGATGATATTTTTTACTATACATTCTATAGAGAGCGGCGATTCCGACACATAGGGGCAATCAACCATTACACCCGGTTGAGGTGTGAGATGCATGGAGTCCCATTTGTTAACGTCTCGCCCGGATTTTACGCCACACCAATCGGTTGCTTTTGCCAATGGAGCGTTAGTGAGATTGATTGTGAACTGACGTGTGCGTGATATAATTTCATGGCTATATCGCGACTTACGTAGTGAAATATAGCACATAGGAGGGTCGGAGTTGATGGTACCGGTCCATGCTACAGTGACAAGATTGTATTCCGATGGTTCTGTTCCACAACTTACAAGCACTGCCGGAATGGGATAAACCATAGTTCCTGGTTTCCAACACTCTTTCATAATATATTGATATAGATATGTATATTATTTTAGTATAATATTCGTTCCGTTTACTTTTTTACCACAATAGCGACACTGAAGTTCGATATTATTTCTATCAAGCACGCGGAATCGAGTAATCATAGGTTCATTATTTGAGATACATTTCGGGTTATTGCATTTAACAATATCACAGATTTCATCTTTGAGCTCTACGTGATATTTGGAAACAATCTCATAATTGCGAATCAGATTGATTTTTGCATTTGGTGCAATCACTGCAATACGGTTGAGAGTTTCTTGCGGGAAAAACACATCAGCCACCTTGATAATACCTTTTTTGCCCATACGTTTACTATCGAGATTATTGCCGATAGTAACCCCGGTATTAATTTTTGAAATCTGTAAAATTTCTGCTACCTGAAACAAAACATCAGATGGAATATGGTCAATTACAGTGCCATTTTCAAGAGCAGCGACGGCAAGTTCTTTTTTAGTATCAGCCATATATGTACTGTTTAAGAATTTTTACGTGGGATTTCGACGCCTAATACATTGCATATAATAGCCTGGCGTGCGTAGAGTCCATTCTTAGCTTGTTGGAAATAGTATGCTTTTGTGTTATTATCAACATCGTAGGCGATTTCATTGACACGCGGTAGCGGGTGCAAAATCTTGAGATTCGGTTTGCTGTTGTCGAGCATCGAATTGTGCAGAGCATATAAATCTTTAACTCGTTCATATTCCTCAAGATCGGAAAATCGCTCGCGTTGTACGCGAGTCATGTAAATTATATCGCTATTATTGATAACGTCAGGAGAGAACTCAGTTGTTTCGACGTATTCAATGCCATTGGCATCGCAGAATTCTTTGTATTCCACCGGCATGGCAAGCTCTTTGCATGCAACAAATACAAATTTTGAATTAAAATGCTTCATGGCTTGAAGCATAGAATGTACGGTGCGACCATACTTTAAGTCACCCACAAGCGTGATGGTCAATCCGTCGAGAGTGCCCTGTGTTTTATAGATGGAGTATAGATCAAGCATGGTTTGCGAAGGATGCTGATTTGCGCCATCTCCGGCATTAACAATTGGCACAGGAGAAATCTCTGACGCATATTGAGCCGCACCTTCAAGATAATGCCTCATAATAATAATATCGGCATAATTGCTGACCATCATGATGGTATCTTTCAAAGATTCGCCTTTAGAAGAACTTGTAGTGCTGGCATCGGAAAACCCGATTACCCGCCCACCAAGTCTGTTGACAGCAGTTTCAAAACTAAGGCGAGTGCGTGTAGAAGGTTCAAAGAACAGAGTAGCTGCAACTTTGCCTTGTAGGATTCTACTGTTTGGGTTGCTCTCAAAATAGTCGGCGTCGGCAAGAAGATTCAAAATATCCTCTTTTGTCATATCTGAAATAGAAACAAAACTATTTGGCTTATCCATGATAATACGATATGAAAATTATTTAGCTAATAAAAGATTTTTCATTACAGTCATAGCGCGAGCAAGACCGTCAATGTCTTTACCTCCGGCTTGGGCAAAGTGAGGTTGTCCGCCACCGCCACCTTTAATTTCTTTAGCAGCTTCGCGCACAATGTTACCTGCATTTTTTCCAGCCTTAACGAGGTCATCGGAAAGGTACACGGTGAGCATAGGTTTCCCCATTTCGCGAGTAGCGGCAATAAACGCAGTGTTGGTTGGATTGTCGGCTTTAATGCTGAATGCTACACCTTTGACCAATTCAGAAACAAGAGGGCCATTACATTCTATAACATTTATGCCATCAATGTTTACAATGCGTTTTTCCAATTCTGATTTGGTGAGTTTTACTTTCTCGGCAAAATATTCCTCAGCTTGCTTTCGAAGAATGGCATTTTCTTGTATTGATTTTTGTACAGCCGCAAGCACGTTGGGCGCATTGTTTAATAATTCACTTACAGCCTTTATTGTGTCTTCAACTGCATAGAATGATTTTTCAACGCGTTCTCCTGTGATAGCTTCAATACGACGAATTCCAGCGGCAATACTGCTTTCAGATACAATTTTAATCATTCCAATGTTGCCGGTGTTATCTACGTGTGTGCCACCACACAACTCGATTGAAGAACCATATTTAATTACACGCACTTCGTCGCCATATTTTTCACCAAACAAAGCCATGGCTCCCATATTACGAGCTTCTTCAATAGGTACGTTACGACGTTCGCAGCGAGGAATTGCCATACGGACTTTTTCATTTGCCAACTTTTCGACTTTACGAATCTCTTCTTGTGTTAGCTTTTGGAAATGAGAAAAGTCAAATCTTAAAACATCGGGAGATACAAAAGAACCTTTTTGCTCTACATGCGATCCAAGTACCTCTCTCAGCGCTTCGTGCAATAAATGTGTAGCGGTATGATTGGCTGCTGTAGCATTGCGAGCTGCAATATCTATCTTGGCATGAAATGTAGCATATATGTCAGAGGGTATTTTTTTTGCAAGATGTACTCCGAGATTATTTTCACGTTTAGTATCAAAAATTTCAATCACATCATTCCCGGCGGTGAGAGTGCCTTTGTCGCCAACTTGACCACCCATTTCGGCATAAAAAGGTGTGCGTGAGAGTACTATTTGATAATATTCGTTATTCTTTTGTTTTATTTTACGGTAACGAAGGATTTCAGTATCAACTTCAGTGAGGTCATAACCAACAAATTGTGGGTCTCCTGCAGAAACCTCAATCCAATCGCCGGTTTCAACGGCAGCAGCATTTCGAGCTCTTTGTTTTTGTTTTGCCATTTCCTCATCAAACTCTTTAACATTCACAGTCATATTGTTTTCTTTGAGGATAAGCTCGGTTAAGTCGAGAGGAAAACCGTATGTGTCGTATAAAGTGAAAGCATCGGTGCCGCTGATTTCAGATTTCCCTGAATTTTTAGCTTCAGCAATAACCTTATCAATCAGTTTCATCCCTGTATCAAGAGTGCGGAGGAAGGCATCTTCTTCTTCTTTGATGACCTTTTTGATGAGTTCGGATTGAGCCACAAGTTCAGGATATGCTTCGCCCATCGACAGAATCAAAGTGTCGATTAGCTTGTACATGAATGCCTCTTTGATTTGCAAGAATGTGTATCCATATCTGACAGCGCGGCGTAGTATGCGGCGAATTACATACCCGGCTTTTGCATTGGATGGAAGTTGTGAATCGGCGATGGAAAATGCTATTGTTCTGACATGGTCGGAAACTACGCGCATAGCTACGTCAACATCAGCAGTTTCTCCATATTTTTTCCCTGAAATCTCAGCTGTTTTACTAATAAGTGGCTGAAATACATCAGTATCGTAGTTTGAACGTTTACCTTGAAGAGCCATGCATAAGCGTTCAAATCCCATTCCGGTGTCTATGACTTTGTTTGGCAACGGTTCAAGAGAACTATCCGCTTTGCGATTGTATTGCATAAACACTAAATTCCAAATCTCAATTACTAACGGGTTGGATTGGTTTACCAACTCTCTTCCCGGAATTTGAGCACGTTCTTCGTCAGAGCGTAAATCGATATGAACTTCCGAGCAAGGTCCACATGGGCCAACCTCACCCATTTCCCAAAAATTGTCATGACGATTGCCATTGATAATGTGGTCTTCAGGTAAAAATTTAGCCCAAATTTCGGCTGCCTCATTGTCTCGGTCTAACCCTTCCGGGGCATAACCTTCAAATACGGTTGCATAAAGCCGTTCGGGATTGATTTTTAGCACATCGACGAGATATTCCCAAGCCCATGATATTGCTTCCTTTTTGAAATAATCGCCAAACGACCAATTGCCAAGCATTTCAAACATGGTGTGGTGATAAGTGTCGTGTCCGACTTCTTCAAGGTCGTTGTGCTTGCCACTTACACGAAGGCACTTTTGAGAATCGGCTACTCGTCGGTATTTAATAGGAGCATTTCCTAATATGATATCTTTAAATTGGTTCATCCCGGCATTGGTAAACATCAATGTCGGATCATCTTTGATAACCATAGGAGCAGAAGGCACAATTATGTGTCCTCTCTCTTTGAAGAATTCCTTAAATGAATTCCGTATTTCTTTTGCTGTGAGCATTAGTTTGTACGTTTTGATATTTTATTACAAAATTACACTATTTTTACTAAATTTGCAAGTGCAAAATTAAACCAACGCCAAATGAGAAAAAAAAACTATTACAGATATAACGAAGATACCGGAATATATGAAAGGGTAACTTTAACACCGCGGCAACGATTCGTTATCGTACTGCGTCATTTAGGTCTTGGCGTGGTGTTGGGTATGGCGTTCTTCTTGATTGTATATTATTGGATTGACTTCCCGAGAGAAAAACAACTTAAACTTGAGAATATAGAACTGAAAGCGCAATACAGCGCTCTCAATACGCGGTTAAGCAGCTCGCTGCAAGTGCTTGAGGATTTGCGACAGCGTGATGATAATTTTTATCGTGCAATGATGCAGGCCGAGCCGGTAAGCGTGGCAAAACGTTATGCAGGACTTGACAATGAAGCTCGATACAGAGAATTAAGTCGTCTTAATGATGCGTCATTAGTGGTTAATACTACGAAAAAGATGGATAGGATTGACAGAATGTTGTATTCACAAATTAAGTCTTACGATGAGTTGTTTGAAATGGCTCAACGGCAGCACGACAGAATAAATAATATCCCGGCTATACAACCGATTGCAGAAAAAGATATGAAACAGATGGCGTCAGGTTATGGATACAGACGTGACCCGGTATATGGAATCGGTAAATTCCATGAAGGGCTTGATTTTGCTGCAAATATCGGGACAAAAGTATATGCAACCGGTGCAGGCAAAGTTGTATCGGCCGGGTGGAATAGTGGTTATGGCAACTGTGTAGATATCGACCATGGATATAACTATCTTACGCGCTATGCACATTTGAGCAGAATTAATGTAACTACAGGACAACAAGTGAAACGTGGAGATAAAATAGGTGAAGTAGGAAATACCGGAAAATCCACCGGCCCGCATTTGCACTATGAGGTGAGATATAAAGGCTATCCTCAAAATCCGATTAATTATTATTTTCTTGATATAACCCCCGACCAATAGGGCGAGCTTATTCGCCAGGCTGAGAATGCCGGTCATGTAATGGATTGATGATGTTATGGAAGAATTCTCGAAAAAATATTATAAGATAGGCGAAGTTGCAGAGTTGCTTAACGTGCCTGCATCAACATTACGATTTTGGGAAAAACAGTTTACAATTATACGCCCGAAACGTAATGCCGGTAATACGCGATTTTATACTCCTGAAGATGTGGAAGTTATAAGAATGATCTATTACTTGGTAAAAGAGAAAGGGTTGAAACTCGATGCCGCACAACAACAGATTAAGATAAACAGAAAGAATGTATCTCAGCGTTCGGAAGTTATAAATCGACTTAAAGACGTTCGTGCACAATTGCAATCTATGCTCGATGTGATTAACGCTATACGATAAAACATGACCGATAATATTATTTTATACGATTCTGATGTGGTGAGAGGAAATCTCTTACCTCTCACATATACACGCCCTGTAGCGGAAATTCGATTTGGAATTCTTACATTTACCGAGAAGTGGCAAAGGGAATTTCCAAATGCAATTATTTCACATTATACGCAGGAATATTTAAGTGAAAAGTTTCAGTTAACAGGGGCTGACAAGGAGTCGTTGTTCATTGCCGGTCATATAGCTCCGGATAAATCGTTGGTGCAAGTTATAAATAATCTTAATGTAGGCGAAGCTCTTAAGTCAGGAGATGAAGTTATAGCTTACCACGGCGATTTGAAGGGTTTTCGTAATTCAGATTATATCGCTGTAAAAGAATACTCAAAGCCTTTGCTTGAAATAAGGATGCTTTATGATATTTTCATGAAGAATGGCGAAGCGCTTGAACGAGATTTTAGAAAAATTACTACCGGTCGCGCATCGCAATCGGTGAGTGGCACAAACACAATTATTGGAATTCTCCAATATCCTGACGGATTGTCGAAAATATTTATTGAGCCCGGAGCATCTGTGGAAGGTACATACTTAAATGTGAATAATGGTCCGATATATGTGGGGCGCAATGCCGAAATAATGGAGGGCTCTGCAATAAGGGCACCTTTTGCCATATGCGAAAATGCGGTAGTTAATATGGGAACCAGAATAGTCGGGGCAACCACCCTTGGACCATATTGCAAAGTGGGAGGAGAAATTAATAATGTTATGATGCTTGGATATAGCAATAAAGCTCATGACGGATTTCTTGGTAATGCTGTAATAGGAGAGTGGTGTAATATTGGTGGAGGAACAACTGCATCCAATCTTAAAAATGATTATACGGAAATTAAATTGTGGAATTATCCTGCTCAGCGCTTTTTGAGGACCGGATTACAATTTTGTGGTTTAATAATGGGAGACCATTCTAAGGCAGGTATAAATTGTATGTTTAATACAGCTACAGTGTTGGGAGTTGGCGTTAATGTATATGGAGCAGGATTTCCGAGAAATTTTGTTGCCTCTTTCTCCGAGGGTGGAGCTTCCGGATTTGTAGATGAGTCGCTTTCTAAATTTTATGATATTGCAGAACGCATGATGGCTCGTCGGCATAGACAACTGAGTGAAATGGATAAAAAGATATTTCAGTATATATACGACATGGCAGCGCAATACAAGTAAGAGGCGATTTAAAAAATATAAAAATACAATGATAAAGAGAATTTATATCTGTGCGCTTTTAGCGCTATCTGTTTTTGTTGCGGGAGCACAGACAAATAAGTCGAAAGTCAGTGCATGGCAAAAGCTTGGGATGACTGAGCGTGTGATAGCGGAAATGTATGTAGATTCAGTTGATGAAACTAAAATCACCGAAGAAGCAATACGTGCAATGTTGAAACAGCTTGACCCACATTCTCAATATACAAATCCGGAAGAGACTCGTGAACTGAACGAACCTCTTGAGGGGAATTTTAGCGGTATTGGAGTGCAGTTTAATATGCATAACGATACATTGTATGTAATACAAACTATAGCCGGAGGACCTTCTGAACGAGTGGGAATCCTCCCGGGTGATAGGATTATTGCAGTAAACGATACGGTTATTGCAGGTGTTAAGATGAAAAATTCGCAAATTATGAAACGGTTGCGTGGTGTAAAGGGTTCAAAAGTGAATGTGTCGGTGCTTCGTAAATCGGTTCCGGAACCACTGTCGTTTACTATAACCCGCGATGATATTCCACTATATAGCATAGATGCGTCATATATGATTGATTCTAAAACAGGGTATGTGCGTTTGAGCCGATTCGCCGGCACTTCTTATAAGGAATTTATGGAGGCTGTAAAGAATCTGAAGAAGGAAGGAATGAAACAGTTGATAGTTGACCTTACCGACAATGGAGGAGGGTATTTAAATATTGCAATAGACATTGCAAATGAATTCCTTGATAAGGACCAATTAATTGTTTATACTGAGGGTCGTGCTTCAAAACGTCATGATGAAATAGCTAACGGGAAGGGCTCACTTAAAGATATTCCTGTTGTGTTGTTGGTGAATCAGTATTCAGCCTCGGCAAGCGAAATTCTCTCCGGTGCCCTTCAAGATTGGGATAGGGCCGTGGTTGTAGGTAGGCGAACTTTCGGAAAAGGTCTTGTACAACGACCGTTACCGTTTCCGGATGAATCAATGATACGCCTTACGGTGGCACGATATTACACACCTGCCGGACGGTCGATACAAAAGCCATACTCTTCAGGCGATGTAGAGGAGTATAGTATGGATATTATAAACCGTTATAATAAAGGTGAATTGATGCACTCTGATAGTATTCATTTCCCGGATTCGTTGAAAGTGAATACATTAAAAAACTCTCGTGTGATTTATGGTGGTGGAGGTATAATGCCCGACCATTTTGTGCCGCTCGACACTATTCAATTCACTAAGTATTATCGTAGTCTCGTTGCATCAGGGTGCCTATATCAATATTCGATTGATTATGTAGATGCCAATAGAAATATGCTTAAATCGCAGTATGCGGATGTTGACGATTTTATTTCAAAATTTGAGGTTGATGAAGATATGCTTCAATCATTGATAAACAAGGCAGAATCCGATAGTATAAAGTTGGTGAGTGAAGAGTTCGCAATAAGCAAATCGCTTATATCGGCTCAGTTAAAGGCATTGATAGGTCGTGATGTGTTTGGAGAAGAAGCGTATTTCAAGGTGATGAATGCACGCAATGATATAGTGAAGGCGGCATTGGATATTATAAATGATACAAAGCAATACAAAAAATATTTGCAGACACGATAGCAATATTTATGCATATATAAAAAGCTGCACTTTCGATAGGAAATGCAGCTTTTTGTATAGAATGAAAATTTATAATCTTATTTCACGCGACGTTCTTTAATGCGAGCTTTCTTGCCTGTGAGTTTACGTAAATAATAAAGTTTTGCGCGACGAACCTTTCCATAGCGGTTCACTTCAATGCTGTCAATGAATGGAGAATCCATCGGGAAGATTCTTTCTACACCAACATTGTCGCTAATTTTACGTACTGTAAAACGTTTCTTGTTACCCTCTCCGGCAATTTTGATAACAACACCTTTATACAACTGTATACGTTCTTTGTTACCTTCTTTAATGCGATATGCAACTGTGATAGTATCACCCGGGCCAAACGCAGGATATTCTTTGGCAGTTGCAAAAGCTTCTTCTGCAATCTTAATTAAGTCCATTTCTCTGTAAATAATTAATAATGTTAGTATTATCGCAATTTAACAAGCTACTTGTCTTGCCAGAGATTACGAAAAGCGGTGCAAAGTTAATACACTTTTATTAGAAATGCAAACATTTATGCTGTTTGGTGGATAAAAATGCGCAAAAATAATTTAACGCATGCCGGTGAGTTTGTGCGTTTGGAGAGATAACGTCCATCTCGGGTCGGCAAGAACCGCGTTAATAGTGGCCTGTGTGTTTTCAATATCAAGGTGTGCATGTCCGGTGGCGCATGGTTGCAAATAGTAATAAGACGCAGTTATATCGAAATATTGGTCAAGCGATTGTCCGCAATATACTACTTTGAGTTCGTCGCATTTAGTTAGTATTGCAGGATGTGTATTGCCTCCTAAAAATCCGTTTTTTGGCGAAAATGTTATCCAATCCACTTCCGGAGGTATGATGTGTGTGCCGTTGGTTTCAATGGCTATCATAGCATTGGTGTGTTGTTTAATAGCTGTAAGAAGTTCCGAATCAATGAATAGTGAAGGTTCTCCTCCAGTGAGAACTATGAGCTGAGCCTGCGGATATTTGGATACTTCGGCTAATATTTCATCTGAATTTAGCATATTGCCATCGGTGTGGTTGGTATCGCAAAAACTGCAATTAAGGTTGCAACCGCTAAACCTTATGAAAATGGCAGGAACACCGGTATGGTGTCCTTCTCCTTGTAGAGAATAAAATATTTCGTTGATTTTATATTCTTTTCTCATCTCCATCGGCATCCCTATTCCGCTATGTATGTTGCGATGTTGTCGCGACTTTCTTGCACATCGGCACGATAGCAGTGTGTCACATTCTCTACTATCCAGCGTGCAATATTCTCTGCTGTCGGATTGAACGGGAACACGTCATTTAAGCATTTGTGGTCGAGTGCAGAGGTGATAAATTCTTTCACATTAGAAAAATCTATCACCATTCCGTTTTCATTTAACTTTTCAGCTTTGCAATATATTGTTATTATCCAGTTATGACCATGAAAATTACTGCATTTGCTTTCATAATTCAACGAAAGCTTGTGAGTTGCTGAAATTTCAAGAGTTTTGGTTATGTAATACATCGTTGGCTATTTTAAATATGGTGTGGTATCGTTTATATTGGCAAAGGCAAGTGCCTCTTTTCGCTCAACACATGTGCCGCACACACCGCAATGCAGTTCACCACCTTTGTAGCATGAATATGTAGTAGCATAGTCGATTCCTATTCGTTTCCCGATAGTAGCGATGTCGCCTTTTGTTAAATGTGTATATGGCGCCGAAATACGAATGTTATCGTATGTGCCGTTGCTCATAGCCTCGCTCATACTATCTACAAATTCAGGACGGCAGTCGGGATAAACTGTGTGATCGCCCGAATGGTTTGCCATCATTACCGTTGTGAGGTGTCGGCTTTCAGCAAGTCCGCACGCTATTGACAGCATAATTCCATTGCGAAATGGTACTACTGTCGATTTCATATTGTCATCGTTATAACTACCTTCCGGTATGTCATCGGCTCCGCTGAGCAGAGAACTTTTAAAATATTTTGCCATAAAATCGAGAGAAATCACGATGTGTTCAATATTTAATTTGAAACAGTGTTGCTTGGCACATTCTATTTCTCGCGCATTATGATTACTGCCATAATCGAAAGTCACGGCAAGTGCTATACGGTGTTGATATTCGTATAACATGGTTGTGGAGTCCATGCCCCCTGAAAATATTATTACAGAATCCTTTATCATTTCTATATAAACGTTCAATCGTTGCGGAATGCTGCAAGCATGCGTGCATGCACCATATCCTGATGTTGGTCGTCACCGTAATTGGCAAATGGATATATTGAAATGCCACCGCGTGGTGTAAATATCCCTATAACTTCCAAATAGCGAGGGTTCATCAATTTCACCAAGTCCTTCATTATTATGTTAACGCAATCCTCGTGAAAATCTCCATGATTTCTGAAACTGAACAGATATAGTTTCAAACTTTTACTTTCCACCATGTCTTCGCGCGGAATGTAGTTTATTATTATCTTTGCAAAATCGGGTTGTCCGGTTTTGGGACACAGACTGGTAAATTCAGGACAATTAAAAGTTACCAGATATTCATTTTCCGGATGCTTGTTCTTAAATGTTTCAAGAATTTCAGGTGCATATTCTGTGGGGTATTTTGTATTCGTGTTCCCGAGCAGAGTAACGGTAGCTGATAATTCATCTATATCTCGCGCCATATAACTGTAATTTTAAACCGATGCAAAGGTAAAAATTTTTTTATCTGAGTTTATCATGGGTGTAAAAGTTTTTTTACTCATTTTGGAGTAGTCTATAAAAAATTTTTTTATCTTTGCGCTATAATAAAGTTCATATTAAATTATTAAAATAACATTATATTTATGAGTAAGCCGTATGTAGTGGGTATTGATATAGGTGGTACCAATACAGTTTTTGGAATAGTAGATGCGCGTGGCAATGTGATTGCCTCAAATTCAATAAAAACTGCTAAACACAGCAAAATTGAAGATTATGTAAATGAACTCTCAGCAGAGTTGATGCGCTTGATTGAAGCAAACGATGCTGTTGGGAAAATTCATGGTATTGGCATTGGCGCACCTAATGCTAATTATTTTTCCGGTCAGATTATAGATGCTGCAAATCTACCGTGGCGAGGTGTAATTCCTTTCGCAGACATGGTGAGTGCTAAATTTGGTATTCCGGTAACTATCACTAATGATGCTAATGCAGCGGCTATCGGTGAAATGACCTATGGCGCTGCTCGTGGATTGAAGGATTTTATAATGATTACGCTTGGCACAGGTGTGGGGAGCGGAATCGTTGTTAATGGACAACTTGTGTATGGTCATGATGGCTTTGCCGGTGAGTTGGGGCATGTGATTGTTAAGCGCACAAATGGCAGAGCGTGCGGTTGCGGTCGTACAGGCTGTTTGGAAACTTATTGCTCGGCTACCGGGGTGGCTCGCACAGCTCGCGAATTCCTTGAAATCCGTAAAGAACCATCTTTATTGCGTAATCTTCAGATTGAGGATATTACTTCAAAAGATGTTTATGATGCAGCTATGGCCGGTGACAAAATAGCTAACGAGATTTTTGAATATACAGGAAAAATACTTGGTGAGGCAATTGCAGATTTTATCAACTTTTCTTCTCCTGAAGCTATTGTGTTGTTTGGTGGATTGGCACGTGCCGGTGAATTGCTCACACGTCCGATTCGTGAGGCTATGGAAAAGAATACATTGTTCTGCTACAAAGGCAAAACACGTTTGTTGCTTTCTGAATTGAAAGAAAGCGATGCTGCCGTGCTTGGTGCAAGCGCACTCGGATGGGAAGCTAAGTAATTGAATCCCTGCATAAGAGATAAATTGTGAAATATGGAAAGGTGCAGAATGCATCTCTCCATATTTTTTTGGCATACTTTTTGAAAATCAATAGACAACTTTTTTAGATTAATTTTTGTTCTAATACTAAAGAAACGAATAATATGAACTTTAATAATTTTACAATTAAATCTCAAGAGGTAATCCAAAAAGCGGTCGATGTGTGCCGCAATAATGGAAACCAAGCAATAGAACCGGTACATATTCTCAAAGCTATTATTGATGAAGGAGAATCGGTAGTGAAATTTATTTTTCAAAAACTCGGTGTTAATCAACATACTATTGGTTATGAGATAGAACGTCAAATTTCTTCACTGCCAAAGGTAAGTGGTGGTGATGAACCTTATTTGTCTCGTGAATCGAATGAGTCATTGCAAAAGGCTGTTGATTTTGCTAAACGTCAGGGCGATGAATATGTTACGGTGGAAACGTTATTAATAGGTGTATTTTTATGCAATAATAGTGCCTCCACTGTCCTTAAGAATGCCGGAGTTACCGAATCGGCTCTTTCGATGGCCGTGGCAGAGTTGCGACAGGGGAAAAAAGTCACCGATCAAAGTGCGGAAGATTCCTATCAGGCACTTAGCAAATATTCCATAAACCTAAACGAACAAAGTCGTCAAGGGAAACTTGATCCGGTTATCGGGCGTGATGATGAGATTCGCCGCGTTCTTCAAATCCTTAGCCGACGTACAAAAAATAATCCTATGCTTATAGGTGAGCCCGGGGTTGGTAAAACCGCAATAGCCGAAGGGCTCGCTCAGCGTATCGTGCGTGGAGATGTGCCGGAAAATCTGAAGACTAAGCAAGTTTATTCACTTGATATGGGGGCATTGGTCGCCGGAGCTAAGTATAAGGGTGAGTTTGAAGAACGCTTGAAATCCGTGGTAAACGAAGTTATTCAGTCGGATGGCGAAATCATACTCTTCATTGATGAAATTCATACTCTTGTGGGTGCCGGTAAAGGCGAAGGCGCTATGGATGCTGCAAATATTCTCAAACCGGCTCTCGCTCGTGGTGAATTGAGAAGTATTGGTGCTACCACGCTCGATGAGTATCAGAAATATTTTGAAAAGGACAAGGCGCTTGAACGACGTTTTCAAAAAGTGATGATTGATGAACCGGATGAAATGAGTGCAATTGCTATATTGCGTGGATTGAAAGAACGATATGAAAATCATCATAAAGTACGCATCAAGGATGAGGCTATTGTTGCCGCTGTCCAACTTTCAGTGCGCTATATCACCGACCGTTTTCTTCCCGACAAGGCCATCGACCTTATAGACGAAGCTGCTTCCAAGTTACGACTTGAAATAGATTCTGTACCACAGGCTCTTGATGAAATATCACGCAAAATAGCTCAACTTGAAATTGAGCGTGCAGCTATTAAGCGCGAAGACGATCAGGAAAAAATGAAAGATTTGGACCGGCAGTTGGCAAATCTTCGTGAAGAGGAGTCTCTATTATCGTCGAAATGGAAGGCTGAAAAAGAGCTAATCAATAAGATACAGCAAAATAAAATTGACATAGAACGACTTAATTTTGAAGCAGATCGTGCCGAACGAGAGGGAGACTATGCCAAAGTGGCAGAAATTAGATATTCTACTATAAAGCTAAAATCGGATGAGATAGCCGAGGTGCAGCAACAATTGAAAATGATGCAAGGGGATCATGCTCTTATCAAAGAAGAAATTGATGCAGATGATATCGCTGCCATTGTTTCTCGCTGGACAGGAATTCCGGTGATGAAGATGGCTCAGTCTGAGAAAGAGAAACTGTTGCATCTTGAGGCTGAACTACACGACCGTGTGGTTGGTCAGGATGATGCCATTCGGGCTATTGCCGATGCAGTTCGCCGTTCGCGTGCCGGTCTTAACGACCCACGACGCCCTATTGGTTCTTTTATTTTCCTCGGCACCACAGGGGTGGGCAAAACGGAACTTGCCAAGGCACTTGCCGAATATCTGTTCGATGATGAAAATATGATTACTCGTATTGATATGAGCGAGTATCAGGAAAAATTTTCTGTTACAAGGCTGATTGGTTCACCTCCGGGATATGTCGGTTATGAAGAAGGTGGTCAGCTCACGGAGGCTGTAAGACGTAAACCTTATTCGGTAGTGTTGTTTGATGAAATAGAAAAGGCACACCCTGATGTGTTTAACATTCTGCTGCAAGTACTCGATGATGGTCGTCTAACCGACAACAAAGGGCGTCTTGTAAACTTCAAAAATACTATTATAATCATGACTTCAAATATGGGTTCGCATCTTATCCGTGAAAAGATGTCGGTTATCAATGACAGTAATCGCAATGAGATTATTGAATCCACAAAAAATGAAGTGATGGAATTGCTGAAGCAACAGATTCGTCCGGAATTTTTGAATCGTATTGATGAGGTCATCATGTTTACACCGCTTAATGAATCGCAGATTCAGGAGATTGTTGCACTGCAAATCGGTGCTGTCAAGAAAATGCTTGAAAACAATGGTATAAAGCTCGATATTACCTCATCGGCTCTTAAATTCATTGCTCAGGAGGGCTATAATCCTGAATTTGGTGCTCGTCCTGTTAAGCGTGCCATACAGCGGCTTGTGCTTAATCAGCTTTCCAAAGATATACTGTCGCAAAAAATCAATCGTGATAAGCCCATTGTTATTGATGCCGATAGTGTGCAGTTGATTTTCCGTAACGAATAGTGATTATTTAACATTAGTAATAATAAAAGACACCGACATTTAAGGTGTCTTTTATGTTTTGAAATAATGCGGTGGGGCATATTTGAAAGTGCAAAGTAAAGGTTTGTTGTTGTAATCTAATGGGGCATGGTTAAATTTTGTTAAATTTGGTATTCGCATGTTCTTTAATGTTAACTTTGCAGGCGCATTTGTTATAATATGTAAGTTGCCGGTGAGATTTAATGACATGTTGTGTGAATGGTCTCGCAATGGTTTTACAATTGATAGTGTTAATGAGTTTAGGAAATTATCGAAGAGGGTGCTCCATACTTTTCGTTGGTTTCCGGATTTCTAATTTTGTATAAATTAATAATGGAGCGTGTTTAAGTGTTTATGAAAAAAGTATTTACTTACATTTCGTCTGCGCTTTTGGCTGTTGCAGTTCTTGTTCCGGCTTACGCTGTTGCTGCACTACCTCAAAATGTTACAGCCACCAAGACCTTAGCTGAACAAGGCCCTGCTGTTGACATTAGCCAAAGCGATGTGCCCGCGTATATGAAAACAAACGCGGATTATGGCATTATGTCTCTACAAGACATGCCTAAGTTAGGGTTCCTTTCACCCTCTCTTACTTATACTACCGGATTGAATATCCCGAATGTTACGTCTCCGGCGTCTGTTCCTGATATCCCTTTGATTGACGGTGCGCCATCCACAACATTCATCAATGCTTTCGTTGGTTATAGCAGCGGTATGTCGGCTTTTGGAACTACTACTACTAATTTCATGATGCAGTATTTGCCTACTACAGCAGCTTCGGTTAAGCGTCTTAGTTCCGGATTAGTTTATGCTAATGGTGGCGGTTTCTATGCTGACGGCGTTTATTATACTACATATTTCACAACAAATGCTACTACAGGTGCGATTACTTATGTATATAACCGTACATATAATGCAAGCACTTGGGCTCAGACAAAGAGTACATCGGTGTTAAGTACTAAAGGTTTGAGTACACGTGCTCTTTGTTGTTCATACGATGTGGTATCCGGATTGGCTTACGGACATTTCTATAATAAAGAAGGTACTGCTATCGTATTTTCTTCTATCGACAAAAACTTTAATGTAACTGAGATTTCAACAGTTAATTCCGGTGCTCAATGGCTCACTTGTGCTTTCGACGGTAAGGGTAATCTGTTTGCGACTACTGCTAATGGTAATCTTTACAAAGTGAACCTGAAGGATGGTTCTACTACTACTATCGGTAACACAGGTCTTGTTACCAAGTATAATACCTCCGGAACTATTGATCCTCGCACAGGTACATATT
>JAFLTZ010000031.1 GCA_022509045.1 Muribaculaceae bacterium | reverse complement strand
CAATGATGTGTCGAAGTTTATCTTCTAAAGGATAATTCCCGGAAATGATTGAATCTTTAATCAAAGAGGCCAATAATTCCAATTTCTGCGAGATAATCTTCTCAAAAATTTTTTCTTTCGTGCGGAAATAATAATGAAACATGGCATGGGTAACACCAGCCTTTTCCGCGATTGCAGTAGTACGTGCTCCGGCAAAACCTTTCAGCATGAATTCCGCCTGTGATGCTTCAATTATCTTCTGCTCAGTATTTTGCCCAATATTTTGTGTTGAAATTTTTTGTGTCATATAATTTTGATTTTTACACCGCCAATACTGACTAACAATATTGTTAGTGCAAAAGTAATAAAATTTTCCTATAGCCCAAAAACTACATTAAAAATTATAAGCCTACGACCCTGAATTCATATCGCTCAATTATACGAAGGGAAATAAGTAAGCGTATATCAAATAGCAAGATAGTTGATGTCAGCTGGGCTCAGACATCGGTCGCAAAGAACAGAAGCGTAATATTTTTACAATGAGATTCGGTTATTATTTGGGGGCGTATTTTGCGGTTTTGTCTTTTTGTTGGCGTGTGATTTGCAGTTTCGCGTCGAGATATTTTTTCATATCGTTGGCTTCTCGATTTGTCTGAAGTGCGCGTGCATATTGATATGTGTCGGCAATTGCTTTGGCATCGGACGCGGACAGTGGTTGAGAGATTTTTTTATCTCCTATGAAATTAATTTTGAGTTTGGCATTGCGGTTGTTTGCTACGAACATGCAGAGTGTGTCTGCTTTGCCTCCTCGAAATGTTACCATTTCATTATTTACCCCTGCCACATTGAATCGGTAATTGGAAGAGCCATTGTAGGGAACTGCTTCAGTAGTGGCAAACTCGACACCATTAACCACTTCTACCCTATCATGATTGGCTTTATTGCCATTGAGGAGCGAAACGAGGTATAAATTGGCTCGTTCATCAATACGTGCTTCAAGACCTGTGCGATTAACGAGAGGATTGGTTTTTGCAGAATTATTAACGGTGTAGCCTTCGACCATGTCAGTATCTTTGATAAATGTGAATTTTTGTATCATTGCCGCCACATTTTTCTCGGAGTTGACGAGTGCAGAATCGTTTTCTTGAATTTGTCTGATTATTATTTGTTCGTCGGCAAGAGTGCGGAGATACATAGCTGATTTTTGAGCGTCGATATCCGTCGGATAATTCTTTTTCAATGAATCGAGCAAGGTAATCGCAGATGTATATTGACCTGATTGAAATGCAGAATTTGCCTGAGACAGTAATTGACGAGCTTGCGAGTCGGAGGAATCACAACTGACAAACATATATGACAGAAGAATCGAACAGGCGATGATAACAGCCTTAAAACTAATTATTTCTTTGAACATCTTTAACTCCTTTTATAGCCTTAATTTTTTTAATCAAATCATTTAAAATGCCTATATCGCTCACACCAATAACGAGCATACCTGAGAATAGACCGTCGTGTGAATCAATACTAATGTTGCGCAAAGCTGTGTTTGCTGTTTTAGAAATTACTGAGGTGATGTTGGTAACAATGCCTATATCGTCGCGTCCCACTACATTCAGAGTAACAGCATATTGAGAGCCACATTTACCGCTCCATCGCGTATCTATCTGCCGATATGGATATTTGGCATACAGATGGTGTGCATTGGCACAGTCGGCGCGGTGAATTTTGATAACGCCTTCGCTCGAAACAAAACCAACAATTTTGTCGCCATAAATCGGGTTGCAACAACGAGCGAGTTTGTAATTAATTCCTTTGATATCTTCACCAATAACGAGAACATCTGTAACACCTGAAGTTGGCGTGGTATCAAGAATAGAAAATTCGTTGGCGGAACGTGCCTCGAGTGGATGTGAACGCTCTGCCACAAGTTCCAGATAGCGTTCAATCAGGACATTAACATCCAAGTGCTCAGCCGCTACTTCTGCATAAAAATCAATCACAGATTTAAATCCGCTTTTTTTGATTAGCAGCATAAGGAACTTATCATCAATTTCTATTTTTCGATTTTTAAATCGACGCATTACGAGTTCCTTCCCCAAATCGGCGGCTTTATTTTTGATTTCCGAAATTGTTTGGCGGATTTTATTGCGAGCTTTTGAGGTAACTACGAAATTAAGCCAATCCTGCTTTGGTGACTGATTGGCAGATGTGAGAATTTCTATAGTGTCGCCACTTTTAATTTTATAATTCAGTTTTTGATTTTTACCATCCACTAACCCACCGACGCATGTGCATCCTAATTTTGAATGAATCTGGAATGCGAAATCCAAAATAGTGGCACCTAATGGCAATCGATAAAGATCACCTTTTGGAGAAAATGCAAATACTTCTTTATTATAAACATCCATCTTGATGCCCTTCATGAGTTCGGATGTGCCGGCTTCGGCAGCTTCAAGCATATCTCTCACATTGTTCATCCACATATCAAGATTTTGTTCGGCTTTTCCTCCTTTATATTTCCAATGTGCAGCGAGTCCTCGTTCGGCAATATCATCCATTCTCTTGGAGCGAATCTGCACTTCGACCCACCTGTCATCAGGACCGTACACAGTGGTGTGAAGAGATTCATAACCGTTGGATTTGGGGATTGTTAGCCAATCCTTCATACGAGAAGGATTGCTCCTATACATGTCAACAATAACAGAATAAGCGAGCCAACAGTCAATTTTTTCGCGCTGAGGTGGTGTATCGATTATTACACGAATTGCAAAAAGATCATAGATGTGGTCGATATCCACATTTTGCTTTTTAATTTTATTCCAAATGGAATATATTGACTTTGTGCGTCCTTTTATTTCATAGCGAAGCCCGTGTTCGTTGAGTTTACGCTTAACCGGTTCGATAAAATTGGCAATATACTCATCGCGTTTGGATTTTGTCTCGTTTAATTTTCGGGCGATTTGGGTATATATGTCACGATTCGTGTATTTAAGCGATAAATCTTCCAGCTCAGATTTGATAGCATATAATCCCAAACGGTGTGCCAATGGCGCATAAAGATATAACGCTTCGGAAGCTTTATCGCGCACGAAAGCAGTGTCGGGGTGTCTGTTAATCATGCGCATCAAACAAAGTCTATCGACAATCATAATGAGAATTACGCGGATATCTTCGGCAAAAGTAAGGAGAAGATTGCGAAAATTCTCATTTTTTACAGCAGCCTGTTTTTTATAAAGTTGTGAGACTTTATGCATTCCATTAACAAGGCTGTTGACATCTTCGCCAAAAGTGGAAGCGATATCAATAAAGTTATCGCTTCCACACAGCGAATATAGCAACGTGGCAATAATCATATTGCGGTCGGGCTCGATCATTTCGGCAATGAGCCTCGCCGTGGCAAGATTACGAACAGTAGGATTAATGCCGTATTTGTCGCGACGACAATACCGGGCGTTTACAGCATTTGTGATAAGAGTTCTAACATTGAAGTAATCGGACTCAAGACACACATCGGCACACAAGTTTCGTATCACGCGAACATCGCGCAGCACTTGTGTGCGTTCCTGCTGTGTAAAATATGGAATTTGCCCGGTATCAGCAATCATATAAGTATGATATCAGTCAAGTTTGTGGATAACGATGCCTGAACGCAGTTTTGGTTCGAACCAGGTGGTTTTAGGTGGCATAATATTTCCTGTATCAGCTATATCCATAATTTGTTTCATGGTAACAGGATATAAAGCAAGAGCCATAACCATTTCACCAGAATCAACACGACGTTTGAGCTCACCGAGACCACGAATACCACCAACAAAGTCTATGCGTTTATCGGAGCGCAAATCTGTAATGCCTAAGATATCGCGGAGTATTAAATCGCTTGAGATAGTGACATCGAGGACAGCAATTGGATCGGAGTCATTATATGTACCCGGTTTTGCTGTAAGAGAATACCAGTTACCATCTAAATACAGTGAGAAATTATGCAAAGCCTGTGGCGTGTAAATATCATTGCCCATAGGTTTAACATCGAAATTGCGTGCAACCGCATCCAAGAATTGTTGTGGAGTTAGTCCATTAAGGTCTTTAACGACGCGATTATAGTCGATAATTTTGAGATGTGATTCCGGGAAACAAACTGCAAGGAAATAATTGTATTCTTCATCGCCAGTGTGATTCGGATTGTTGAGAGCTTTTTCATGACCAACAAGCGCAGCAGCGACTGTACGATGGTGACCATCCGCAATGTAGAGGTATGGTATATCAGCGAAGATACCTGTTATCTCGTTAATAGTATCTTCGTCGTTAATAACCCAAAAATGATGACCGAAACCATCCGGTGCTACAAAGTCATATTCCGGTTGGTTGGCGCTGACATTATCGATAATCTTCTGCAATTTTGCATTATCAGGGAAAGCAAAAAATACCGGTTCAATATTAGCATTATTGATACGGACATGTTTCATGCGGTCTTCTTCTTTGTCGCGTCGAGTAAGTTCATGTTTTTTGATTTTTCCAGTCATATAGTCGTCAACATTAGCTGCGACAACGAAACCATACTGCGTGCGACCATTCATTGTTTGAGCATACAGATAGTAATATTCTTTATCATCCTGAACGAGCCAACCATTTTTTTGGAAAGCATTGAAATTATCAACAGCACGGTCGTAAACTTTAGGATCGTGTTCATCTGTGCCCGGTTCAAAATCAATTTCCGGTTTGATGATATGGTAAAGCGACATCGGATTGCCGTCGGCTTCGATGCGAGCTTCTTCAGAGTTTAGGACATCATACGGGCGAGAAGCCACTTTAGTGACCAACTGTTTAGGAGGGCGAATGCCCTTGAATGGTTTAATTTTTGCCATAATCGATATAAATATAAGAGTTAATTATTTTCTAATGATGGTTTGAGTTCGGTCGGGTCCAACCGAAACAATTGTGATGGGCACACTTAATTCTTTTTCCAGGAAATGAATGTAATCGTTAAATTCTTTCGGGAAATCCTCGGGTGAAGTGGCTTTTGACAAATCGGTGTTCCATCCGGGCAATTCAGTATAAATCGGAGAGATATTGTTATCAATATTATACGGAAAATCTGAAATTACGCCATCAGGAGTGGAATATGCGGTACACGCCTTAATAACGGGGAATGTGTCGAGCACATCACTTTTCATCATAATAAGTTGTGTCACACCATTTAGCATAATGGTGTAGCGGAGTGCGACAAGGTCGATCCAACCACAGCGGCGTTCCCGTCCAGTAACTGCACCATATTCATGACCTATCTGACGAATTTTTTTACCTGTTTCATCAAAAAGCTCAGTAGGGAAAGGTCCGCTGCCGACACGGGTACAATAAGCCTTGAAAATACCATAAACTTCACCTATTTTGGATGGAGCGACACCAAGTCCGGTACAAGCACCGGCACATATGGTGTTGGAAGACGTTACGAATGGATAAGAGCCAAAATCAACATCAAGAAGGCTGCCTTGCGCACCCTCACAAAGCACAGACTTTCCATCGTTAATCAATTTATTGATATAATGTTCACTATCAATCAACTGATACTCTTTGAGATACTGTATAGCATCGAACCATTTAGCTTCGGCATCATTTATATTCGGGCGACTACCGGTAAGAGCCTCAAGCATTTTGAGATGTTTTTCTTTAGCAATCTCATATTTGGCATCGAAATCAAGAAGGATATCACCAACACGGATACCATTACGACCGATCTTATCGGTGTATGTTGGACCAATACCTTTGCCTGTAGTACCAATTTTGGCATCTCCTTTTAATAGTTCATTAGCAGCATCGAGCAGGCGATGTGTCGGCATAATAAGGTGAACTTTTTTTGAAATTTTAAGCACCTTTTTCAAGTCGATACCTGACTGGCAAAGAGACTCAGCTTCTTCGCGAAAGAGAACCGGATCAAGCACGACACCATTTCCGATTATATTAATTTGTCCATGTTGAAAAACACCAGAAGGGATAGAACGTAAAACGTATTTCTTGCCATCAAATTCAAGAGTGTGCCCGGCATTAGGACCACCTTGAAAACGTGCAACAACATCATATTTTGGAGTGAGCACATCCACGACCTTACCTTTACCTTCATCGCCCCATTGGAGCCCTAACAAAACATCAACTTTCATAATTTACACAAACGAATGTTTATAATATCTTTAACTGATTATTTTCGACAATTTTGCACTTCTTTTTTCAAAAGAGCCTCTTTTTTGAGGCGGCGCAAGCAATTATTACACAATCCGTAAACATAAACATTAAACTGGTCGATAGTGAACGCATTATACCGTTTTGTATTAACAAACGACATAAATTCAGGATCTTTTACCATTTTAACTTTACGGCACTCCCGGCATATCAAATATTGTACTCCGTTGCGCATAGGCATGCGCTGATAGCGAGACGTGGCATCATCAAACTGATGCTTATACAATATACCGCAACGGCAAAAAAGGTTGAGAGAGTTATATAGTGTGGCATTGCTCACATAATATGAGATTTCGGCCATTCTAACCCTTAAATCCTCAAGCTCGAATAAATCATGCAATTCCAGCACTTGAGCGAGTATTACATCCCGTTCTGGAGTGCTGCGCAAATTATTTTCTTTTATGTAAGAAGCGTATTTGCTCAGAATTGTGCTTTTAGATTTATCATCAAGCATATTTTCACCTTAATATCACGAATTGCATACAAAGGTAGCCTTTTTTTTGAATCAAAAAAACAAATGACAGAACTTTCGGAATAAAGTTTTTGTTTAATGAATACAAACATTAAATATTTTAAATATGAACTACAAACTACCACAACTCCCCTACAGTCCTGACGAGTTATCACCAATCATCAGCAAAGAAACAGTAGGTTATCATTACGGGAAACATGAACAAACGTATATCGACAATCTTAACAAACTAATAAAAGGTACAAAATTTGAAGATATGCCACTTGAGGAAATAATAAAGACCTCAACCGGAGCATTGTTCAACAATGCATCACAAGCATGGAATCATATATTTTATTTTTTCGGTTTATCTCCACAAGGGGGCGGAGAACCTACCGGAGTTTTGCGCCTTGCAATAGAAGATGCATTTGATTCAGTAGAAAACTTTATACAACAAATGAAAGAAGCAGGAGGCAAACTGTTTGGTTCCGGTTGGGTATGGCTTGTTAAAGATACCAATGATAAACTATCAATAGTATCAACATCCAACGCAGATAATCCTATGAGAGAAGGATATATGCCAATAATGTGTATCGATGTATGGGAACATGCATATTATTTAGACTATCAGAACAAACGAGCTGAGTATTTAGATAAAATATGGGATATTGTTAATTGGGATATAGTGTGTCGTAGATTTTTGCAAAAATTTTCGCATACCAAATGAACTTTAAAAAAATTCCATTGTTTTATATATGTAGCAGACATTGCTACAATGAACAGACAATTGTACTTTTCTCATAAACATATAACGTACTTCATTTAAGCATAATGTGATGAATACAGATAAGGTGACTCGGGAGGGCCATCTTATTTTTTCACATTCATCACAAAGAATATTTACCCCCGGGAAGAGCGTGAAGATAACCTTTGAATTCCATGTCAATAAGCAATGCTGTCATTTCGTGCACTCTTAATTCCATGTGTGCAGCAAGGAGATTTATATGGGATGCTCCAGCTTCGGTCAAGAAATCAATAACACGCCGCTCTCGTGGAGTGTATTCATTAAAAATGGGTAATTTAGGCTCAATTGTACGATTTCTATCATGAGTATCCCATTGCATAACATTGACTATGTCAATAGCCGATGTTATAATATTTGCTTTGTTCCTTTTGATAAGATTGTTACACCCTGTAGAGAATTCATCTGACGCACGCCCCGGAAATGCCAACACATCTCGATTGTAACTATCTGCAAGGGCCGCAGTAACAAGAGCTCCTCCTTGTGTGGCAGATTCAACAACCACAGTACAATCGGCAAGAGCAGCTACAATACGATTTCTCGCAAGAAAACTGCTTTTATGCATTTTAGTATTGAGCGGATATTCCGTAATCAGCATGCCATTGCCACGTGCCATTTTTGATGCTATAGAGCGATGTGCAGCCGGATATATAACATCTAATCCATGCGCGAGAACACCAATAGTAGGAATATTATTACGAATAGCGGCATTATGAGCCGCGATATCGATTCCATAAGCAAGCCCACTAACAATGATAATATCAGGGAATAATGCAGACAACTCATCAATCAAATTATTAGTAGCATCCACACCATAATGGGTTGCATGACGCGTACCGACAACACTCACAATTTTGGATGCATTGAGGTTGCAATCGCCTACGGAAAAAAGCAAAATAGGCGCATCATGAGCGTGAATAAGACGATTCGGGAAATCTGAATCACGAAAATAGTGATATTTAATACCTTTTTTTGATATCAAATCAAGTTCACGGCGTGCATTTTCTAAAACAGAAGCTCTATAACCGGCATCAAGCATTTTATGCCGCCTGCCTGCAATAACCTCTAAATCGCGTTGTGGCAAATTAAAAAAATCACGTTCCGAGGGGATAACATCAAGAATTTTGTTGGCTAAATCAATTCCCATGCCAGTTATCAAACCAAAAGCCAAGCAATATTCATCAAAATGCTTTGATACCCCACTCATTGTTTCAAATATTTTTCAAATAATTTGGCTAATGTAACACCTCGCGAAAGTTTACCATTTTCAAGACACACACAGCTAACAATGGCATGAACACACAATAGACCTGTTGTTTTATTAAAAATGTCCTGATAAAACAAAAAACGTGGACCCGAAATTTCTATCCATAATTTACTCACCATCACGTCACCACTACGCAGTGAATTCTTATATTCAATCTCAACCTTATTAAGTACTGGAGTAATCCCTCTTAATTGCATTTCCTTAAAAGAGATACCGACTGAAGCGCAAAATTCATGACGAGTGTATTCAAGATAATGAAGATAATTAGCATTATTAACAATCCCCTCACTATCTAGTTCGTAATCACGAACAGCAATTTCCATCTCAAAAATATATTGTTCAGCCATAAAATATAATTTAATGCCGTGTTTTTGAAACGTATTGTGTAATCAAAAATTCATGTTGTATAAATGATATGCAAATTTAGTACAATTTCGGAGCAAAATCAATAGTGATGATAATAAAAGAATGAATTATTAATGGATGATAAGAATAAGGTAAAAAATATAATGTGTGAATGGAGAAAAAGTGGTATATTTGCGGTGTAAAGATAACATCATGTGTTATGAGTAGCGGTAAGATTGTACAATTCATATGTGTCACCGTGCTGTGGATTTTTTTATGTTATTTGTTAATTCAAGGGCGTGGTGTGACGGGAATGACTGTTTTTACAATAGTTATTTCCGGGTTAATTGTATATATCCCACTATACAAGAAGTACATAAGGAATAAAAAAGAGTGAACAATAACAAAAAAATAGAGAATAAAACGACTATATTGGAGTCAATAATCACTCCGGAAGACCTCCGCAAACTTTCAGTAACGGAATTGCCAAAGTTATGCGAAGAAATAAGACAGTTTTTGATACACACACTTGCTAAAACACCCGGACATTTTGCTTCAAGTATGGGAGCAGTGGAGATTGCTGTCGCACTTCACTACGTGTTTAACACGCCATACGACAGAATTGTATGGGATGTAGGACATCAAGCATATCCGCACAAAATACTGACAGGGAGACGGTCAAAGTTCAATACACTTCGTAAAAAAGGTGGAATAAGCGGATTTCCCAATCCTAAGGAGAGTGAATATGATGCATTCGTAGCCGGACACGCCTCCAATTCTATATCCGCAGCATTAGGGATGGCGCTCGCATCGAGCATCAACAACGACAATATACGCCGCAATGTAGTAGCAGTTATTGGTGACGCTTCAATATCAGGCGGTTTAGCCTTTGAAGGGCTTAACAATGCATCAGTAAACAAGAATAATTTGCTTATCATTCTAAATGACAATGATATGGCAATAGACAACAATGTGGGAGCTCTTAATGATTATATGGCAAATCTCACCACATCGGCAACATACAATAATTTGCGTTTCAAATTATATAAACTGCTCAAAAAAGCCGGGATTGTCACAGAAGGAGGGAAACACCGTATTCAACGGTTTAATAACAGCTTAAAATCACTACTGTCAAATCAGCAAAATATATTTGAGGGGCTAAACATACGTTACTTTGGACCGTTTGACGGTCATGATGTTGGAAAGCTTGTAAAAGTGTTAAATGACATCAAAGATATGGAAGGGCCACGAATACTCCATTTGCGGACAAAGAAAGGAAAAGGATATATACCTGCAGAGAAATCACCAACAATTTGGCACGCTCCTGGACAATTTAATCCAGAAACAGGAGAAATTAAATCTGCGGCATCTGATTCGTTACAACCTATAAAATATCAAGATGTAGCAGGACACTCAATTGTAGAATTGGCTGATTCAAACGATAAAATTGTAGGAATTACAGCTGCGATGGCATCTGGAACATCGCTATGCTATATGATTGACAAGTACCCTGAGCGCACATTTGATGTAGGAATATCTGAAGGTCATGCTGTAACATTTGCAGCCGGGCTTGCCAAGGAGGGACTCCGTCCATATTGTTGTATCTACTCTACATTTTTACAGCGAGCATACGATAATATAGTACACGACGTGGCTCTGCAGAATTTACCTGTTGTGTTTTGCATTGACCGAGGAGGCTTAGTTGGTGATGATGGGGCTACACATCAAGGTACCCTTGATCTTGCGTATTTGCGTACAATACCCAATATGGTAATTTCGGCTCCATACGATGAGCATTATCTTCGTAATCTATTATTTACTGCACAATGGAGCGATGGCCCAATTTCAATAAGATATCCTCGCGGCAAGGGTAAAATTGCGGATTGGCAGAATGTACCTCAAAAGCTTGTTATAGGAAGAGGGCGGAAACTTTCTTACGGTAACGACATTGCCATCTTATCGTTAGGCACTATCGGACAAAATACAAGCAATGCTGTAAAAATATTAAAATCGGAAGGAATTGAATGTACCCATTACGACATGATATTCTTAAAACCAATAGATGAAACCATTCTTGAAGAAGTTGCCAATAACTATTCAACCGTAGTAACAATTGAAGAAGGCACAGTTAATGGAGGTTTGGGAAGTGCAGTAATGGAATGGATTAATGACAAGGGATATAGTGTTAGAGTTGTTCGTCTTGGCATTCCTGACCGCTTTATCAATCATGCCACAGTTGAACAACAACAGAAAGAATGTGGTATAGACCCGGATTCAATTGTAGAAACTATTAAAGCTATCATAAAGTCATGAAGATTGTGATTGTAGGAGCAGGTGAAGTTGGAACCCACCTCGCAAAAACACTCTCCAAAGAGAATCAAGATATTGTTCTTATTGATGAGGATGAGGCAAAATTAAATTCGTTGGACTCATACAACCTCATGACCTATTGCGGCTCTATAAACTCTTTTAAGGTGCTTAAAGCGATAGGCATAGAGACTACCGATCTTTTTATTGCTGTAACACCAGACGAAAGCCGAAATGTAACAGCATGCGCTATGGCCAAAAGCCGTGGAGCTAAATACACGGTTGCCCGCATTGACTTTTTTGATATGCTCTATGATAATGGTGCTCAATTTTTCAAAAGCATCGGCGTGGATGAATTAATTTATCCAGAACTTTTAGCGGCAAGAGAAATCAAAACAGCACTAAAACGCACATGGGTGCGCCATTGGTTTGAGTTGTCAAACGGACAGTTAATTGTGCTTGGAGTTAAAATCCGAGATAATGCAGAAATCGTTGGAAAACAGTTACGTGACTTCTTTTCATTATCCAGTTTTTTCCACGTATCTGCCATAAAACGATATCAAGAAACCATCATTCCTCGTGGTGATGACTACATTATAGAAGGGGATATTGTGTACTTTGCCACGAAAATGGAATATGTGGATAAAATACGTGAATTATGTGGTAAACAAGAGATTAATGTTAAGCGTGTGATGATAATGGGTGGTAGTCGTATAGCTATACAACTTGCTAAAATCACAAAAAACAACTATCACATGAAAATCATAGAAAGCGATCCGGAGAAATGCAATCTTTTGGCTCAACGTCTTCCATACGCACACATTGTGCGTGGTGATGCGAGAGATATTGAACTACTTAAAGAAGAAGACATTCAGGATTACGATGCTTTCATTACTCTTACAGAATCGTCGGAGGCAAACATATTGGGATGCCTTACTGCAAAAGAGTTCGGTGTACCCAAAACTATAGCAGAGGTAGAAGCTATACAATTTATTAATGAAGCAGAAAATCTTAATATCGGCACTGTTGTAAATAAAAAATTACTATCCTCAAGTAAGATTTTCCAACTATTACTTGATAGTGACCAGAATAACTCCAAATGTCTTGCGTTAAGCGATGCAGAAGTCGCAGAAATAGTAGTGAAAGAAAAGTCCAAAATCACTCGTGCTGCTGTAAAAGATTTACATCTTTCTCGAGAAATGACCATTGCCGGTCTTATCAGAGATGGGAAAGGGATGCTTGTAAATGGTAATACACAAATACAAGCCGGAGATCATGTGCTAATATTCTGTTTGAACGGAGCATTACATAAAATGGAGAAATTGTTTAACTGACGCATCAATAACGCATGCCACAATTAATGAAACGACAGTATTCACATTTTGCCAATATCAATTTTGCCATCATATTCAGAATACTTGGATGGCTTTTGATGATAGAAGCGGTATTCATGTCAATAGCATTGCTCACAAGTATCATGTGTCATGAAGATTCTATTCATGGGTTGGCATTATCTGTGATAATAACCGGAGTGACCGGGTGTGCTACTACATTCGGACTTCGTCCTCGCCGCAATGAAATGGGCAAGCGAGAAGCGATTATGTTAACATCTCTTGTATGGGTAATCTTTTCCATTTTCGGAATGCTTCCATTTGTATTTTGTAACCCACATTTAGATATATTAGAAGCCTATTTTGAAGCAGTATCAGGATTTACGACGACAGGTGCAACAATGATTATTGATGTAGAGGCAGTTCCCAAGGGGATATTAATGTGGCGAGCTATAATGCAATGGCTTGGAGGTATGGGAATCATTTTGTTTACACTTGCAGTGCTCCCGATGCTTAATCACCAAGGTGGAATACAACTATTCAATGCGGAAGTTAGCGGGATAACACACGATAAACTTCGCCCTCGTATCAGCCAAACAGCAAAAAGTCTGTGGTTAGTATATATCATACTCACAATTACAGAGTTTGGATTACTTATATTAGGACCCATGGATTGGGTAGATGCTATATGCCAAACACTATCGACTGTAGCGACCGGAGGATTTTGTACTAAGAATGCCGGTATAAGCACATGGGACTCCAGATATGTGGAGATAGTAATTCTAATATTTATGTTTTTAGGCGGAATAAATTTCCAATTGCTATATCGAGCAGGGACCGGAAATTTTCGAGCACTTTTTCTAAATGATACATTCCGATGGTATTGCATTATTATCTTTGTGTCATTCATTTTAATTACCATTTCTGTTGTCATTGGGAATGTGTACGACACTGCGTATGAGTATTGTATGTATCCATTATTTCAAATTGTTGCAGCAGTATCATCTACAGGGTTCTTTCTTGCTGACTTCGAATTATGGGGACCATTTACAGTGATAATGTTTATGGTGCTTATGGTATTTGGTGGTTGTGCCGGCTCAACGACATCAGGTGCTAAAATTGACAGATTGATAATGCTCCTTAAAAATACACGTAATGAATTTTACAGAATAATTCACCCAAACACAGTAACAGCTGTTAGAGTTAATGGTAAATATGTGGCACCGGAGGCTGTATCTAAGATAATTGCATTCCTCGCTATTTACATGATGATATTAGTTGTATGCAGTATTATCCTGTCGCTATGTGGATATGATTTCTCAGAATCTGTATTTGCCTCAATTTCATGTCTTAGCAACATGGGATATGGTGTTGGAGTAACAGGTATTCAAGGTTCGTTTTTCAATATTATAGGTATAGGAAAAGTTACATTAATATTTGCAATGATAGTCGGTCGTTTGGAACTATTCACATTTCTTGTAATATTTACCAAATATTTCTGGACTAAATAATTTGCTAATGCTTTAGTGATACATTAATTTTGCATAATTCATAAAAATTTAAATATAACGTGGCTCAGGAATTTTACGATCCGGACATAATTGATGATTATATAATTAACGAGGCAACCGACAAATCCGAAGGGGTGGCGTCAACCAAAACTATAGGTTCAGATAAAGAGCTTAAAATCAAAAGTTCTACGCGGCAACGCGTGCGTTATCTTTCATGCCTTTTTATCGGTTTGTTGGGATTTTCAATGTTTGTCGCATTTATATCATATTTCAGGAACGCAGCAGCTGATCAAAGTGCTGTGCTAAACTCCTCTGCGGAGGCGCTCGCTGAAGGAGGAGTTAAAATTAAGAATATAGCAGGCTCACTTGGCGCATGGATATCGGAACTCTTCATCTCTAAATGGATTGGGGTGGGAAGTTTTGTAACTGCAGTTTGGCTTATGCTCATGGCTTATATTTTAAAGGGTGCTCGCAGATTGAAGTTCTATTCCACCACTATAATTTCGCTTACTTTAATTATATTGCTATCGTTGTGCGGAGGATATATCACATTGCATCACCCTTCCGCAATCAACTACGGTGGCAATTTCGGCACTGAAATTATCAAATTTTTAATACCATACGTTGGTGATTTTGGGGTTGGAATTATATTCCTTTTTTTGATAGGTGTTATAGTCATAGTTTCATTCGGAGTGATACTTCGCATTGTAAGGAATTTACGTAAGACACTCTTTTTTAAGAAAAAATCACCTGAAACTGAGCCTAAAGAAGCCAAAATTGAATCATTAGATTTACCCGAATCTGAGGAAACCGGTGATGAGAAAATTGATTTCGATGTTGAAGACACTGACTCAAACATCTCAATTGAAGAAAACCAAAACGAGGATATCATTGACGACAATAATCAAGCAACTGATGATAATACTGAAGACAACATAGCAGGGGAAATAACTCAGGCTCCGCCCGTAGAAAAAGCTGATGTTATATTACCTCCAATTGATCCAACTAAAGAACTTCCTCATTTCAAGTTCCCAACTATTGACCTTCTGAAAGTGCGCTCGGTAAAATCTCATAATGTGGATTTTGAAGAACAGGAGGCAAACAAGCGTCGCATCACAGAAGTACTTGGGAACTATGGTGTTAGTATTAAGTCCATTGACGCTTGCATAGGACCAACTGTAACTCTTTTTGAAATAGTACCCGCCGATGGTGTAAAAATTGCTAAAATCAGAAGTCTCGAAAACGATATAGCTCTTAGTATTGCAGCATTAGGGATACGTATTATTGCACCTATTCCGGGGAAAGGAACAATCGGCATAGAGGTTCCTAACAGAGATCCTCAAATGGTATCTATGCGCTCAATGCTTGAATCAAAGGCATATCAGGAAACCACAGCTCAGTTGCCAATGGCTTTAGGTTGCACAATCACAAACGAAGTATTTGTAGGTGACTTGTGCAAGATGCCCCACTTGCTTGTTGCCGGTGCCACAGGTCAAGGGAAATCTGTAGGACTCAATGCTATAATAACCTCTTTGATATACAAAAAACATCCTACGGAGTTAAAATTTGTGTTATTCGATCCTAAAATGGTTGAATTTTCACTTTATGAACGCCTGCAACACCATTATTTGGCGAAACTACCGGGAGATGACCCTATTATTATTACAGATTCTACAAAAGCTATTGCAACTCTAAATTCGCTTGTCACCCTAATGGAACAGAGGTACAAGTTGCTTAAGGACGCAAATGTTCGGAATATTGAACTGTATAATGGTAAATTTATTAAACGATATTTAAATCCGGAAAAAGGGCATCACTTTATGCCATACATAGTGGTTATAATTGATGAATTTGCCGATTTCATTACAGCCGCCGGTAAAGAAGTTGAAACGCCTATTTCGCGTATTGCACAGAAAGCACGTGCGGTTGGAATACATATGATTATCGCTACACAGAGACCTTCGGCTAATATTATTACCGGCAAGATTAAAGCTAATTTCCCCGGGCGTATTTCATTCCGCGTATCATCTATGGTGGATAGTCGAACTATTATCGACTGCTCAGGTGCGCAACAACTTGTAGGTAAAGGCGATATGTTATTTACAAACGGTAACGATCTTGTTCGCTTGCAATGTGCGTTTATGGACGACGAAGAGACTATACGATTATGCAACTTCATTGACGAACAAGTAGGATATGCCGAACCGTTTGAATTGCCTGAATATATACCTCCGACAGAAAACGGAGGAATTCCTTCCGGTGACAGCTTTGGAGGAAATTCCTTTGACCGTGATCCACTGCTACCGGATGTTGCTGAATACATCAGCGGAATGGATAAAGCTTCTACATCCGCTATACAGCGTCATTTCCGCATTGGCTATAATCGTGCCGGCAGTATAATGGACCAACTTGAAGCAATCGGTATTGTAGGACCGGCGACAGGAGGCAAACCTCGCCAAGTCCTTGTTGATGCTTCGCAAATCTCACAAATGATTTAATATGAAACGTATATATTTTCTTTTTTTTATCATAAATTTAATCATTGGATTTCAGTCATATAGCGCTGATAATAATATTGATGAGACAATAAAAAAAATTATCACTTCAATATCTCCTGATAATTCAATTGAAGCAAATATATCGCTTACAGCACCCGGACTTGAATATCCCTCTAAAGGAGTTATAAAACTACAAGGAAATATGACTCACATTATCATGCCCGATTTTATAATGTGGTATGACGGAACTACAATGTGGGCCTATTCGGAAGCTACCGGTGAAGTAAATATCACATCTCCTTCCGTAGATGAATTGATAACTATAAGTCCGTATGCCGCATTGAATAATTATAAACCCATATTCGACATAAAGGAAGAGAAATCAGCCAAAAAGCTGTTACTCATTCCAAAAGACACAAAATCAATACCATTGAAGAACATTATACTTCATATTGATAATGCCAACAATTATATCACAAAAATTGAAGTTTCCAATATCAATGGAGAGAAACAAACTATTATGATAAATAATTATAAAAAGCGCAACAAATTGCCGGAATCAGCATTTAGGTTTAATACGACAGATGTGCCTCAAGGTACTCCGGTAATTGATTTAAGATAAACAACTATAAGAATATGAGCACCGAACATGTAAAATGCCTTATCATCGGCTCCGGACCTGCCGGATATACCGCTGCAATCTATGCGGCTCGAGCAAATTTGAATCCCGTACTGTATGAAGGATTACAACCTGGCGGACAACTAACCACAACAACTGACGTGGAAAATTTCCCTGGATATCCGAAGGGAATTAGCGGTTTCGATATGATGACCGATATAAAGGAACAGGCGTTGCGTTTTGGTGCAGATATTAGATTTGGTAATATCACTGACGTTGATTTCTCTGTACGACCTTTAAAGGTAACTATTGATTCTGAGACATCAATGACTGCCGACACCATAATAATTGCCACCGGTGCATCTGCAAAATATCTCGGTATAATGGGGGAGCAAAAATATAATGGACTTGGAGTATCGGCATGTGCCACTTGCGATGGATTTTTTTATCGTGGAAAGACTGTTGCAGTAGTTGGCGGTGGTGACACAGCCTGCGAAGAAGCTCTATATTTGTCCGGCTTAGCAAAAAAAGTGTATATGCTTGTACGCCGGAATGTGCTTCGTGCTTCGCATGTAATGCAAACTCGCTTAGTTGAAAAAGAAAATATAGAAATACTCTACAACACTCAGGCACTTGATCTCTTCGGCGAAAAGAAACTTGAGGGAGCAAATCTTGTATATGGAAAAGGAACTGCCGAAGAAAAGATATACAATCTACCTATAGATGGTTTCTTCCTTGCCATAGGACATACTCCAAACACACAACCATTTGCTTCATCTAATCTGCATATCAATGAACAAGGATATATAGTGACAAATCACCCACATACATCCACAAATATACCCGGAGTGTTTGCTGCCGGAGATGTGGCGGATAACTTTTACCGTCAAGCCGTCATTGCTGCAGCTTCTGGCGCAAAAGCTGCGATAGATGCAGAACTTTATTTGACAGAAAAAGGATTGAAATAAAAACATTTTTAATGTAGCAAAAA
>JAFLTZ010000030.1 GCA_022509045.1 Muribaculaceae bacterium | reverse complement strand
TGAATGACTATCCTATGTTTGCTTGGTAATTCAGCAAACTTGGATTTATATGGCTCACATTAATAAGACAAACGTTGTTCGGCTACTTGATAAGGCTAATATTCATTATGAACTCATACCTTATCAAGTGGACGAAACTAATCTTGCAGCTTCGCATATAGCCGAACAACTCAACGAAGATATAGCTCAGGTGTTTAAAACACTTGTACTCCACGGTGACCGTTCTGGTTATTTCGTGTGTGTGGTTCCTGGCAATAGTCAAGTCGATCTCAAAAAAGCGGCCAAGGTATCCGGTAACAAAAAGGCGGAAATGATACCTATGAAAGACTTATTGCCCATTACCGGATATATTCGTGGCGGATGCTCTCCTATAGGAATGAAAAAACCATTCCCCACGTTTTTTCATCATTCATGTGAGTCATATAATTATATTTATGTTAGTGCCGGAGTTCGTGGTTTACAGATCAAAATAAACCCTTCAGATTTAGTCTCGTATGTTGGAGCGTCTGTCACAGACATCGTATCGGAATAATAGTTATGAATTCTTTTGGAAATATATTCAGAGTCACATCTTTTGGAGAATCCCACGGCATAGCTATCGGGGGGGTTATTGATGGTATGCCGGCCGGAGTGCCAATTGATATCGAAGCCGTACAACATCAACTCAACCGGCGGCGTCCGGGACAATCTGAGCTCACTACACAACGTTCCGAAACGGATTCTGTGGAATTTCTATCTGGCATACATAACGGGGTTTCCACCGGCACTCCAATCGGTTTTATAATTCGAAATTGCGACCATAGACCTGAGGATTATTCGGATTTATCTTCAGCATTTCGTCCTAATCATGCCGACTATACATATTATGCAAAATACGGCATACGTGATGCTCGCGGTGGTGGACGTTCTTCTGCTCGAGAAACGGCAATAAGAGTTGTTGCCGGAGCCATTGCATTACAGGCACTTAAAATCTTAGGCATAAATATCTGGGCTTATACATCCGGTATCGGTAAATACAAAATCACCAAGCACTATTCCAAATTAAATCCAATGGATGTGGATTCAAACCCTGTACGATGTCCTGACGAAGCTAAAGCAAGTCGTATGATGAGCTATATCTCTAAATTAAAAGAATCAGGAAACACTGTAGGGGGCACAATTTCTTGCATAATTTCAGGGGTACCTGCCGGTTTAGGAGAACCGGTTGGAAACAAACTGCAAGCCGAACTTGCCGCTGCAATGATGAGCATTAATGCCGCTAAAGGTTTTGAATACGGGCTTGGTTTCAAATCTGCCGAAATGTTGGGAGATGAAGTCTTGGACCTATTTACCACCGATTCAATGCAATGCGTTCACACTATTTCCAACTTCTCTGGCGGGATTCAAGGCGGAATTTCAAATGGGGAAGATATTTATTTTAAAGTTGCTTTCAAACCCGTGGCTACCTTGCTCATGGACATTCCTACAATTAATGACTCTCTCGAACCTATTGTCCTTCGTCCACGAGGCAGACATGATTCTTGTGTGGTGCCTCGGGCTGTTCCCGTAGTAGAAGCAATGGCAGCTATCACTATTTTTGATGCATATCTGCGCAACAAATCTTGCACTTTTAAAATCTGATATGCATTCAAACAAGCCCTATACCGATTTTTCTGATTTTCTTGCTAATTATTTTAAGGGAAAAGTTCAGAAAATATCTGTCAATGCAGGGTTTACATGCCCAAACCGTGATGGAACAAAAGGCATAGGCGGTTGCACATACTGCAACAACCAAACGTTTAATCCTGACTATTGCAAACCTAATAAAAGCATCACTGCACAACTTGAAGAAGGAAAGATTTTTTTCAGCCGAAAATATCCTTCCATGCAATATTTGGCATATTTTCAAGCCTATACCAACACATATGCCGACGTTGATGCTGTGATATCAATGTATGAAGAAGCATTGTCTGTTGATGGCATTGTAGGTATAATTGTTGGCACTCGTCCTGATTGCATGCCGGAGGCGCTTCTGCAATATCTCGCCAAATTATCCGATACACATTTCGTATTGGTTGAATATGGTGTTGAAACGGCCCATGATTCTACTTTAAAACTCATAAATCGCTGTCATTCATGGGCTGAATCCGTGAATGCAATAACTGGAACTGCTGCTGCCGGAGTATTATGTGGAGTGCATGTTATTATGGGATTGCCTGGCGAAACAGAAGATATGATGTTGCAAACAATAGATAAATTATGCCAATTACCGATTTCAACTATTAAAATACATCAATTACAACTTATTCGCGGTACTAAAATGGCTAATGATGTTGAATCTGGCATTTATTCTGTTCCTTTATGGAGTGCTGAACAATACATCGACCTCTGCTGTAATATCGTAAAAAGAATTTCAAAAAAAATTGCTATCGAACGTTTCGTATCTCAGTCCCCCGACGAACTACTTATATCTCCACGATGGGGACTTAAGAACTATCAATTCACAAATTTACTTTTGAAAAAACTATCTTCCACGATTGACGACTAATACTCTGTTTTGTCTTCTTTAGCCGCCCATTTTTCAAACGCAACAATACACTTGTCATCTACTATACGATACGATGGAATGTGCCGTTTCTCAGGTTCGCACTCTATTTCGTCATATATAAAATCATCCGCAAAATCTATAGCTTTAGCATCCTCCTTCGTGTTACCGTAATATATACGCTCTACACCGGCCCAATATAATGCCGATAAACACATCGGACATGGTTCGCATGAACTATATACCACGCAGTCTTTCAATTTAAAATATTTATTATCTCTACAAGCCTTGCGTATCGCATTTACTTCAGCGTGCGCTGTTGGGTCATTATCAACAGTTACTGTATTCGCTCCTGTCGCGATAACCTCTCCATTACGCACTATCACAGCCCCGAATGGACCGCCTCCATTTTCGATATTTTCTTCTGCGATATCGCAGGCCATGCGCATATATTCTTTATCCTTATCTGTGATTATCATCTTTTCCCAATTCATTCAATACAAAGATAGTGTAAAAAATTAAATATAGTATCTTTTTATCGGATATGACACATAAATACTAAATTAATTTTCTCAAATAATTTTTTCGAGAAAAATTTGCATATTAATTAATTAATGGATTAACTTTGCACCAAAATAAGCGACACGCACTATGGGCGACACTTATTTGTATAAAATAAATTCATTAAATAAATTTTTACTTAATTAAATTTATAACCTTACTTCAATAGCAGAGCCGAGAGGCTTGATTGACAGAACTATTAATTTGTTGATTTTATGGAAGATTCTGAAAAAAGAGTGAAACGTCCTCGAATTGGTGAAAAAAAATTAGGTACGGAAATGATGCCGGAACATCGCTACGATAAAGTAGAGTATGGGGATAACTTAAACGGTAATGAAGAGTCACCTGCTGGTAACAACCAAAATTATGGCTACGGTAACAATAATTATCGCCAACAAGGTAGATATAATAATTATCGTCAACAAGGTGGATACAACAATTATCGCCAACAAGGCGGATATAACAACCGTCAACAAGGTGGATACAACAACCGCCAGCAAGGTGGATACAACAATCGCCAACAAGGCGGATACAATAATCGTCAGCAAGGTGGATACAACAATCGCCAACAAGGCGGATACAACAATCGCCAGCAGGGCGGATATAACAACTATAACCCTCATCAACAAGGTGGATATAATAACCGCCAACAGGGTGGATACAATAATCGTCAGCAAAATCGTTATGGCAATAACAATCGCCATACGGTCAATAATCGACCGAAACAGCAGATGCGATTCACTCCGCGTCCGAAACGCATCGAATATGAAATGCCTATCATCGACCCGAAGCAGGAAGTACGCTTAAATAAGTTTATGGCTAATGCCGGGGTTTGTTCTCGTCGTGAAGCTGATGAATTGATTCAAAAAGGGCTCGTTTTAGTTAACGGAAAACCGGTAACAGAACTCGGCAGCAAAATTACTGCCATCGATACTGTGGAATATGATGGCAAAGTGGTTACTTTGGAAAGCAAATGCTATATACTGCTCAATAAACCAAAAGATTGCGTTACAACACAAGACGACCCTAATGGAAGACTTACTGTAATGGACTTGGTAAAAGACGCTTGTCCTGAACGTATTTATCCGGTTGGGCGACTTGACAGAAACACTACCGGCGTACTTTTGCTTACAAACGATGGTGATTTGGCTTCTAAACTAACCCATCCGAAATATGTCAAAAAGAAAATTTATCATGTATGGGTTAATAAACCTATTTCTGAAGACGATATGCAACATATTGCCGATGGTGTTGAACTTGAAGACGGTGAGATACATGCCGATGCCGTAAGTTACGTTTCCGAAACCGACAAAAAACAAGCTGGTATCGAAATACACTCAGGTAGAAACCGCATCGTGCGTCGCATATTTGAAGCTCTCGGATACAAAGTTACAAAACTCGACCGCGTTTATTTTGCCGGTTTAACTAAGAAGAATCTGCCTCGCGGGCGCTGGAGATTCTTAACTCAAGAAGAAGTAAATTTCTTAAAACAAAATTCATTTGAATAGAGCCACATCAAGGAGTCTGACTCCTTCCTCTACATAATTTCATAATACAATGTCTATTAAACGTACAAAAATAGTAGATTTGCTCAAAGGTGAGCAAATTGGACAGAATGTGTGTGTCAAAGGCTGGGTGCGCACTCGTCGTGGTAATAAAAATGTGCAATTTGTTGCACTCAACGATGGGTCCACCATAAAGAATGTACAAATTGTCTGCGACCTTTCTAAATTTTCAGAAGATGAGCTACGACCAATAACCACAGGCTCAAGCCTCTGTGTTGAAGGTGCATTGGTAGAATCTCAAGGTAAAGGGCAGACATGCGAAATTCAAGCCGACAAAATTACCGTTTATGGTACTGCCGATCCTGAAACATATCCTTTACAGAAGAAAGGGCATACTCTCGAGTTCCTTCGCGAAAAAGCGCACTTGCGCCCTCGCACCAACACATTTGGTGCTGTGCTCAGAATTCGACACACTCTTGCTTTCGCAGTACACAAATTCTTTAACGACAAAGGCTTCTTCTACCTGAATACTCCGCTTATCACTGCAAGTGATTGCGAAGGTGCTGGAGCTATGTTCCAAGTTACCACTCTCGACTTAAACAATCTTCCACGCACTGAAGAAGGTAAAATCGATTACGAACAGGATTTCTTCGGAAAACAAACAAGCCTTACGGTTTCCGGTCAACTCGAAGGTGAACTTGGAGCCACTGCTCTCGGTGCTATATACACTTTTGGGCCTACGTTCCGAGCAGAAAACTCAAATACTCCGCGACACTTGTCTGAGTTCTGGATGATTGAACCTGAAATGGCATTTTATGAAATTGCCGACAATATGGACCTCGCTGAGGAATTTATAAAATACTGTATTAGCTACGCTTTGGAAAATGCTCGCGATGATATCGAATTCCTTGCTCAAATGTACGACAACGAACTCATCGACAGACTGAATTTCGTAGTTAATAACGAATTTGTACGACTTTCTTATACCGACGGTATTAAAATTCTTGAAGAATCTGGCAAAAAATTCGAATTCCCTGTTTCTTGGGGCGTTGATTTACAAAGTGAGCACGAAAGATATCTTGTCGAACAGCATTTCAAAAAGCCGGTAATTCTGACAGATTATCCCAAAGAAATCAAGGCTTTCTATATGAAACTTAATGATGATGGAAAAACTGTTCGTGCAATGGACGTTCTATTCCCCAAGATTGGAGAAATTATCGGTGGGTCTCAGCGTGAGGAGAACTATGACAAACTCCTGCAACGTATTGAAGAATTAAATATTCCCATGAAGGATATGTGGTGGTATCTCGACACCCGTCGATTTGGTACAGTTCCTCATTCTGGATTTGGTCTCGGGTTTGAACGTCTTATATTATTCGTTACCGGCATGACTAATATCCGTGATGTAATTCCTTTCCCACGAACACCGAAAAACGCTGATTTTTAATCAATATATCACTATGAAACAAACGCCCTGACGTGTGAAGCACTTCGGGGCGTTTTATTATCCGATAACGCACAGTATATCGTCGGTTTTAATTATATCACTTTACTCTTGTTTTTAAATTTGCATTACGCCAAAGAATACCAAGTCCGATAATTACCCCCACGGCAGCTACAACCCATCCCATTAACTCTTGATTTTGCAATGCCGTTATCATCGACACACACACTGTAACTTGGGCAATTCCTATTACAAAATATGTTGATTTTCCTAATCTGAGATGATATCTGCGATAATACACCAAACCAACAATTATAGTATATATTGCACACCACAACACATAGCTCGCACCTATACCGGGAATCCCCATCAATTTGTATCCTGCTACACTTAAAGAAAAGCCAATTATCGCACTTATTGTTTCAGTTGCAAGATAAATTTTCCCATCTGCTTTTGATATCATTACAAACGACATACACCAACTTGTTGCTTTAAGAACTGTTCCGGTAGCGGCTATGGCTATGTATGGACTAATTTCTATAAATTCCGACGAATATAATAGTTTAACAGCTATATCTCTCAATGGTATAAACAGCACTACCAACGGCAATAAAATCGACATTGTCACTATTATTTGCTGACGAACAAAAACACCTGTCCTGTGATTTGAAAACGCAACTGATGTTAAGCGTGGAAAATATTCTACCGCCATTGCAGCAAACACCAAGTCTGCATATCTATTCACAAGCATATATCCCGACTGATACAGTCCCACCGTGCTATCACCTCCCCAAAACTTTAAACAGATGATAAATGCATAATTAAACAGATATGCGACACTTGTCGATAAAGTCAGCATTATACCTAAACTTAACAACTTTTTCCCTTTTTCTATGAGTTCGGTTCGAGGCACACTGATTCCGGCACAATACACACTTTTGAGGTGACTTACCCTCCATAAAGCTGCTCCTGTTAATATATAGTATGCCACTATCATAGGGATAATCCCGGATTCTCGCATATAATATATCAGTGGAAACACCACAAACAGTCCCAATATATTTCCTAATGCAGTCCCTTTGGCTAAAGCCGATAATTTATATGTACCTTGAAGCACTGCCATTTCGCCCATAGTTAGCGAATTCACCAGCACGCCAATTGACAACACAGCAAATGCCCACCACTTATCGTACGAATTAAACGTGAAAAGGCTTAAATATGGCGATAAAACTATCGTAACAATAACTCCGAATATCCCTGTAATCCATGCCCATCGACGCACTGTCCACACCATGCGTTCTCGGTCTTCCGTTTTTGTTTCTCCTGCAAGATAACGAGTGGCACTATTGCGTAATCCAAGTGTTGTTGCTGTTGTTAAGAACTCCATTGCCGAATTTAGCACACTCACAAGACCTAATCCGGATGGGCCTACCAGCAACGCCACGACCTTGTTACGCACAAGCGAACACACTATATTCACCACTTGCACTCCTCCAAACATACTCATAGCTTTCACTATAGCCGATGTCAGGAAATTAGTTCTCTTGTGCATACTTCTCTAATATTGAGTATATTACTGCTTTAGCCAAAGCTCCGGATTCAACTTCTCTACTTCATGACGTATTTCAAAATGAAGCACAGTGCGATTATTATCATTTGGATCGGAAAATATTCCTCCAATAATGTCACCGGCCTTCACGGTTTGGCCGGATTTTACATCAACCGTCGCTATATTAACGTATATTGTTAGATATTCACCATGGCGCACCATCACCACATTATTAAAGTCTGATGTTTGAAATACCCCACTGACTTTTCCATCAAATATCACCATAGCCTGCGATTCGTTCGATGTTTCTATATCTACACCGCCATTATCAGTTTCCACATTTTTTAGTTGTTCATGACGCTGCCTGCCAAAATGCCTTACAATTATTCCCTTTCCTGTTATCGGCATAGGCAATTTCCCTTTATTTTCTTCAAATGAACCTGTGAGTTTCTTTATCGCTGTATCATTAATTTCTGCAACTGCCGGTTTCGACACATCTTGTTTGTTTAATGTGTCTCTATCATTCCCCGCTTTTTTGGCAGCTTCGAGCGAAGCTTCCCTTGCTCGTTTCTCTTCCTCTTTTATTAATCGTTCAAGTTCACTATCCAACTCATTAAGTTTCTTTCGTTGGCTATTAATCACATTCTTCAATGTATTTCCATCCTTTTGCAGTCTGGCAATAACTTGTGTTTGTTCATTTCGTTTTTCTTCAACCTGTTGCAAGCTGATATTCAGATATTCCATTGTCCTATTAGCCCTCATTGCGGCTGAGTCCATCCGTTGATGCTTTTGCCTTATTATTTCCTGTTTTTCACTGATTATTTTCGACTGCTCATCCCTCCATTTTGAAAATTGCTTTAGATATCGGTATCTTTGCAATGCCTGACGAAAGTCGTCAGCAGCAAAGATAAACATCCATTGATTCACATCTTTGCCTTTCTTTTGCACATTACGTACTGCTGAACCGTATGTATCACATATTTTTTGTAGCTGACTGTTTGCTTCTTCTATCGAATCATTCAATTTGTTAGCCTCCTCTGTATATACTTCATATAGTCTCTGAGCTTTAGCTATATCTTTCTCATGACGCGATATTTCTGCTTCCACAAGATTCAGCTGGTTTAATCGCGAACGTACTTGTTCCTCATTTTGACGTAATTTTTTGTTTGTTGCCGATAATTGCTTCTTTGCCGTTTCTCTTTGACTGCGTACTGTTTTTACATCCTTCCCTACCGCAACAGCCGGCAACGACACTATTACCGTTAGTATCAATATCCCTATTTTTTTTGCAACATTCATATCTTTCCGCACTATGGATGCAATATGCCTTCTACCAAAGTTTCATAAATTCAGTTATCGACATCCGCTTGTAATCCGATTTAAAACCTGGCGAATCATCAAGCATTGTGTCCCATTTAATTTTATTTATATCAAATGCTGCATTCAAGGCAAGTTCCTGCGCATTCAACGCCATTATCAATTGCATAGCCTGCACAACATTCCCCTTTTCTGTACCGGTTACACCTGAATAGTTCACCTCCCATGGCTGGTTAGCATCTCCATCTATTGTTATAAGCAATTGTTGCAACTCATTTGCAGGGCTAAATGTAAATCCGTAATTAAAACCCGCGGTTTTACGTTTCGGCACGAGCGTGAAATTACCGTTATTGTCGTTCACCACCATATTAACATTATTTCTGTTACTATCATCCAATGTACCGCTTCCAAGCAAAAATGCTCGTCCCATAAACATATCTTGCAAATCACCCACTGTCACAGGTATTTCACCTGTAAATTGTTTTAACCCTAATGCTACCACAGCCTTATGCGTTTTATCAACCAAAAAAGCCGAATCGTTGTTTATATACAAACGCATTATTTCTATCCCCAAGAATGGACGTATTGACAATGATATCCATTTATCCTTTTCCATGCTGAACTGCGCATTTGAGCTCAAACTCTTTCCCATCGATACAGATACTTTTGCCGATGTCGTGAACGTGCGCCATTCTTTATATCCTGCTATTATTTCATTATACCGCTGCTGAACCGTTGCTGTCGGCATATATTTTTGGTCCTCGCTTATACCTTTTTTAGTATTGCACGACTCGAGCATCATTATTGTTACCACTGATAATAACACACACACGCACAATATCCCTGTTTTAATTCTCCTATTCATACACATACGTTTTTTTGCTCACTTTCGTTTTCAATATCTCATTATCTGGCGACAATTTCAGCGCTTCCTCCCACTGCTCCAACGCTTTTTCAGGTTCACCCATAAAAAACAATATATCACCATAATGTTCAAGCAGATCCGATGTCGGTTCCGGCTCATTTTTAATAGCCAATTCTATATATATTTTCGCTTGTTCAAGATTATGTTTTTTAAACAGCACCCACGCATACGTGTCAAGATAGGTCGGTTCTTCCGGCTTTTTAAGCACTGTTTTTCGGCTCATCTCTTCCGCCTTTTCAAGGTCTCTACCATCACACGCAAGAAAATAAGCATAATTATTCATTATCATACCATTCTCCGGGTCAAGTTTCAACCCCTTTTCATACGACTTGTAAGCCTCATCCTTTTTACCTAAAAAATACAATGCGTCTCCCATCATGTTATAGATACTCACACATCTTACATAATCTGTCGAATCCACAATCGCCATAGCACGTTCACACGCCTCAAACTGTTTATCATATTGTTTCATCTGAGAATATATCACCGGCATGTTTACCACCACATCTTCATTATCTGGATGGTATTCCAATGCTTTTTCCGACATACTCAACGCTTTTTCATAGTTTTTGTCTTGCATTTGCAATACTATCATATTCAACCAATCTTCTATATTCGTTGGCTCTATATCCAAGGCATACGATAATTGTTCCGATGCACCGCTATAATCACCCCTTGTCGATAAATACATGGCATACAACCTGCGCACTGCTGCTTCATGCGGATTTTGCTCCAATATCACGTTAAACAAGTTTATTACACGCTCCGATGAATCTCCATCTTGATACATTGTTCTGATATATCTCGTCAGCTCCTGCACCTTCTGTTCTATCGGCATATTCTCATTCGATAATGCACGATACATTTCTTTATCCATCTGCACGGAATCACCTCGTTGATAGTAATACGACACTTTTGCCAACGCACCGTTTGCATTGGTGGGATCTATTTCATCCATTCGATCGTAATACACTATGGCGCTGTCGGGCATCCCGAGATGTTGATACACATTCCCCAGTATTTCATTATTTGTCACACTTTTGGGCGCTGTATCATATAGTCGGTGAGCCTCTCTTAGCACATTTGCCGTGTCATTCAGCGATATATATATGCTTATCTTCTGCACGCTGATTTGTGGTTCTATTCCTTCTGTCACTTCAAGCGAATCATACACGGCTATTGCCTCGCTGTAGTGCTTCCCCATTGACAGTGCTTGTGCCAAGGAATACTTGTCTTCGTTGCTGTTTGGCTTCTGACTTATAATGCGTTTATATGTCTCTGCCGCTTCATCAAATCGGTTTAGTTTTATATTATACATGGCATAGCGACGAGACTCCAACACGTCCTCCGGATGCTGCTTTATATGCGATTTCATCATCATCAAAGCCTCGGTTTGTGCCGTATCGGTCTGTGCAAGCACCAATTTACATATTCCCAAGTAGTATTGTGCCACACTATTCGCCGGATTAAGTTCCACCGCACGCTTCAACATCTCATAATGCGTACCCGCATCACCACGTTGCATCGCCAATTTCGATTCTATGACATAATATCCCGATTTCCTGTCATTTTCATCCCATTGCGAATTATTGGTTATCGTGGCTGCATTTCCGCCCATGTTGATTATCAACACTGCCGACAAAGCGCACAATATACGTAAAATCCTCATTGTCTCTTTACACCTGATTTTTCAACTAAACTCCCGTATGTCCGAATCCGCCGGCACCACGCTCTGTTTCTTCAAGGTCGTCAACCTCTTCCCAGTTCGCTTTCACATATTCCTTTATCACCATTTGGCAGATTCTGTCTCCGTTGTTTACTACAAACGGTTCCTGTGAGAAATTCATTAAGATTATACCGATTTCGCCTCGGTAGTCTGCATCTATTGTCCCGGGACTATTGAGCACGGATATCCCTTTTTTCAACGCCAACCCTGAACGTGGACGTATCTGACATTCGTATCCACTCGGCAACTCCATATATAACCCTGTGGGCACGAGCACTTGTTGCATCGGCAATATAGTTATTGGTGCATTCACACATGCTCGCACATCCATCCCGGCTGAGTCTATGGTTTCATAACTTGGCAATGGATTCCCCGACTTATTCACTATTTTCACCTTTATATTCTTCATATTTTCCTCTTTTTATAGTTCAAGGTCTCCGTTAAATTCTTCATGCCATGGCAATCCTTGCTTGTTCAGCTGTTCCATAAATGGATCTGGGTCAAATTCTTCCACATTGTGAACACCGGGGGTTACCCATTTCCCTGTCAGGAACATCATTGCACCTATCATTGCCGGAACACCGGTAGTGTAGTTCACGGCCTGCGTTCCTGTCTCTTTATACGATTCTTCGTGGCTGCAATTGTTATATATGTAGTATGTCAAATCCTTCCCTTCTTTATCTTTACCCGATATTCTACAGCCTATCGAGGTCTCACCGTGATAATTTGTTCCCAATTCTTGTGGATTAGGCAACACAGCTTTCAGGAATTGTATTGGCACTATTTCTCTGCCTTCATACATTATCGGCTCTATGCTTGCCATACCGATATTCTGTATCACGCGCAGGTGTGTCAGATATTCTTGTCCGAATGTCATCCAGAATCGTGCACGCTTTATGCTCGGATAATTGATAACCAACGATTCAAGCTCCTCATGATACAACAAATACGACTCACGCGGTCCTATATTCGGATATGTCAGCGGTTGGTGTATCTCTTGTGGCTCTGTTTCTATCCATTTCCCATTTTCATAATATCTCCCTTTTTGGGTTATTTCGCGTATATTGATTTCCGGATTAAAATTGGTGGCAAATGCCTTGCCATGATTGCCGGCATTGCAATCTACAATGTCAAGATATTCCATCTCCCCGAAATGATGCTTGGCTGCGTATGCGGTAAACACGCCCGACACTCCCGGGTCAAATCCACATCCGAGTATTGCTGTCAACCCGGCTTTTTCAAAGCGTTCTCTATATGCCCACTGCCATGAATATTCAAAATGCGCTTCGTCTATCGGCTCATAGTTAGCTGTATCCAGATAATTTACACCACATTCCAAACATGCATCCATTATCGTTAGGTCCTGATACGGCAACGCAACATTTATCACAATATCCGGTTTATGTTTCTTAAATAATGCCACTAATTGATCTACATGGTCCGCATCCACCTGGTCTGTTGTAATATTACTCTTGCCTATGGCTTTTGCTATTGCATCACATTTACTTTTTGTACGCGATGCTATGACTATTTCATTAAACACATCTGAATTTTGTGCACATTTGTGCGCCACTACTGTGCCTACTCCGCCGGCACCTATTATCAATACCTTATTCATTATTTTATCTGTTTTTTTCTTATTTCGTTGTTATGAAAATATTTGCAAAAAAAGTCTCGCTACCTGCACATATATTGATATCCCCACTATGTCATTTGATACCTGTATAAAAGGACCCGTGGCAAGTGCAGGATTGATATGTAATTTTTCTAATGTCAACGGCACTAACGTTCCCAACAACGTCGCAAACATTACCACCGCAAATAGCGATACCGCAACCGTCATCGTCACCGCAAATTCTCCCGGAATCATCAGCACATTATACACAAGAACTGCCCCTGATATCACACTCGCATTCAGCAATCCTATCAGGGTTTCCTTCCACAACTGCGATGCAAATTTCTTAATATCCAATGATCCGTTCGCAAGACCCTGTACCACTATTGCCGATGCCTGTACACCCACATTTCCGCCTGTACCACCTATAAGCGGTATAAATAGTGCCAACGATGTCACCATTGCCAATTCCGACTCAAAGCCGCCAAGAATTATTGACGCCACTATTCCGCACAACACGCCCACCAACAGCCAGGGTATGCGGGCCTTGGTTTGCGAAAATATCGAGTCATCCGCGGTCACATCCCCCGAAAGACCTGATGCCAATTGATAATCACGCTCGCTCTGCTCACGCACACTATCCATTACGTCATCCACTGTTATGCGTCCCACTAAACGACCTATCGAATCCACAACCGGCATCGCCACAAGATTATATTTCTCAAAGTCAAGGGCCACTTCATCTATTGGCGTATCTGTTTTCACCGACACCGGGTCCTCTTGCATCACATGCTTTATTTTCGACACCGACGGGTGCGTTATCATCTTTTTCAACGGGAACACTCCACGTAGCCTGTTATCATCATCCACAACATACACGTTGTATATCTCATCCATATCCTCTGCTTGTGCACGCATCTGCTTCACACATTCAGGCATACTCCAGTTCTCGTTTACTATTATCATTTCCGTTCCCATCATACCACCTGCCGTGTCGTCGTCATATTTCAACAGGTCTATGATATCTCCGGCTTGCTCAACGTCATTGATATGCGATAACACCTCTTCCCTATCCTTCTCATCAAGCTCTTGGATAAGGTCAACGGCATCGTCCGTTTCAAGGTGCTCCACAATCTGTGTCGCAATCGTTTCTTTCGATAGAGACGCTAAATATTCCTTTCGGTCATCTTCATCCATTTCCATTAGCACATCGGCTGCAACATCTGCATCCAACAGGCCTATCAGGATTCCTGCTTCCTCTATCTCAAGCCCACGAAACAATTCCGCAATATCCGCCGGGTGCATATCTTGCATCTCACGAACTGCACCTTCTCTGTCCCCGGTCTCTATTATTGCTTTTATTTCTTCTATATATTTTGGTGAAATTTCTTTTACCATCTCTCTTTCATTCTTTTGCCTAATCGGCTCATTCTTGATTCCGATATTTTGTCACCATATTTGTGATTTCCACAAATTCCTGCACATTCAATTGCTCAGGACGTTTCGTAAACAACTCACTGCCCAACTCTTCTGCGCCCGGAGGAAACAGCCCTTTCAACGAACTTCTAAGCATCTTCCTTCGTTGTCCGAACGAGGTCTTTACAACTTTCTTGAATTGGCGCTCATCACAGCCTAAATCCGTAACATTGTTGCGTATCAGCCGTATAACGCCCGATTTCACTTTCGGCGGTGGATTAAACACTTCGGCCTCTACTGTAAACAGATATTCCACTTCATACCATGCTTGAAGCAACACCGATAATATGCCATATACTTTACTCCCCGGACCGGCTGCTATCCGCTCTGCCACCTCTTTTTGCAGCATCCCGCTGCAACACACCACCGAGTCCTTATAGTCAAGCACTTTAAAAAATATCTGCGACGATATATTGTATGGATAGTTCCCTATCACACATATCTTTTCCTCTGCCCCGAAAACCGTCGATAAGTCCATCTCCAAAAAATCCGACTCTATCACTTTTAGCCCCGGATAATGCTCCCGCAAATACTCCACACTCTCTCCATCTATCTCCACCACCTTCAATTGTTCGTGGCTTTCTATTAGATATTTTGTCAGAACTCCCATCCCGGGTCCAACTTCAAGCACTGGCGTATCATTATATGAGTCAAGAGTCTCGGATATTCGCTTCGCCACTCGTTCATCGGTTAAGAAATGTTGCCCAAGGGCTTTTTTTGGTTTTACTTGTTGCATTGTCTCTTAGAAATTTCTTACCTTTGCACTTACCAACTTACAAAGATAGGAAAAAAATTGAAATCATACACATTTAAATCAATATTCGGCAAATTTGCCAAGTATATTGTCCCGATGTTTATCGGGGGTGGACTCGTTTATTTGCTGTATAGTAGCTTCGACTTTCAGCAGATGAAAGATATTATGCAAAATAGCATTAACTATTGGTGGATTGCTCTCGCGCTAATTATCAGCATCTTGAGTCACATCGTCAGAGCTGCTCGATGGAATCTCCAACTCAAGGCGCTTAACATCAAGCCGCATTTTAGTGCTGTCGTAAACTCTATTTTTGGCACTTACGCGGTAAACCTCGTTTTCCCGCGACTTGGCGAAGTTTGGCGCTCTACTTACATCGCCGACAGGCAGCGGGCTTCGCTAACTACTGTTATCGGCTCTATGGTGGGCGACCGCCTCAGCGACACAATCACGGTGCTTTCTCTCACTATTGCCACATTTTTCATCGCCTCCGATGCTTTCTTCTCATTCCTCGACACCTACCCTAATATCCAGCAAGGTATTTTCAATATGATTTCTTCCGCTTGGGTGTGGTGCGCTGCTGTTTTTGCCATTATCGCTTTGATACTGCTTTTCCGCTCAAAGTCTCAAAACAAATTCGTTCTCGCTGTTAAAACTATCATTAAAAACCTCTGGGATGGCTTTTCAGTCATTATTAAGATGAAAGGCAAATGGTGGTTCTTGTTTTACACCATACTCCTTTGGGGTTGCTACTATATGCAACTTTATGTCGCCACTTTTGCTTTCCCCTACACCGAACATCTCGGTGCTAAAGCTACTCTCGTCCTTTTCGTTTTGAGCAGCATCAGCATGGGAATTCCCACAAATGGAGGACTCGGCGCTTGGCATATCGCAATCATTTTCGGACTATCGCTCTACGGCATTGGCTCTCATTTCTCTCCGGCTGGGCCTTTCGATGCGCAGGCTTCAGCTTTCGCCATGATTGTGTGGGGCTCGCAAACCATTCTTCTCATCCTGTTAGGAATATACGCATTCTCTTATATCGCTTTCGACAAACATCGAATTGCTTCTGGCAAAATAAAAATCGATGCTACGAATAGCTCTTCCGGTATGAAACTTTAACAATTATATATCATTATGGCTAATATTGACGACGACGATGATTACGACTTTTTCGATGGACCCGACATCGAACTCCCTGTAGTCGAACCTACTCCCGAAGAAATTGAAGAAAAACAGGAAAAAGAGGAAACTATTGCCGTTATACACAATCATAAATGGCGCAATTTCGCTCTCTCTCTTGTTGCTGTCATTTGCGCTGCTCTCGCCATCTTCATCTACTTTAAGTTTTTCAACCCTTTCGTAGATGATGCTATCGAACAAGGATACATCATGAAGGTCGAACGACGTGGACTCATTTTCAAAACCTATGAAGGTGAACTCGTTTCCACAACTCAGCTCAAAAACTCCGACCAAACTTTTAAGCGCGATTTCACTTTTTCATTCGCCAACGACTCTCTCGGCAGAGAAGCTATGCGATTGCAAACCACTGGTGAACTCGTCACTCTGCACTATGTAAGCTACGACGGAAAAATCCCTTGGAGAGGCGCAAGCAATAACATCGTCACCTCCATTTCTGTCCCTTAACGAAAGCCAACACTAACTGTCATAAATCTGTATGTAAACACATTCTAATGATGTAGAATCTTCTGATTCCAATTGGGGATATAGAATATTTTAGGAAAATATGATAAATTATTGCAAATAAAGAAGAGGGTGCCCTAAAATGAAGAGTTTTGGGACACCTCTTTAAATCAAATACTTGGGGACTATTGTAGATACTCATATAACATTATGACTCTATGAAGATCACTCTTTTACGTTATCCGCTCCCAAAGCTGTTCCTCAAAGTGGTTTATGGAGTGGTGATCTTGATACATTAAAATTGTATGGAGAAACATATTCAGGTATTTATATATAATTTTTACAAAAATTTATTTGGTAGTGTGTAAAATTATCGTACCTTTGCATCTAAAACAAGAAAGATACGACATAAATTTTAAGATAGTAAGAATCAATAATAAATATTTATTTTTAGGAGATTTTCAAACAAAGCAAGTAATGGAACTATAAAAAGATCATGAATAAAAATTTCTTAAAATAATTTTAATAATATTTTTAAGGTTAACTCTTTAGATTATAATTAAACCCCAAAACTATACGAAATGAAAAAATATTTGCTTCTTTTGATAGGAATATCAATTCTCTTGCCGAACTTAAATGCCCAAAAATTGAAGAAGAATGAAATAGATAAATTTACTAAAGAGATCTATATGCAAACCTCTTCGGCAAAAATTGTGAATAATTTCGGGTTCATGCGACCACATAAATTTGAATGTTATATTGAACGTCAAGGAGACTTAATAACCATGCCAGCTTTAATGCAATTTGACATGGAGAATGTTTCAATAGATGAAAATAGTGGGGTAGTATTTCTTTTAGATAATGAGAGTACTGTAACATTAAAGACAGCATTTGTGGGAGACCCCAATAGATTTAATGAATTTTCTACTTCCTTTATTCTTAATGAAGAGGATGTAAAGAGCCTTAAAGAATATAAAGTAAAAGCCTTAAGAATGGTTTATGTAGGTGGACATTATGATTCAGAAGTTAAAGAAAAAAATCAAGATATTATTTCTAAAATGCTTGAATTGGTAACTAATAATTAATGAATTTTTTAATTTTCTAAGAATGATGAAATCAAGATTAAATAAAGTAGTGTAGCTGCTTCCTTTTCTTTGATTAGTTCTTCCCGGAAAGCAGTAAATCCACTATGGTTTATTTCTCTGACCTCTTCAGAAAATTTAGAAATCCCATCCAACCCTCTACAACAACCCATCGACCCCACACACTCCATATCACCCGTCTAACAACACTTCCCCAGCACCACCCCGTAAATGTTAAAATATGTATATTTCTATGCACAAACGTTAAAACATCGCCAACTACTTGACAACCGCAAAATAATATTGTATATTTGCACAGAATTTAAAACACACTTC
>JAFLTZ010000003.1:45169-50818 GCA_022509045.1 Muribaculaceae bacterium | reverse complement strand
AATACAATTTACTTTGCAAAAGTAAAGCATTATTTCACAATTGCCAAGTATTTTGATTGATTTAACGTTTGTGTATAGAAATATACATATTTTAACATTTACATGGTGGTGTTGGGGATGGTGTTGTTATGGTGGCGGTTATAGGGAAGGAGGATGAGTTAGGGAGGTGTTATTGTAGAGGTGGTTTGGCTGGGAGGAAATGGTTGGTTGGAGTGGTGAATTGGCATGGTTTTAACGTTTGTGTATAGAAATATACATATTTTAACACTCACGAGGTGTGTCTGCAAAATATTATTATATAGGTAGTTATATAGATTGAAGGTGGGTGATTATGGTGGATTGGTGGTGGGAGGTGGCGGAGAGAAAACAGCACCGCTGCTAACGGGGTGTTAACAGCGGTGGTGACATTTGTCTGTTTTGTCTGCCGTGGTTTGTGATTTGGGTTATTCTGTTCCTTTATTGTCTTTGTATTCTTTGTATTTTTCTATTGCCCATGGCTGCACCCAAGCCTCTTCAGGCAGATATTCTACTACAGGTGATTCATAATTGATATAGTACGTTCTCCCATCATAAATCAAGCCATCTTTCTTTATCTTCGAATTATTATAACCATAAACCGGCTCAAATGATTCATCATATGGATCACCGTACGTAGTATAACTTTGAAGGAGTTCTCTTTTGTAACCCGGAGCCGGAATACCGATTATCGGTGTCAATATCCCGGCGGTTGAACCAAGTCCCGTGATTGTTTTTCCCCCATAACGATCATCAACCCAATCCCAAATCCAATGGAGATCCTCTGCCGGATATTTCTCCCTCATGGTTTTAAAATATTCTTCATGGCTAACACATTCTTCGTCTGTATCCTCATGCCGGTAAAACACGGGTGGGACATATTTTTCATCATCGCCTGCCCATCCATGATACCACCCATCAGAGTTATCCCATATTTCCTGAAAGTCGTATAAGGTATAATATTTAGTGTCACCGGTTTGGGCAAAAAATATCTTGAAATCTCTATTGTATATTATCGTTCCAATTAAGGATGAATCACAGTAGAGGTAGAATTTCAACCCATCTTCATAAGAATAAGATTCGTCACTCTCCAAGACATAATGAAAAATTGTATATTGCGAGGGATCGCTTACTTTATATTCAACCTCGTCCCACTTACCACCATATCCCCAAAAATGAGTATGCTCCGCGTACCTACCGAATTTACTATAAGTCCCTCTAAACGAAGAATCAGGCGTCAGTCCTATAGGTATCAGCGGTTCATTTTCATTACATGACATTAGAGATAATAATGTGATATTTATCAACAATAACAAACGTGCTTTCGTTTTCATACTAATAATTATTTAGTGGTTTAGAATGTTAATTTAGTAAATTTTGCTGATAGTGTGATACCCGCCGTTTCATTTGAAGCTCGGAGAAGATATACACCTGTAATTGCAAATGTAGTGATATTATTTTAAATATCAAGTATTTTGCTGAAAAAAATGAAAATATAAATTAAATTTTGATAACGTAGATAAAGTGCACAGTATTTTTACACCCTTTTGGGTATAAAATACTATTTTATAAATCATTTTATACCCCAAGAGGTGTAATATTAAAATAAATTACTATATTTGCACCCATAAAGGTATAATTTTATGAAACAAACAACACTCTCAAAATATGTGAAATTGATGCGAAAACAGTATCGCCTCACGCAGATTGACCTATCGGAAAAGTCCGGAGTGGGTCTGCGTTTTGTCAGAGAATTAGAACAAGGAAAACCGACCCTTCGGCTCGACAAAGTGAATCGGGTTCTTAACCTTTTCGACAGCGAGGTTGGAGCAGTGCCTATTGTCAGAGACTTTGAGAATCACGACTAAATTATGAAGCAAGCAATCGTATTAATACATGGCATCAAAGCAGGATACCTCACCGAGGATGAAAGCGGATATCGTTTTAAATATGATGCGGAATTTCTAAAATCAGATACGGCCGAGCCGGTTAGTCTTACACTCCCGTTAAGCGATAAGCCTTACCACGACAAAGTTCTATTTCCATTCTTTGACGGCCTCATACCCGAAGGGTGGTTGTTGAATATTGCTGAGACTAACTGGAAGATTGACAGTCGCGACCGCATGTCGTTACTTCTGGCTTGCTGCAAAGACTGTATCGGTGCTGTGGGTATTATACCTAAAATTATTAATGAAGATTGACTATGGCAAGATGTCTTTACTGCTACAAAAAACTTGAGAACGGTGAAAAGGATTTTCACAAGACCTGCTCAAGAAAAATATTTGGTTCACCGAATGTCCCTGAGTTGCCATATACACATAAAGACCTGACAGAATTAGCAAAAGAAATCATCCGCAGTCAGACAACGTTGACCGGTGTACAGGCTAAATTGTCATTAGATTTAAAGAGGAAAAAGAATGATACTCCGGACCGATTCACAATTGTAGGGCTATGGGGTCGATATATTCTCAAACCACAAACCGACCTTTACCCAAATCTTCCTGAACTGGAAGATCTGACAATGCATCTTGCGGAATTAGCAAAAATTGGTGTTGTGCCACATTCGCTTGTGAGGTTTGCAGATGGAGAGTTATGCTATATCACCCGCCGAATAGACAGAACACCGACAGGTGAGAAACTTGCTATGGAAGATATGTGTCAATTGACCGAGCGACTCACCGAGTATAAATATAAAGGGTCCTACGAACAGATAGCCAAAATTATAGCACGATTCTCGTCAGTGCCGCAATTGGATTTAATCAGATTTTGGGAACAAGTCATTTTTTCATGGCTCACCGGCAACGCCGATATGCACTTGAAAAACTTTTCACTCTACAGCAGGGTGCCGGGGCAATATGAGCTCACTCCAGCTTACGATATGCTCTCTACGGCATTGGTAATACCTGAAGATAAAGAAGAACTCGCATTGACACTTAACGGAAAGAAGCGGAAATTGAACCGACAGGATTTTGAAATTGTAATGAAGACCTCCGGGGTGGATAAGAAAGTAATATCTAATATTTTCAAGAAATTTATAAACATAAAGGAAGAATGGATGGCATACACTGATATTTCGTTTTTGCCCTCAAATATGAAAAAAGCTTATAAGAATTTACTTCACAACCGTTTGAGTGAATTAGGGTAATGTGGATGCAGCTTTATTGGATTATTTGCGGTGGGGAGAGTAGATGGCTATTGTTTTGGAGAGGGCATCAAGCATCATGGCTCTGAGGGATTGAGGGTGGAGGACTTCGATGCGTGGGCCCATTCCGAGGAGTTCCTGTACCAAATCGGGCGTTAAATACATGGTGTAGGTGAAAATGGAATATGCATCGTGTATTTCTTCTTGCTGTGTGGTGTGCAGAGGGAGTGCCCGAATGTATCGGGCGGTTTCGGGTTCGGCTTTAATCTTAATCAAGGCGGGTTCTCCTTTGCTCTGATATATGCCGAACGAGTGAGCAAAATAGTCGGCGGCAGAAAAATCGGGTTGTTCGAAATGTTCTTGCAGAATCTGAGCAGAAACAAAACGGTCGAGGGCATAGGTTCTCACCGCTTTACGAGAATGGTCGTAACAAATCACATACCAGCGTTGTCTAAAAATACGCACAAAATATGGGTCGATGGATGTGGTGCGCGACTGCACGCGGTCGAATGAACGGTACTCAATTTTTATTCTGAAATTATCACGAATTCCATCAATCACAATGGGGAGGAATTTACGTGCAGAGGGGACGTTTTCAAGGACAATCTTAGAGGCAAGTTCCCGAGAGTTGGATAATGTGCCGCTAATTGCGAAGGAGTCGAGCAACCATTCCCGAAGCCCGGATTCGGCTTCGGGAGATTGTTCGATATAATATTCATAGGTAGAGAGATTACAAGAAATAATTATGTCGAATGTTTCTTCAATAGCTCGACAATAGTTATAGAATGTTCGCCGCGGCAACGGATTTCCATCGCTGATTTCGGTGTTTCGCATCCAAAGCTCGTTGATTTTGGCTCGTGTGATAAATTTATACCGAGAGATAGTGTCAACGAGCCAAACGTATTTATTCAGGATGTTTCGCGCCATAACATCGGAGGAATCAGTCTTCTACATTTGAATGAGCGACACCGGACTTGCGAAGGAAGAACAGCCCCAAAACGGTGACCGCAGCATTTAGCAAAATGAGTTCGTGACTCATAGTGTAGTCGAAGTATTCTTTGAGAGCAAATTGAATGAAATAGCAAATAACGGGGGAGGCAACGCATACCACGGGGACCCATTTGTCGCGCACATTGATTTTGGTAAACATACCGAAAGTGAACAAACCGAGTATAGGGCCGTAGGTGTAGCTTGCAATCTGATAAACGGCACTAATTGCATCCTGATTGCTAATCATATAGAACCCATATATCACCAATCCCATAATCACAGACATGGCGATGTGGACCATTTTACGTGTATGTGTGAGTTTGGCATCGTCCTGTTTTTCGTGAGCTTTAAGAATGTCAACGGTGAAAGAAGTGGTGAGAGAAGTGAGTGCGCTACCGGCAGCAGAATATGCGGCAGCGACCAAACCGAGAATGAAAAGAATACCCACAATCAACGGCATAGAATCGTGCCATGCAATCAGACCAAACAGTTCATCGGTTTTAGCCGGAATTGTTACCCCGTCCTTATAGTCAACAAACAGAATCAATACAGTACCTAAAATCAAGAATAGTGAAATGACAAAGAACTGCATCACCCCACTAACCATCATGTTCTTTTTTGATTCGTTGGCGTTTTTACAAGCCATAGTGCGCTGCATCATATCCTGATCGAGCCCAGTCATGGCAATGACCATAAACACACCAGCAAGGAACTGTTTCCAGAAATAATCACCCGCCTTAGGGTCGTCGAAATAGAACATTTTAGCAGATTCGTGTTCGGACACTTTTTTAACGAGGTCGGTGAATCCGAGATCGAGAGTGGAGCCGATGAATACAATACTCAACACCACAGAAGTGACGAGGCAGAATGTTTTGAGCGAATCGGTCCAGATAACCGTTTTAACGCCACCTTGCATAGTGTAAAGCCAAATAAGCAAGATAGTGAAGCAGACGTTAATAATGAAAGGGATATGCAGGGGTTCGAACACCAAAGACTGCAACACAACGCAGACAACAAAGAAACGGACAGCCGCACCGAGCATTTTAGAGACGAAGAAAAACCATGCGCCGCTCTTGTGAGTGTTTCCGCCAAAACGCTGTTCAAGATATCCGTAAATCGTGGTCAGATTTCTTTTATAAAACAAAGGGACCAACAGGAAGGCAATCACAAAGTATCCAACAATGAATCCCAGACACATTTGCAGATATGCATATCCATGATTCACCACCATCCCCGGCACAGAAATGAAAGTGACGCCCGAAATGGCAGCACCAATCATGGCAATCGTGGCAAGATACCAAGGGGTTGAACGTTTTCCGGTGAAGAAAGATGTGTTATCAGACTTTCGCCCGGCGAAATATGAAATTACGAACAGCAATGCAAAATAGCAAGCAATAGTGATAAGGACAATAACTGGTTTCATTTTATAATATCTATTATTTATTCATCGTAAAGGAGATAGGGTTTTCTTTGTTCTTTGAATTTAGCAACGTCATCGGCCC
>JAFLTZ010000003.1:0-45069 GCA_022509045.1 Muribaculaceae bacterium | reverse complement strand
GATAGGGTTTTCTTTGTTCTTTGAATTTAGCAACGTCATCGGCCCATGTGGCTTTAATTTCCTGCGCAGATTTTCCGTCTTTAATCATTTGACGCACTTTGCCATTGCCAATCAATAACTCAAAGAAAGAGCGGAAAAAATGGTCATCCAGGTTGAGATTGCGATATGCGTCGATAACATATTCCAAGTTTATACCAGCAGCAATGACGTCTTCATCAGGGATATTTGACAAATCCACACCATAGCACTCACGATTGAGTTGAGGAGGATTTTTTGCGCCGGAGATGCTTCGGGGAGTAAAAGAGAACTCGTAGCCTTTCATATTAGGGTGTCCGTAGATCTGAAATGGCTTATCGGTGCCTCTACCCAAGCTCACCGGAGTAGCTTCAAAATAGCAAGTAGAAGGATACAGATATATCGCATGCATATTCGGGAGGTTTGGAGACGGGGCTACGGGCAATACATAACGAGTGCTGTGTGTGTATCCTTTGCACGGCACAACCGAGAGTTTGAGTTTATGTTTTGACTCGAGCCATTTTTCACCGACAGCCATGCGAGCCATTTCGCCAAGAGTGAGACCATGAACCACAGGAATTGGAAGCCCACCAACTCCTGACTTATATTTCATATCCAAAATCGGACCATCGACATACATGCCGTTGGGGTTTGGTCGGTCAAGTATAATGACTTCCTTATTATCGGAAGCACAAGCATTCATCAGATTAATCATAGTCACATAATATGTATAGAAACGAAGTCCTACATCCTGAATATCCACGACAAGGACGTCAAACTGATTCATCGTGGATTTGGCAGGTTTGCGGTCTTTCCCATCGTATAATGAAGCGATAGGAATTCCTGTTTTCTCATCAATAGAACTGCTAACATGCTCCCCTGCATCGGCATTTCCACGGAATCCGTGCTCGGGCGAGAAAATGGTGGTGACATTAACCCCATTTTCGAGCATCAAATCAAGAGAGTGTTTATCTCCCACCATGCCCGTGTGATTACTCAAAATAGCGACCCTCTTACCTTTAATGAGCGGCAGATACGCATCGGTTTGCGCAGCACCAACAACGACTTGATTTGAAGCGGATTCGGAAGCATTACCTACAATTGCATACGCACATAACGCTAACAGTGTACATATTCTGATTATAGACTTTCTCATAAGCATATCATAGTTTATAAATGGTTTTAAACTGAATATCATGAATAATGTACAAATGTAAGTCAAAAATCACAAACACGCAACAGATATCGTGATAATCACAATATTATTTGCGGGGAGTAACAGTGAGCTCACAACGTGGATTTGAGGGCCTTTTCACCCATTCCAATTCCGAATAAGGCGTAATCGTAAAGCACCGGATCGTCAGGTCGCATAGCCCTCAACAGGTTTGTGATTTCAAAAACAGTCCGCTTGTCGTTAGCATTACGAGAAGTCATATTTAAGGCCCGAGCCGTATCTCCAACATGGACATCGAGCGGAATATACAACTGCGCCGGAGAAATAGAATTCCAGATTCCGATATCAACAATACCATCGCGCCTCACAAGCCATCGGAGCGCCATATTAATGCGCTTCAGCGCCGTATTATCGAGATTTCCAGGCAAGCACCGAGAATCGCATTTAGGGGCAGTGTTGGCCTCGGCCATAACGCGAGAGAGTAAATGAACCAACATCCATGCCGGAGCTTCATTATCGGCAACGTTGTGAGCCTTGGCGAAAGCATCGATAGAAGGATAACGAGAATAAACAGCTTTGATGCCACGCAGGAAATGTTTTAAATTTCGAGCAAAAAACGTGCGATGAATATTGAAATCATCGGGCAAATCTTCAAACGCACCATCATCAACAAAATCGGCAGGGCGATTGTCCATTATTGAAAGTAATTTTTCACAATTACGACAAATCATGGTGCGATTTCCCCAGGCGATAGTGGCCGACAGAAATGCGGTGATTTCAATATCTCGAATGTTGGAAAACCGACGCGGGAACTGCACCGGGTCATTAGCAATAAAAGCAGGACTGTTGATTCTCGCAGCATTTTCATCAAGAAAATCTTTCAGTCGGAAGAATTCCGCAGAATTGGTATCCATAGCCAACATTATTTCTGAGAAGCAAGGAGCGCGAGGATAAAAGAGAGAGAGGCGGTGCCATCCATTGTGGGTTCATTAGTAGAATAATCGCTATAATCATCGTGATATACAGCTACTCCACCCTGGAAACGGGCGTATTTGTCAACATTGCGAAGGTGTACACCACGCAAAGATTTGAATATCGTTTCATATACAGGGCCATCAACAAGACCGCCAGTGAGTTGATATTGTTTCAGATTTGAAAGTGGAGAATGCGGGTCAACAGGGAAATCAGTTCCTTCAACGCCAATAATCATACATTTTCCCCAGGGATTCGCACCGAAAATCCAATCGCGCATAGCAGTTTCGATTTCGAGGAAAGAGTTATCACCTGTAACCTGACGATATAACATGGCTTGAGTGATAAAAGCAACCGTGAGATTATTAGAACACCACACAAAAGGAATTCCATTCAGAAAAGGATTACCTTGTGCTCTCTCGGCAACACGCTGAAGTCCAGAACGCATATTTCGAATAAATTCATTTCTATGACGCCCCTCGCGAGCAGTTTCGGCTACAAGAAAATTTCCGAGATTCACAAAAGGATACCATTGATAGTGGCGAGCAGAATCAGCACCCATCCAAGGAGTTATCGGTTCGAGACGTCCATAATCGACAGCATCATTAAAATAGCGATTATCTCGGTGAGACTTATACATTTCGATAGCCGCCAACTGCATATCGTCGCTCCAATTATCTTCCTCGTAATAGTAGGGAGAGACACACGGAGCAGTTTGGCATGCCCCCGGATTGTCGGCAGCCACGAGATAGGCATTGCATGCTTTCTCTTTGAGAAGATTTGCAAAAGCGGAATCAATATCGGCAAACAGGCGGCTACCCAAAGCGAAAGCAGAAGCAAACTTACCAACAGACGAGGCCAATCCGGTGCTTTCGTTTTTATTACTATATATACCATAGGGCACACCACTACACGGATATACGGGACGCGGTCCGCCGGGTCCAAACTCATAATCAACCATGTCGTCGTGAGGGAGAACCGACATACGGTGGTCGCGGTCGTCGGCAATCTGATTAAAGAAAGTAACAGAATCCGGGTTCATTTTGACAAGCCACTCAAGTCCCCAACGAGCTTCATCGAGAATATCCGGGATTCCATTTGCACCGGGATTGCCCGAAGCATCAAAATTATCGCCCCACACATGCGGATACTCCTGATATGCGAAAAGCATCTGATAGGTGGCATTGGCAGAGGTGGTGGTGTATTGCAGGTAATCTGAAGCATCGTGCCACCCACCAACAACATCAACATGCTCACCGGACCGAGTAGGATGCAGGACAATCACGCCATCATGAGTGTGGCAGGAATCGCCAAGGAAAGGATTGTAGCCACATCGCTGCTGCCTCATATAATATAACAGCAGTTCGTTTAAGCCAGAATATACATCATCACCAATTTTAAATTCGGGAGAGACAGCATCCAACGCCTCAATACGATAACGCCCCGGAGTGGTAACCGAACTAAAATCGAGACGGGCAGAGGCAGCAAACGGGGCAAACTCTCCAATGTTTTTAATATTTTTCAGAGTGGTAGTGCGGTTGTTGTCAAGGTTTCTCAATATAAAGTTTGAAATAGAAACAGGCGCATCCATGCCAATGACTGCAACTTTGATATCATTGCAAAGATATCCAACCTGGTTAACCCTTATATAGTTTCCGGCGTAGATGACCACACTATATAACAAACAGAAAAGTGCTAATGTATATTTTCTCATAAAATCTTATAAAAAGCCCTGTCATAGATGACCATAACAGGGCATATAAATTGAAAAAGTAATACTCTTACGGCAATTATTTCAAGAGAGAATCCGGATTGAGGTTTTTACCCTCAATATCTTTAAAATAGTTGTATGTGCCAACTTTCAACTCAACAGTAGCCGCATCATCACAAACAATAACAGCACTTGGGTGAAGTTGAAGAGCCGATATAGTCCACATCTGAGTCACCCCACCTTCAACACCATGATAAAGAGCCCGAGCTTTGTTGTGACCATTGACAATGAGCATAACTTCTTTTGCATCGCAAATAGTGCCCACACCAACAGTGAGTGCAGTTTTAGGAACTTTATTGGTATCGTTGTCGAAGAAACGGGAATTGGCAATAATCGTATCTTGTGTAAGAGCCATCTGACGAGTACGCGAACTCAGAGAAGAACCAGGCTCATTGAAAGCAATGTGTCCGTCGGGACCAACACCACCCATAAACAAATCGATGCCCCCGTAAGAGGCGATTTTAGCCTCAAACCGAGCACATTCCGCTTCAACATCGGCAGCATTACCATTCAAGATATTGACATTATCAGGATTGATGTCGATGTGAGAGAAGAAATTGTTCCACATAAATGAATGGTAGCTTTCGGGATGTTCCTCCGGAAGATTGCAATATTCATCCATATTGAAAGTTACAACATTTTTGAAAGAAACTTTTCCGGCTTTATTAAGCTCGATAAGTTTGCGGTACATGCCAAGAGGGCTACTGCCAGTAGGACATCCGAGAACAAACGGTTTTTCAGCAGAAGCACCGGAAGCATTAATTTTTGATGCCACATAATTAGCCGCCCAAGCAGAAACCCGGTCGTAATTAGGTTGTATAATCAGTCTCATATCTGTATTATATGTTGAAATTAATATTAATTCAGAGTGTAGTGCAAATATAGTACATTTGAGTGGATAATCTTATAAATAGGCTCATAAATATTTCTCACTCGTCATCTTTATGGTCGTCTGCCCAATATTCATCATCCCAGTCCTCCTCATCTTCAAAATAATCAGTGTCATCGTCAGGGAGAGGTTCGTTCTCGAAGATGAAATCGTCTTCATCTTTTTCGCGATGACGAATATCGAGGTCGCGATGTGTTATGTCAATCGGGATTCGATTGTTTTCATCGGTGATTGTGGCCCACAGGATGTCTTTAAGCTCAGAGATTCCATATCCGGTTACGGCCGAGATAAACACAACAGGGACACCATCAGGCAAGTGCTGCCGCATTTCATCTATCAACTCATCATCAAGCATATCGCTTTTGGTAATGGCAAGGACTCGCGGTTTATCAACAAGATCGGGATTAAATTGTTCGAGTTCGCGCAGCAAGATATTATAGTCATCAATGATATTGTTTGTATCTGCGGGAATCATAAAGAGTAAGACAGCATTACGCTCAATGTGGCGCAGAAAACGAAGTCCCAAGCCCTTTCCTTCGCTCGCCCCTTCTATAATTCCGGGAATGTCGGCCATAACAAATGATTTTTCATCATGGTATGACACAATACCCAGATTAGGCTGAAGTGTGGTGAACGGATAATCGGCAATTTTAGGTTTGGCAGCAGAAATGGCTGACAGCAAAGTGGATTTACCGGCATTAGGGAATCCAACAAGTCCGACGTCGGCGAGCAGTTTTAGTTCAAGGATAACCGTTTTCTCAATAGCAGGTTCACCAGGTTGAGCATAGCGCGGTGTTCGATTTGTAGAAGTAGCAAAATGCCAATTTCCCAATCCACCTTTACCACCTTTCAGTAATTTCACTTCTTCGCCGTCGTTAGTAACTTCACACAAAAATTTACCGGATTCCGCATCAAAAACAGCTGTACCAACAGGAACTTCAATAATTTTATCGTCACCATCTTTACCAAAAGAACGTCCACCGGTACCCGGAGCGCCATTGCCAGCGAAAACGTGACGTTGATATTTCAGATGTAAAAGAGTCCAAAGATGTCGGTTGCCACGTAGAATAATATGTCCGCCACGCCCACCATCACCTCCATCGGGACCACCTTTTGGAACATATTTAGCACGGTGGAAATGACGAGAACCAGCACCGCCCTTTCCTGAGCGACACATAATTTTTACATAATCTATAAAATTGGATTCAGCCATAAAAGAATTCAGTTTTTAGGGTTTAGCCGAGTATAATTGCGTATTGTGTCGATAACCTGAGATACTGAAGCATCTTTACATACAACAACCCCCGACTTATCAAGTATATAAATAGTAGGAGTAGCTCTAAAATAATAATACTCCTTATCATTTTTATCAACCCATTCTTCAGCAAAAGCATATATATAACCTTTTTCAGAACTATCAGGAAGATGCGATTTCCATATATCGAAATCGCCTTCCGGATATACAAGAATAATTTGAACGGCATCTTCTCTTACTGCGCTGATAATTTCCGGGGCATTCTGAATTTCATTAATTGTGCTATAACAATGTGAGCACTCCGGGTCGTAAATTATCATGATACTAAGCGGTGCAGCCTTTAACGAATTAAAAAGATTTCTTTTCTTCTGACGAATATCTGTAAAGAAGAAGTCGGTGCCACGATTTCCGGGGAGATTGGAAGAAGCGACTTCCGAGAGGAACTTGATACGTTCAGATGATACTCTCGAGGAGTTGAAATAAGGGGTCTCTCGAGCATAAATGAGGAAATATTTATCCGAGTGTGTCGGTGCATCAACATTATAAAGATATTTTTCAGCCAGTTCTGCAATGAAAGCGCATGTGCTATCACCGCAGGCCGCTGCTTTTTGTATCAAATTCCTGAATCCAATGGCGATATTAACAGTGTCGGAATTGTCGAACAAAGAAATAAATTCTGCGAAATTTCGCTCAATAGTGCTGTCAGCATTATCCAAACGTACTTCGTCCCAATAGTGAGCGACCTTCTGAGCTGTGTCATCGGAAGATAAATACGTCTCTACCCCACTCAACTGAGCGAAGGAAGTGCACACAACGAACGATGCGAACAGAGAAGTAATTATGCGGGAGAAAAATATCATTAGCAGTTGGATAATTAAAAAGAATCAGGGAGTCCACACATTATATAGAATATGTGCGCTCCCTGAATATATGCAGTTCTATTCAGTTTTTATTAATAGAAACGGAGCATTTGATTCTTGACCGGTTGCTTTTCGCGTAAAATTTCAAGAATAATCGGTGTCTGGTTTTGACGCCCAGGAGTTGTCATCGCCACACCACCTATACGCTGTGCATATCTGGCAGCAGCCTCAGCATCGCTGAGAGTAGTACCAACAGCATCTACCGAGTTAACAGTGAACACATATACACCATTAACACCTTTAACCGGTGTGCTCAGAGCCCCTACCGGAGTACCGGCAACGGCACCTGTAAGAATCGGGTCGAACCCAATAAGTGAAATAAACGGAGTGTTTATATTTACAGTAGTAGTATCAACTTTGCCATCCAACAATGCAGCATAACCATTGAGGTCATTAGCCTTGCCTGCGATATCTTCGATTATTTTAGCAGCCTTTTTATCGTTACGCACCTGGTCGGTAAGAGCCAAATTAATGTTAGTATCACTAATCGGCGCAAATTCGCCATCAATAATTTCAGCGAGAGCTAAAGAAACATAATAATCATCATCGGCTTCAAAGATTGGAGAAACTTCATTTTTCTTTGCAGAGAAAGCCCACTGAATCACCTTGCGAGTATCTTTAACATTATTGATTTGCGGCATATCATTAGTGAGCTGCACTTCCATAGCCTGATACCCTGCAGGAATAGCATTGCTAACGAAATTAGGGTGAGAATTATTATCTATGATATAAGACTGCAACTTATCGCGAAGGTCCTGTTTAGTAGTTTCGCTCGGCTCAACAGTGTATGAAACTTCAGCAATTTCGTATTGCGTTTTTGGAGCTTTCTTCTCAACTACCTTACAGAACACCGCACCTTGATCGTTAGAATTCAGTACAAAGTATTCTTTACCGGCAGCAATAATTTTATTTTTTGCCTCATTTTCCTGTGCAGGAAGATCCATCAGATTAATCCACTGTTCTTGCTGAGCAACCTGAACATTTTCATTTCCCTCAAATTCGGCAAGTGCAATACCGTTTTGCAACTGAGCAAGCACAGAATCTTGAAGAGCAACATCACCTTGTGCAAGAACAATATTTACCATAGCAGAATCTGTTTCAACTTTCTTGCCGATGAGTTTGGTAACAGAATATGTTTCACCCACGTGGCTAACTTCAGAAAGTTCGTTAACAGAAGCCGCAGCAACAAAGTCTTTAATCTTAGAATTTGTGATGCGAGCCAAAGTGGTGTAAGACTGTTTTATAGAAATGAGGTCGTTAGACAGGAGTGAACCAAGTCCCTCGTTATTGCGCAACTCTACCACCGCATCTTCAAAAATAGCTTGTCCTTCCTGCTCATCCTTCTCACTCGGAACGATATTAACAAGAATAACATTGGCTTTGCGTACTTCTGTATTCAAGCGATAACGCTCTTTATTTTTGTTATATTCAGCTTTGAGGTCGGCAGCAGAAACCGGGAATTCTTCATCATTAAGGTCGGCAAGCGATTTCTTGGTAAAAGTGATATTGTAGATAGAGTTATCTGCATTCAACACTTTTTTATCCAAGTCATTAGCCTGAATAGCACCACTCACAAGACGTTCGAACTTAGCATATTTGAGCATCTGCTCTGTTTGGTTCTCAATCTGGAGCAATTGTTGCTTCAGTGGTGCAACCTGCTCTGCAGTAAGACCAAAATTTGAAGGGTTCTTAATCATGCTATAAAGTTCAGCAGGAGAAGCAACACCCATCTGCTGAGCAAACTGAAGAAGCTGATATGAAGCATTATTTCCAACCATAAACTCCGTGAGCTCATCGGCAGAAATTTCAATACCTAATTTTTCCAATTCATCGTTGATGAGTTTTTCTTGCACCATTGCTTCAAGCACTTGCTGCTGAAGCACAGCATGATCGAGGTCGTTTGCCCGACCTTGCATTTGTTGCGCAGCTTCATTGTAGCGTTTTTGGAAATCAATAATATCAATTTTATCACCACCAACAGTGGCTACTACACGGTCGTTTCCAAGAATGCTACGACCGGATGTAAGGAAGTCTCCGATGATAAACGCGAACAGCGCCACACCGATTACTACAATCAGGAAGACTGATTTTGATCTGATCTTTTCTAATGTTGCCATTTAATATTTCGTTTTATAATTATCAAGAATTTCCGCCGAGCGGTACAGATTAAAACAAATTATCGCGCAAAGATAAGCAAATTTATGTTTTTACTCAAAAGAATAAAAGAAAATTTGTGCAATTAAGTTCCAACAGTGTCATAATTGGAATTAAAAAAGATTGGACCTATCCCAAATCAGGGTCCTTCCAGTCGCCATTTTCTTTGATAAGTGCAACTAATTTTTCAATTGCCAAGTGCTCAGGAATATTCATCTCTACACAGTTTTTCCCCTTATAAAGACTTATTTTCCCTCTTGATGCACCAACGTAACCATAATCGGCATCAGCCATCTCACCCGGGCCGTTGACAATACACCCCATAATACCGATTTTGAGGTGAGAAAGGTGCGAAGTGGCGGATTTCACTGCAGCTACAGCCGCCTGTAAATCGAAAAACGTACGTCCACATGACGGACAAGAGATGTATTCGGTTTTTGATGTCCGAACACGTGCCGCCTGCAGTATGGAAAATTCAAAATTCACGATATCACTCTTCTTTGAATAGTAAGGCGCTGCCAACCAAATACCGTCGCGGAATCCATTCATCACAGGGGTGCCAAGGTCTATACCCGCCTTAATCTGTAACCATTCTGAATCAGTGTCGGGGTATGATGTTCTGATTATTACAGGATTTTTTACACCTTCCGTAACCATTCGATGAAGCATTCCTTGCAGAGAAGCCGTAATATTCATATTTGAAGTATAGAGTACAACGATAATTTCCGGATAATCTCGCAACGAATGGATGTTAAAGTTTGATGAAGCATCAACCCAAAGCCACTTTAAAGCAGCCGAAGACTCAATCAATTCTTTAAATTCATCAACACCGGTAATTACCCCCACACCGTTGCCAATCTTAGGATGCCATGCAGCAAGCGGTATAATTAATTTTGAAGGTGAAATATCGGCAGGAACAATTCCATTGGCACAATAATAGTAGTCACTTTGCAACGGCAATCGTTCTATTCCGACGAAAAAATCGCTCACAACCACAGGCAGGGAATTGCCACCTATATTTTTCACCTTATTTGATTCTCTCCGACAAGGGGCAAAATAGTCATATCCTTCCGCCATTTTATCAGGCACTTTCGCATGAAATTCGCGTTGCGAAATATATTTTACCATCTTTTTTGCAGCAGGAATTTCTCTTTCAGGGTCTTCGCTGAGGCTCACCCGAATAGTGTCGCCTATACCCTCCGAAAGCAATGTGCCGATTCCCACTGCCGATTTTATTCTGCCATCATCTCCATCACCCGCTTCAGTAACACCAAGATGTAGCGGAAAATGCATATCTTCATTATCCATTGCTGCGACAAGCCGGCGCACTGATTCCACCATAACAACCGTGTTGGAGGCCTTAATGGATATGACTATATTATGAAAATCATGTTTCACAAATACGCGTAAGAATTCCATAGCACTTTCCACAATACCCGCAGGAGTATCGCCATATCGACTCATAATGCGATCGCTCAGGCTACCATGATTAACACCAATGCGAACTGCCGTAGAATTTGCCTTACACAGCTCAATAAACGGTATCAGTGCGTGTTCTATTTTTTGCAACTCAGCCGCATATTCTTCATCTGTGTAATGCACCTTCTTGAAAGTGCGCGCTGCATCCACGAAATTGCCAGGATTAATGCGCACTTTATCAGTAACCTCAGCCGCAGCAAATGCCGCTTTCGGATTGAAATGAATATCAGCCACAAGAGGTGTGTCGATTCCATGCGATAAAAGATGTTTTTTTATCTCACCTATTGCTTCAGCTTCTCTGACGCCTTGAGCGGTGAGTCGGATATATTCAGAACCGGCAGCAGCGAGCCGTTCACACTGAGCCACCGAGGCATCAATGTCGGATGTGTGTGTGGAGGTCATAGACTGCACTCTGATTGGATTTTTTGCACCAACCGGAGTATTCCCAATTTTCACCTCATTCGATATACGACGTTTATAATTTAGTTCTTTACACATAATATTAATGGGCTTCCAACCAATTTTTTCCTGAATTATACGAAACAGACAGAGGCACACGGCAAATATACGCTTTGCTCATTTCTTCGACAACTATAGCAGTCACCTTTTCAAGTTCAGTGGGAATCACGTCAAAATTGAGCTCATCGTGCACCTGAAGTGTCATTTTTGATTTAATACCTTCAACATTAAATCTATTGAAGATTCGTATCATCGCAATTTTGATGATATCGGCAGCAGTGCCTTGTATCGGAGCATTAACAGCATTCCGTTCCGAAAAGCTTCGTACAACCGCATTGCGAGAATTTATATCCGGGAGCTGCCTGCGACGACCGAATCGTGTTGTAACATACCCTTGTATGCGGGCAAGCTCTATATTTTTATCGATAAACTTTTGTATCCCCGGAAATGCATTCATGTAGCCATCAATTAACGCCTTTGCCTCGGTTCTCGGGATATTGAGTCTCTGCGATAATCCGAAAGCCGAAATACCATACAGAATACCGAAATTCGCTGTTTTAGCATGGCGTCGCATCTCATCGGTAACTTTGTCGGGAGTTACATGATATATTTTTGCAGCAGTGGCTCTATGGATATCCTGGTCGGAAAGGAAAGCCTCAATAAGTGTTTCATCTTCACTAATATCTGCAGCCAGCCTTAATTCTATCTGTGAGTAGTCGGCACTAAAAAACAGATTACCGGCAGAAGGTATAAACGCACGACGAATTTCCCGGCCTTCTTCATTTCGAATCGGGATATTCTGCAAGTTAGGATTGGTCGATGATAATCGTCCTGTTGCAGTGATAGTTTGATTATATGTGGTGTGAATCCTATTCGTTATCGGATTTACGAGACATGGCAGAGAATTTACATACGTGGTAAGCAGTTTTCTCACAGAACGTAATTCCAATATTTTGGCAACCAACGGATGACGGTCGATTAACTTATTGAGAACTTCTTCCGTAGTGCTGTATTGTCCTCCACGTGTTCGTTTCGCTTTACTATCGATTTTGAGTTTTTCAAACAAGATTTCACCCACCTGCATGGGCGATGCCGTATTGAAATGCTCGCCTGCAAGTTCGTAACACTCCTGCTCCATTCTCATCATCTGCGCAGTAAGTTCCTTGGAATAATTGTCGAGCACTGAAGTGTCAATGCTTACCCCCGTATATTCCATGTCGGCAAGAACAGGGACAAGCGGAAGTTCAATATCATTGAGCAATGAGAGCATATTTTCACTTTCAATCTGCCGCATGAGTATATCATTAAGTTGAACAGATGCCGAGGCTCTGCTACAACCATATTCTGCGATTCTTTCGATTGTAGCCGACGGCAATAATGTGTGTCGCTTAGCTTTGGTGTCAAATATGTCATCCGTGCCAAGCAACGTAGCATGCAGGTATATCTCAGCAAGGTGCTCTATAGAGTGAGACTGCTCCGGCTGCAATAAATAGTGAGCAATCGCAACATCTGTGTATGGAGCTGATATTCTGATATTATGGCGACGAAACAGAACCATATCAAATTTCAAATCGCACGACACCTTGAGAATTTTTTTATTTTCGAGCAGTGGAGATATCAAATTTAACCGTACATCCTGATTGATAGAGAGTGGTATATAATAGCCTCTACCATTTATATCACACAATGCAACACCGGCAATCGAGGATGTCACAGCTTCAACCCCAGAATATATGGTGAACATACCAACAATATCTTTTTTCAATAATTGAGCTATGGCATCTGATACCGCATTTTCCGTATCGGCAATAGTGATTTTTACCGATGACATCGGAATTATTTCTTTTTCTGCAGTAGCTCCAATTTCATGCTCATTGTCATCGAAATCGAATAACGACGGTTGTTTTTTGATATTGTTATTTACAGGAACAGCATTTTGCTGCCCGTCAGATTTATCATCACCGATAATACGTGAGATAAACGTTCTGAATTCGAGTTTTTCAAATATCGATCTGAGAGCGACATTATCCGGAGATTTACGAAGCAATTTTTCTTCGTTGAACTCCACCGGAACATCCGTTTTAATTGTGGCAAGATATTTTGAAAAAATTATGCTTTCTGCATTATTTTCAATCTTTGTCCGGAGTGCACCTTTTATTTCGTCGGTATGATTTAGCATGTTTTCCACTGAGCCGAACTGTGCAATCAGTTTTTCAGCAGTCACTTCTCCCACCCCGGGACATCCGGGTATATTATCCACCTTATCACCCATAAGAGCAAGCAAATCAATCACCTGCAATGGAGTATGAAGATTATATCGCTCGCAAACTTCCCTCACTCCACGAATTTCATATTCACCGCCCTTATACCCCGGTTTGTATATTTTTATTTTGTCGGTAACTAATTGTCCAAAATCCTTATCCGGGGTCATCATGTAAGTTACAAACCCAGCCTTTTCCGCACGTACCGCCATAGAAGCTATCACATCGTCAGCTTCATATCCCGGGACCTCAATGATAGGAATATTAAATGCACGAATAATATCTTTAATGACAGGAACCGACAATTTTATGTCCTCCGGGGTTTCCTCACGTTCAGCCTTATATTTGTCGTATGCTTCATGCCTGAAAGTCGGACCCGGAGGGTCGAAACACACGGCTATATGTGTGGGATTTTCTTTCTTCAATATCTCATGAAGCGTATTCACAAATCCAAATATGGCAGATGTGTTAAATCCACCCGAAGTGAAGCGTGGAGATTTTATCAACGCATAGTAAGCCCTGAATATCAAGGCATAAGCATCGAGTAGAAATAATTTTTTTTCTTCCATTTTACATTCGTTTTTCGATTTTTTCCACGAGATTTTAATCGTGCCGTATCCTAACACAAAGTTAATATAATTTGGAAAGAGCGCAAAATGTGGATAGAAAATTTCATATTCTTCGACAACACAATATCCAATTAATATCTCTTTTATTTGCATTTGCACTATCCTTGCACTAACTTTGCACCCGAAATCTAAATGTGGAAAGATTTGGCTGCTTGCAACCACAATAAAAAATGCTAAAATCGCTTCTTAAATTCCTCTGAATTTTATACATAGCGTTAGCATTTTTTCCACGAATTTATTGTTTAACGATTAAATTAAGGAAAAAATGAAGAATTATCTTTTTACGTCAGAATCGGTATCCGAAGGGCATCCCGACAAGGTCGCCGACCAAATCAGCGATGCTGTTCTCGATGAATTCATGGCCTACGACCCTTCTTCAAAGGTGGCTTGCGAAACGCTCGTCACTACCGGTCAGGTAATTATTGCAGGCGAAGTGAAGTCTGAAAGCTATATCGATTTGATGGATGTTACACGCAAGGTCATAAATCGCATTGGTTACAACAAAAGCGAATACAAGTTCGATGCCGATTCGTGTGGTGTGCTCTCTGCTTTACATGAACAAAGCCCCGACATTAATCGTGGAGTAGAGCGAGCAGAAGTGCTTGATCAGGGTGCCGGCGACCAAGGTATGATGTTTGGTTATGCATGTGACGAAACGGAACACTACATGCCTTTAAGCCTCGATTTGTCACACATGTTGTTGCGTGAGCTTGCCGATATCCGTCGCGAAAAAACCGTAATGCCATATCTTCGCCCCGATTCTAAAAGCCAGGTAACCATCGAATATGACGGCACCACAGGTCGCCCGTTGCGAATCCATACTATAGTCATCTCCACTCAGCACGACGAGTTTATATTGCCGACCGATGATTCCGCACAAGCTCAGGAATTTGCCGACAGGCAAATGCTTGATCGAATAAAAAACGACGTGGCCAATATACTTATTCCGCGTGTCAAGGCTAAACTAAATGCTGATTTGCAAAATTTGTTTGATGAAAAATTGATTCTCCACGTCAATCCTACCGGGAAATTCGTTATTGGAGGACCTCATGGCGACACCGGACTGACCGGTAGAAAAATTATTGTTGACACTTATGGCGGTAAAGGCGCTCATGGTGGCGGTGCGTTCTCCGGCAAGGACCCTTCGAAGGTTGACCGTTCAGCAGCCTACGCTGCGCGGCACATCGCTAAAAATGCAGTAGCGGCCGGAGTTGCAAGCGAAATCCTTGTGCAAGTGGCCTATGCTATTGGGGTCGCACAGCCTGTCAGCTTGTTTGTCAACACTTATGGCACTGCCAAAGTTCATCTGTCCGATGCCGAAATTGCGGAACGACTCGGCTCTATATTTGATATGCGACCAGCCGTTATCGAAAAACGTCTCAAACTTCGCAATCCCATATATGAGGAAACAGCCTCCTACGGACACATGGGGCGTAATCCGCAAATCGTCACCAAACATTTCCATTCCAAATATGAAGGCGACAAAATAGTGCAGGTCGAATTATTTACTTGGGAAAAACTCGATTATGTAGATGAAATCAAGCGAGCATTCACTATTTGACCCTGTTGGCGACACTTCGCAATCGAATCACATATTAAATAGTGTCGATATCGGTAATCTGATTAAAGCTAAAGCACCAAATTACTACCGATACATTCCCCGATTTGTCATATCTTTACTCCGAAAGATTATCCACCAGGACGAACTGAATGACTTTCTTCGGCTCTATGGACATTTGCAGGGTGCGGATTTTGCAGAGGCTATGATTAAGCATCTGAATATTACGGTGGAGGTGCATGGCATGGAAAATATTCCAACTGAAACATGCCGACTCATCTTTGCCTCCAATCATCCGCTTGGTGCACTTGATGGCATAACGATTATTTCGATTCTCGGAAGAAAATACCCCAACAGATTCCGATTTATAGTTAATGATATGCTCATGTTTGTTCCCCCACTCGCTCCGATATTTCTGCCGGTGAATAAGCATGGGGCACAATCGCGCAATGCCACATCGGCTCTCATTGCCACGATGGAAGCAGACTTCGCTGTTGCGACATTCCCTGCCGGACTATGTTCGCGAAACACTCATGCCGATGTCATTGAAGACTTAGAGTGGAAAAAAGCATTTATTGCGCATGCGCTTCATTACAATCGTGCGATAGTGCCGATGCACTTCCTTGCACAAAACTCCAAACTATTTTACCGGGTAGCCAAACTGCGTAAACTCTTACGTATAAAATTCAATATCGAAATGATTCTCCTTCCGCGGGAAATTTTCAAAAGCCGTGATAAAAAGTTCATTATCACATTCGGTTCTCCTATCAATCCCGAAGAACTCACACCAGCGCACTCACATAAAGAATGGGCTGCCAAGATACGAGAACGAGTATATCAACTCAATAATATTAACTTAAAATAAAATTCTCAGCTTAAACCGTGACAAGTCGTACAGGCAGAATTTTACAACCATGATAAATGAACAAATTTGCGGGTTATCGTGTTATAAATACAGAGAGGCGAAAAATATTATTCGCTAACAGCAAATCTGTGAAGACTGCATTTCATTGTTGATTTTGGTTAGTTAATTATTATTGATTGTTTTGAAGAGAAATCGCGCCTATGGTAATAATACCATAAGCGCGATTTACTAATCTCCACTCCCAACACCAGCTCGTGAATACAGAGTGGATTCTGTAAATCGGGGTAAAAGTAGTATCGTTTCTTTCTCGTGGGGAAATAAAAAATTTTGTATCTTTGTGAAAAATTCACATAGGATTATGGCTGGTGCAAAATTGCATATCGACATATTGACAGTTATCCCCGAGATGCTCGATTCTCCACTTAATACTTCTATCTTGAAACGTGCGCAAGATAAAGGCATTGTAGAGATTAATGTGGTAAATCTGCATGATTACTCGTTACGCCCACACAAAAAAGTGGACGACTACCCTTTTGGGGGTGAAGCGGGCATGGTGATGCAAATCGAGCCGGTTGACAGAGCCATTTCCGATTTGCGCAGTAAGCGCAGTTATGATGAGATAATTTTTCTAACACCCGATGGTCAGCAATTCAATCAGGCAATGGCTAATGAATTATCTCTTTGCCAAAATATCATTCTCCTTTGTGGCCACTATAAAGGAATTGATTATCGCATTCGGGAGCATTTCGTTACTCGGGAAATTACAATCGGTGATTACGTACTCACCGGTGGTGAGCTCCCCGCAGCAATCGTTGCCGATGCCGTTGCCCGTGTAGTGCCGGGAGTTATTGGCGATGAGCAATCGGCTCTTAGCGATTCTTTCCAGGATAATCTTCTCGCCCCTCCGGTATATACCCGACCTGCGGAGTACAAGGGTTGGAAAGTCCCTGAGATACTTTTATCCGGACATCAGGCCAAAATTGATGAGTGGAGATATGATATGGCCATGGAGCGGACTAAACGCCTGCGACCCGATTTGCTCAAATAACACTTCACTGAGATATGAAAAAAAAAGATAATCAGCAAAATAAATCGGAATCGCTGCCACGTAGCATTTGGTTTAATGTGCCGCTGCTTATTTTGGTAGTGAGTTTTGTCGTGATTCTGTTTGTTCAGGAGAATAATATTTTTGTTATTCAACAGCACAACAATCAAATTCGTGAACTCAAACAGGAAATTGCGCGCGTCAATGACAGCACCGAATATTATCTCCGAAAAACACGCGAACTCAATACCTCTCGCGAAGAACTCGAGAGAATATCTCGCGAGCAGTATCGCATGAAGAAAGAAAAAGAGGATGTGTTTATTACCGACATAGAGTAGCTTGATTTAGGGTTTCACTACACGCAGTATTTCTCGCTTTCCCCGAGGCGGTCCCTGGATTCGCTCTGTCTTAAATCCAATTTTCTGAAATAAACGCCTGATTGAGCCTTTGGCACAATACGTTGTGAGCACACCTCCGGGTGCCATGATTCTATATACTTCTCGCATGACACTTTCGCTCCACATTTCGGGTTGTTTTTCCGGTGCAAAGGCATCAAAATACACAACATCAACAGTTGCAGTGTCAAGCGGTATTCCCTGTGTGATATTACATTGATGCTTTTCTATTGAAAACCGCGTACTCACCCGGCTCAAATTATCCCACGGCGCATTGTGAATATCTGATAATAGAGCAATACCGACGGCTTCTTCTATTCCGGCTTGAATAGCACAGATATCACGAGGGTAACTCAATGATTCACATAATGATATCGGCAACGGATATAGTTCAAATGCATGATATTCTACTTTTTTCCGTGTTAACAATGCTGTAGCAAGAGCATTCAAACCGGTTCCGAATCCTATCTCGCACACTCGCAGGTTCATATTCCGGTGGTATTCCAAACCAGATTTCACATACACATGCACTGCCTCAGTCACGGCTCCTTTTGTCGAATGATAATGCTCATCGATATCTATTCTATACAGTGTCGGAGAATTATCGAGCGTCTGTTCAACTACTACATTTACCCCGTCGAATACATTCATTTTGTTATTCCTATTATGATTTTTATACTTCTCGGCTGAGAGCTTTTACTCTTAACTCCATTGTAGCAAAATTAATACCTTTCAAGCTTTTTATTGCAATTTAGATAAAAAATTTGGTGATTTAAAAGTAGTGTATTAACTTTGCAGCGCAATTTGGTTCCATGGCCGAGTGGTTAGGTACCGGTCTGCAAAACCGTTTACTCCAGTTCGAATCTGGATGGGACCTCAACTAAAAAGAGTAAAGCCGATTATTGGTTTTGCTCTTTTTGGTTTTATTAAATCCTTATATTATCTTTGTACTCACTACGGCAGTTTCACACCCGCCTATATTTGTTTGATTGAACTGTATAAATCATAGTCATATGGAATTTGTAGATAAATGTAATGCTATCTTTTGCGATGCCACAAACCATTATCACGATTTTGACAATGTGGATGCCACACCGGTGAATCCTTTTCAATGTGGTTCTATAGAAGACAAACTTTTTAGAAAAAACTGGATTGATGCAGTCCAGTGGCATCTTGAAGACATTATACGCGACCCGAATATCGACCCGGTTTCAGCTCTCGCACTTAAACGCAGAATCGATAAAAGCAACCAGGATCGCACAGACCTCGTTGAAGAGCTCGACACTTATTTTCGTGAGCTTTATGCCGGGGTCAAGCCTCAGCCTGATGCTACTATAAACACAGAAAGTCCGGCTTGGGCATTGGACAGATTATCCATCCTCGCCCTCAAGATTTACCACATGCAAGCCGAAGTAAACCGCACCGATGCTTCGCCCGAGCATTTATCGCGCTGTCAAGCAAAACTAAATGTGTTGCTCGAGCAGAAAGCTGATTTATCTGCTGCTATCGCACAGCTACTCGATGATATTGCAGGCGGACGAAAATACATGAAAGTTTACCGACAAATGAAAATGTATAACGACCCGGAAACCAACCCGGTACTTTATGCAAAAAAATAATAACATATCATCTCAAACTCCTTTCGATAGAGTTCTTATTGCGCGATTTTCTGCACTTGGCGATGTCGCTATGACAATCCCTGTGATTTACTCCGTGTGCAATGATAATCCACATACTCGCTTTATGATGCTCACACAGAGTGTCGCTGCCTCTCTTTTTATCAATGCGCCTGACAATCTCCAAGTAATGGGAATTAAAACCGCTGACTACAAAGGTTTAGGGGGACTGTTCCGTTTATATAAGGAGATTAAAGCCAATTTCGACCCTCAGGCTTTTGTGGACCTGCATGGTGTGATTCGAACTTATATTCTCAGCCTGTTTTTTGTCACATCCGGGGTGAAAGTGCAACACATTGATAAAGGCAGAGCCGGAAAGCGAGCTCTCACACGCAGGCGTGGAAAACGGTTACTGCCTCTGATTTCTTCAAGAGCTCGTTATCGCGAAGTCTTCCATCGACTCGGTTTTGAATTTAAATATGAATTCTTCTCGCTTTTTGGAGAACAGAAAGCTCCACTCAACACCATTGATGATATCACCTTGCCACGTGCCGATGCAGATGAAAAATGGATTGCCATAGCACCGTTTGCCAAGCACAAGGGTAAGATATATCCACTTGGAAAAATGGAGCAGGTGGTGGATGCATTGAGTCAACGACCCGGAGTGAAATTATTTTTCTTTGGGGCGGGTAATGAAGAACGAGACATCCTGGCACAATGGGAAACAAAATATCCCAATACAACCTCTCTTGCTGCCAAACGGTATGGTTTTGCCAAGGAATTGGCCCTGCTAAGCAATTGTGACGTGATGGTGTCGATGGATTCTGCCAATATGCATCTTTCATCCCTTGTTAATCTGCCAGTGGTATCGATTTGGGGTGCTACTCATCCCTATTGCGGTTTCTTAGGTTTCAGACAAGAAGAAAGTAACGCCGTGCAGCTAAATATGCCATGTCGCCCATGTTCCGTGTTTGGCAACAAGCCCTGTGCCACTCGCGACTATTATTGCCTTGATGGTATTCGCCCTGAAATGATACTCAACGCAATAGAAAAAGTGTTGAGCAATAAAATCAGATAAATCTATATGGCTGCCGACGTCACCTTGTATGTAAGCGATTTAGATGGGACTCTGCTTAATCAGGATTCCATGGTGAGTCGGCGTAGTGCCGAAATCTTACATAATCTGATTACAGAAGAAGGTGTGTTATTCACGGTTGCTACAGCTCGTACACCAGCCACAGTTGAGCCACTAACCGCTGATATTGGAATTACATTGCCAATGATTGTTATGACGGGGGCTGCTTGGTGGGAACCAGTAGGGAAACGTTTCACTAACACACATACTATTCCGGTCGAAGTTGTTAACACTATATCCGAAATATGCAATCGGTGGGATATACATCCGTTTGTTTATTGTGTGCAGGACGACAATTTTATAAGAGTTGAGCATGTTGAATCTCTATCTCCTGAAGAATTAAAGTTTGTGCAAGCACGCCTCAATCTTCCGCATAAGGCATTTTATCTCAATGACAATGTAGTCCCTAATGAGGCTTATCTGGTTTTTGCCTGCAATGATTATGAAAAATTGAAGATGGTAAACGAGGCTATTAAAAGTGCCACAATTGAATGTTACTCCACTTGTTATCCCGATATCTTCGACAGCAGCATCGGATATCTTGAGGTGTTTGCACCCAATACCTCAAAAGCAGACGCGATTAAGCAGCTTGCCACTCAGGTGAATGCCAACAAAATTGTGGTATTTGGTGATAATCTGAATGATTTGCCAATGCTCTCCATTGCCGATACTGCCATTGCAGTGGGCAATGCGTTTCCCGAAGTTAAACGAAAAGCTAATATTGTAATTGATAATAACACTACTGATGCCGTAGCACGGTGGATTCTTGATAATCATTAATGAAATCAATATACGAGAGCATAAAAATATGGAAATGGATATTTATCGCCGTATCGTGCATGATTGCGGCTGTATTCTTGTTTGTTTCCAACAGACTTGTTAATGACCTCGCTGTGCAGGAACGTGAGAGAATGCAGATTTGGGCCGGTGCAACGCAGCAGATTGCCGAATCCACTACATCGTTGAGTGGTGAATATGAAACATTCCCCGCATCTTATCTTGACTACCTGTTTTCTATCATTGAAGCCAACCACACAATTCCGGTGTTATTGGTCGATGCCAACGATAATATTATCATGTATCGCAATTTCGATTTACCGGAATCTGTTGGTGATTTTAATACTAATGAGCTGTCTGATGTGAATCTGAGATACCTTGAAAGCAAGCTCAGCAAATTGAAAAAAACTGAAAATGTTATAACTTTAAATATTGATGCACACACCATACAACGATTGTATTATGAAGATTCATTAATTCTTAAGAAACTATCATACTATCCGATAATCCAACTTATTGTCATCATCATTTTCATATTGATAGTATATTTTGCTGTCGTGAGTATGAAAAAGGCAGAGCAAAACAAAGTGTGGGTGGGTCTTTCCAAGGAAACAGCCCACCAGCTGGGCACTCCTATTTCTTCACTCGTAGCGTGGATGCAATTACTCGAGGGATATGGGCTTGACAAAGATGTGGTCAAAGAAATGGACAAAGATGTACATCGCTTGAGCGTTATAGCCGACCGCTTTTCTAAAATAGGCTCTAAACCGGAACCAGACCTTCACTATGCCGCAGAAGCCATCAATAAGAGTCTGGAATATATGCGCTCGCGTATATCCGGGAAAGTTCGTATTACAGTAAATGCACCTCATCACGAAATTCCCGTGATGATTACTCTCCCTCTTTTTGAATGGGTAATCGAAAATCTTACTAAAAATGCAGTAGATGCCATGCAGGGCGAGGGAGCCATTACATTCACCGTTTCAAGCGATAAAGACAGAGTCTATATTGATATCACCGATACCGGTAAGGGTATCGCACGCAAGCATTTTGATGCTGTTTTTAATCCGGGATTTACTACAAAAAAACGTGGTTGGGGACTCGGTTTGACACTTGTTAAACGTATTATAGAAGAATATCATCAAGGGAGAATTTTTGTAAAGGACTCTGAGTTAAACAAAGGAACAACATTCCGAATTGAACTTCCGCTGAACCTTTAAGCACACCTAATTGTTATATATGAAAAATATAACAATTACGCAGATATGAAAAGGTTTTTTTTAGCAGTTGCTGCCGTCCTAACGACTATGGCAGGTATATATCAAGCTGACGCTTGTACGAGAGTTTTATATGTAGGTGATAGCGCTTTACGCATTGTTGGACGCTCGCTTGATTGGCGTACACCTATCCCGACAAATCTGTATGTTTATCCGCGAGGCATGAAAAAAGTGGGTAACCTGTCATCCAACTCTGTCACATGGACATCTAAATATGGTGCTGTATATGCTGTTGGTTACGATGGTGGAGTCACAGAGGGTATGAACGAAAAGGGTCTGGTAATTAACGGTCTTTTCTGCAAGGGCACAAAATACACAAACGTATATACCGAAGGAAGGCCAGCCATGTCGCTATCTGTATTTGTGGCCTGGTTGTTAGACATGAATGCAACTACCGATGATGTGGTGGCAGTGCTTAAACAGCATAATTTCAATATCTCAGGAGCTACATTTGATGGTGGTACGGTTTCTGCTCTCCATTGGGGCATCACTGATGCAACAGGAAAATCGGCTATTCTCGAATTTGATAATGGAGAAATAAACGTTTATGAAGGGCAGGACATTGCCGCACTAACCAATGATCCGGCTTGGCCAAAAATGAATGCAATCAATGACTATTGGAAAAGTATTGGCGGGCAAAACATGTTGCCTGGCACAGTTAAAAGTCCCGATAGATTTGTCAGAGCCAATTACTTTGCACAACACGTTAAAAAAACTGCTGATTCTTCACTTGGTGCCGCAATTTGTCGCAGTATTGTAATGAATTGTAGCGTTCCATTCCAGTATGCGGTTGAAGGCGAGCCGAATTTGTCGAGCACTCAATGGCGCTCACTTGCCAATCTGCGCGACCGTACATATTATTTCGACATTGTCACCAATCCGGGTATGTTTTATATAGATTTAAAAAAGTGTGACTTACGACCGGGAGCGCCTGTTCTCAAATTGGATACAAGCAAAAGCGACAATTTTGTTGGAGATGTGACTGCCAAACTTACGCCATCGGCACCGTTTACTCCGATGTATTAACAGTTATGATATATATTAATATAAAAAAATGTACCGGAATTTTCATTCCGGTACATTTTTAAGTATGCAGAGTTATTGATTCTTTTTAAGATATTCTTCAATAGCAGATGTCATTGAAGGAGACTGCGCCGACGGTGCTGATATGTCGAGGCGTAAACCTGCATCGGTAACGGCTTTTGCCGTAGATGCACCGAGACAGCCTATAGCTATTTCGTTCTGATTAAAATCAGGGAAATTTTTGAGCAATGACTCGATACCTGCCGGTGAGAAAAAAATCAGCATATCATAGTCAAATGGCTCGTCAGGACCAAAATCATTACTTACTGTGCGATACATTATCGCTTTGGAATAGTTGATTTTATAATTATCAAAGATGCTTTCGCTTTCCTTATGAACATCGCTTATCGGAAGCAAGAAGCGCTCTTTATTGTGCTTGTTGATATATGCGTGCAATTGTGAATCATCCAATTTTCCTGATTTTCCGAAGAATATCTTACGCTTACGATATTGGATATATTTCTGCAAATATAAGGAAATCTGCTCTGTCGTACAGAAATATTTCATAGTATCCGGCACATTGAACCGAGTCTCTTCGCATAGTCGGAAATAATTGTCAATAGCATGCTTTGACGTAAAAATTACCGCTGTGTAGTCGGGGATGGCAATTTTCTGTTGCCTGAATTCCTTGGCATCGATTCCTTGGACTTTTATAAATGGTCTAAACACCATTTCTACTCCATATTTCTTGGCGATATCAAAATATGGAGATTTGTCACCTGTGGGTTTCGGTTGAGATATTAGAATTTTACGAATTTTCACGAGATAACTTTATATATGTAAGTAATCACAAAAATATATTGCTACCCTTGAAAAAATTACAAAAGGAACAATTTCAAGTGCGCAAAGATACAAAAGAAAAAGCAAACTGACATTATAATTGGCGAAAAAAATTCTAAAAACCTTGACAGCGAGTATTATTTTAAAGATTATGAATAGAATGAATGCCGCCATTATAAGATGAAAATGGGAGAAATTGTGGAATGTAATGGCTATAGTAATCGGTACTATTGTCAACCCAAACAGTGCCCAAGTAGAATTTAATCCGCCAATCACCAATGTTGAGATATTTGGATTTCCAAAAGTGTAACATAGTATTTTGTAAAGCAGATATTGCACAAACATATATATTGCAATAGCAAAAACACAGATACATAATGATGTAAAATCTATTTGCGCCAGTTGAATGTTTAGAAAATTTGCCGCTGCAAAAAGCAGTAAAATACCACATTGGATAGCTGTGTTAAGAAATAGCGCAATGAGCACAAACGTCTCGTTCATCGTTCGGTGCTCATATATGTTTTCTCGGTTACGCACAGAAAATGGGGCTTCCAAAAGTGTGTGGAAATACTTAAACCCATGCCGAAGTGTGAATGCCAAAAAAAGAAAAGCAACAATCAACAGAATGGATATGTTGCTGCGTAATGCAGAACCTAATAAAAATTCTACGCCTTGAAATCCCTCCCCCGGAGTGTTTACAACCGAAATTGAATCAAGATTCATAGCAACGGATTAATATGTTTTCTTATACGCAGAAATATTATCTGCGGTTGCTGACCAATTGCGAAGATATGTAATTGCGCTTTCCGGACTCGGTGCTACATAAAATAGCTTCTTAATGGAGGGAGTAATAAAATTAGTGCTTACGCCATGCTCTATAAGCGACACAAGTGTGTCAAAATAATTATCGGTGTTTAAAAGTACTACGGGGTGGTTAAACAGTCCCAACTGTCGCCATGTTATAATTTCAAAAAGTTCGTCAAATGTACCAACTCCACCCGGAAGCGCAATAGCAGCGTCAGCTCGCGATGCCATAAGCATTTTACGTTGGTGCATTGTTTGTGTAGGTATCATCTCAGTGAGTCCTGGATGTTGCCAATTGTTGTCAACCATAAACTGAGGGAGAACACCATACACCTTACCACCATGTTGAATATTGCCATCCGTAACGGCAGCCATTAGTCCGGCTCTACCGCCTCCGCATATTATTGAAGCACCCTCTTCGGCAAGCAGTTTCCCCATTTTATATGCCTCAGCCGAATATTGTGGCGCTATCGTGGATGAGGAAGCACCGTAGATGCATATTGTAGTGTCTTGAAGATTCATGCTATGTTATAACCAATGATTTTCTTTATACCAGTCGATAGATTCTGAAACACCATCTTTGAGCGAATATCTTGGGCGGAAGCCAAATCCGGCAATTGCCTCAGAAACATCACAGTCCCAATTACGTTGGCGAAGAATTTTGTACTTGTCACGGTTGAGAGTGGCAGGTTTCAAAGTTATTGTCCCCCACAATTCAGCTATAAGACATACGATATATAGCAACCACAAAGGTGCTTTAACAGGCAAAACGAATCGTTTGTTGAGTTTCTCAGCTACAATTTTTCGGAATTCGGTTTGAGAATAACTTTGAGGTTCCGAAATAATGTATGTAGAGCGAACTTGTGACCTCTCGAGAGCATCTATAGCGGCTGTTGCAAGGTCTTTCACGTATATGAATGTGAGCAATTGTTTTTTTAAGCCCACGCTGAAATCAACCCCACGGTTTATTGAATTCATCATCATAAAATAGTCGCGTTCATGCGGACCATAGACACCGGTACATCGGAAAATTATATATGGGCAACTTGGATGCCGCATCAGATACATTTCTGCCTGCATTTTTGAAAGTCCATAGCGAGTGTTAGGCGATGGAATCGAATGTATAGTTATAGGTGAATAATTCGTTTCATCCACTGCCCCCATAGCACTCAGACTGCTCATAAACAATAATTTTTCCGGCATAGCATCAAGGGCTGTCAGTGTATCAACCAATCGAGTGAGATAAATGTAATTAATGGTCTTGAAATCATTAAAATTCGTACATTTTGTGGCTCCAAGATTATGAATCACATAGTCCCATTTGCCTCCGATTTGTTGAATTGTTTCTTTCAATCCGGTTTGTAATTGCTGTGTATCTGTAAAATCGAGTTCGACAAAATTAATTCTGGTATCAGTTAAAAATTCACGTGAAGTGGACTTCCTTACAGCAGCCCATGTTTCATAACCACGGTTCAAAGCTTCGCTTACAAGATATCCGCCTATAAATCCACCTGCTCCTGTGATTAGAATTCGTTTAGACATATTCGGTCAACTGATTATTTTCCGGCGGAAATAGTTTCGTATTTGCGACGTATTTGTGCTTCTACGCCCTCAACAACATTTACCACGTAGTCACCGAGTTTTTCAGCCTCACACACGATATCCATGTAATAAATACCAACCAGATATTCGTATTTGTGATTGTTGATGTTCTCGATGTTTTCGTTGCGGAGCATATTGCGATAATTGTTGATTTCTCGCTCCTTATTGAATGACTCCACAAGGTCGCTTTCCGTTGCATTTTCAATGTTGCCAAGAATTTTAAGCATGTTGGTAAGTGCGTCATTGACATACGAAATCATGCTATCAATATTGCTATATACCTCCGATGTGAATTTTACATTATAGTCTTCTTTACGAACCACAGTGCGGGCAATATTGTAACAGCTATCGGCAATACTCTCAATTTCAGTGACTATATTCAGCAAAGCGGATATACGCAACTTACTTTCATAACTCAACCTGCCTCCACTCACTTTATTAAGGTAGTTGGCAATTTCAATTTCCATCCTGTCGGAAATCTCCTCATACTTCTCAATACGACTGAAAAGTTTGTTAAATTCATCATTTCCGGCTTCAGAATGTATGAGATCGCTAACCATATTCCACATCCTGAATACGCGCTCTCCATAAAGCGATATTTCACGTTCTGCTTGTGTGATATTAAGCTCGGATGCACTCAAAAGTCGGGCAGAGATATAACGAAGTTGGAATTCGCCATCTTCTTTGTTCTTTGTTCGAATGAAGAAATTACAGATTTTCACATACGTATCCGTAAACCATATCATCACGGAGAAATTAATCAACTTATACACTGTGATATATATTGACAATCCGAATGATACGGCAAATTGCAGAGCAAGCAGTGTGTGTGCAGCCGGAATACCATCGGCAGATTCACCGGCCATCACCTTATTGTACAACTCCGGTGATTGAGCCTGGAATTGTGATGCGTAGTCCATGAGGAGTGTCGGATTGCCTTGTCCAAGATATTCGGTGAGCCATACTATAAAATCGCAGAATGGGAAAAATACAGCGAGCATCCACACGTTTCCGAGGACATTAAACAACACGTGTCCGAAAGCGGCTTTTTTCGCTGCAACATTCCCGCCAAGCGATGCGAGGACAGGTGTTATAGCTGTTCCTAAACAGCTTCCGAGCACTATCGCACATCCCATATTAAAAGGAATCCAACCTTTTGAACACATAATAAGCACGATTGCGAATGTAGCTGCAGAACTTTGTACAACCATGGTTATCACTACACCCACAAAGTAGAAAATCAGTACGGAAATAATACCTTTTTCTGCATAAGCCTGTAGAAATGAGAAAATTTCCGGTGATGATTTGAGGTCGGGAACCGATAAACTTATTTGTTGTAACCCTAAAAACAAGAATGAAAATCCGATAAGGAATTCACCTGTGGATTTCCATTTGCTTTTCTTCATAAACAGCATAGGCACTGCAAACGCAAGCAGTGGAATAGCCAACGCGTATATGTTAACTTTAAATCCAAAAATTGAGATAATCCAGGCTGTGGCACATGTACCCACGTTGGCTCCCATCGTAACCGCCATTGATTGTCCCAGCGACATCAACCCGGCATTTACGAAGCTGACAACCATTGTGGTAGAGGCGGAACTGCTCTGTACTAATACTGTGATTATAAATCCTGTGATAACGCCGGCGAAGCGGTTGCGCGTCATTGCCGATAAAATATTGCGCATTCTGTCACCGGCAATTTTTTGAAGGCCTTCGCTCATCACCTTCATACCGTATAGGAACATACCTACGGCACCGATGAGTGTCAGAAAGTTAATTAGTGAGTAGTTCATCTGCTCATTATTGAATAATAGTTTCTGTGCTGCAAAATTAATACTTTTTCAGCAATCTTTTTTAAAATTGGATACTAAAAATATCACACTTGCAACACGTGGGTGCAATGGTGAGCGAGATGTTATCTAACAACCACTTTAATAGGACTATGCATATTTTGCGTGGTTATTATATATATTCCCGGGGGCAATTGTACAATTTGGTAATTTTCTATCTGTGTGATTGATTTTACCAATATGCCTTGTGGAGTGAAAATTCGGCAATTATAATGAGGGGCAGTGGTATAAAATATTACCTCACCATCACCTCCAATGGCCGAGAGGTTGTAGTCGGCAGTCACTCCCGTTACCGAGCCGCTATCTACTGTTATCACATTTGACGGTTGTGATACATAGCCGAGGCGGTGACTCTGCACGTAATAGCTGTATTTATATCCTGTAGGAAGGTTGTTGAATTGGCAAAAATTATCATCAGAGATGGTTTGTGAAGATGTTTGTGTTCCGTTATGTTCTGAAGTTAAAGTTACGATATAGTAATCGATTGTTTCACCTGCGGGAATTTCCCAATTGGCTGTGAAGGAATCTGATGTAATATCCGAGGCTTCAGTGGCGCGTAAAGTGGACAGTGTGGGTGTCGCGAGACATTCTCCGGAAAGATTGCAGGTGTATGTTGTGGATAATCCTCCACCACTCAGTGTGATTTTACAACTATGTCGCCCCATTTTCTTAGGAGCATATTTTATTGGTAATGAATACCCGTTGCCTGTGTTTATCGACATTGCCGGAATTGAAGTTACAGCGGACGTGAAATATGACGCTGTTTTAGAGCCGTCGTCTGTTATCTTAACGGTGACTGGCGATGAAATATTTTCTCCTTTTACATGGATATTCAGTGTCGTGGAGCGCCCGATTGCCACTTCGCCAAAATTGAGTTCAGAGCCTTCGCTCGGCGTGAGCAGCACCGCATCACCGAGGTTGGGTGTCCCGCCGATATGGAAAATCAATCCCGCTTTATTACCCCAAAGATATTCGGCAAGTTCCGGAAAGTCGATGAACGGATTACGATTTCCTTGTCGTGTGTACACAGCTTCATTACGGTCGATTTCTTTCTGGTCAACCGGGTCGGCTCGATGCCACTCGATAAGCATTTCATACGCCCACGGTTTGAGTGTGGGATAAAGGTTCTGGTCAAGCATATAGGTATATTTCCACGTAAGGTTTTGATACATGGTTACCATGTAGAAATATGTGCGGGCAAAATCGCCTTTATATTCATCCGCAGGCTCAAAAACATATTTTGCACCACCTCCTTGCCCATTCACCGGATATCCTACTTTGGAACATCCGTTATCGAACGTGGTTGACGCAACTTTGCCGAGTGGATAATTGTTTTTTGCCATATTAGCGTTACTCTCAGAGGGATATAAATGATTGAGGTCGGTATATGCAGAGTTCTCAGCCCCACCCCACCAACTTTTAGGGAAAGAGTGTTCGCGATTAAGACCCAATGAACCATTAGACACATAGAATATGTCATGGGAATACATATCCCACCACTGATCGTTTTTTGGGACCGGATATACATCCGTAGATTTGAAAGCAATCCACAGTTGACTGTATGACAGTTGTGTATGAGCCGTAATGGCGTTACATACCGCAGTTTTAAGTTCTTTTTCTGCTTTGCCATCTATATTGTTGTAATATCCCGGCGGAATGTCGGCGTAGGCAGCCAGTGCACACACAACACACACCATACATGTAAACAGTTTCATATCTAAGGATTGTAAAGGTCCGTATTATAAAAATTTAATATCTCCACGGTTGATTCATATGCTATCGCCGCGTCTCCCGCCGGATTGATATTGCGTGCCGTGGCATAATCACTGAGTGCACGTTTCCAGTTTTCCTGCTTGCGATACGCATGGCCGCGCAGTAGATATGCCTCATCATTTTGCGGATTTGCTTCGATAACAGCGTTTAGTTTTGATATTGCTAATTCAAGTTTATTATCTGATATGAGCTCTTTTATTTCTTCGAATAAAAACATGCTATATAAATTTTATGCAAAAGTAAATAAATTATCGTAATTATTTCCAGTTCGTGTGGCAAATGTTAAAAAACAGGCATTAGCTATTGTTAAAATTTAGCTTTATAACATAATTTAACATTTCGGGGGGGGTGAAAAGATAAATTTTACTTATTTTTGCAAAAATTGATAAATTGTATGCGGGTGTGTGCGATTTAGAAAACTCTTTTAAATAACAGTAATATTAACTAAACCAATTATCAAATGAAGAAAGGATGTATTCAGTTCTTTAGGCTATGTGCCTTACTGATGTGTTTCTGTACATCGTTGTTGTCATTTGCACAGACGTCAACAGTTACAGGAACAGTTCTTGATGAGAATGGTGAGCCACTGATTGGCGCCACAGTTTCGGTTGATGGCAACTCACAAATTGCATCAGCAACCGATATGGATGGTAGATTTGCATTGGCCATTCCCTCATCAGAAGCAGATATAACCGTTACATATATCGGTTATATGCCGTATAAGCTCAAGGTAAAGAGTGGCAGCAACTACACAGTGACACTCACCACCGATGAGCAAATTCTTGACGAAGTAGTCGTAGTGGGTTATGGTGTACAAAAGAAGGTATCTACTACCGGAGCTATTTCAGCAGTAGGTAGCAAGGACCTTTTGAAGGCTCCGATGCAGAATGTATCAAACCTTCTCACCGGTAAGGTGTCCGGTCTTACCTCAATTCAGTCTTCAGGACAGCCGGGTTCGGATGGAACATCGATGTATGTACGTGGTGGTACAGCAGTGTCATCAGGTTCAAGTTTCGTTCTTACCGGACCGTTGGTACTTGTTGACGGAGTAGAACGTTCGATGGACTATGTTAACCCTAACGATATTGAGTCAATCTCAATACTGAAAGATGCGTCAGCCTCAATTTATGGTATCAAAGGTGCGCAGGGTGTAATCTTAATCACAACAAAGAAAGGTGAAGGGAAACCGATTATCAATTATAGCGGTTCCGTAACAGCAACACAGAATACAGCCTTCCCGGATTTGTTGAATGCAGAAGAGTTTATGTACTACAAGAACAAGGCTCGTCTTATGGATGGTTTGTCACCATTGTTCTCTGCAGCAGTACAACAAGAAGTATTATCCAACAGACCTGACAGTCCTTTCGGCACTACAGACTGGGCAGATATGCTATTCCGTACAGGATTTACTCATCAGCACAACATATCGGCATCAGGCTCTACAGAGCGTGTGAAATATTATACTTCAATAGGTATAATGGACCAAAACGGTACAATTAAGGAAACAGACTATCAACGTTATAACGTGAGAGCAAACCTTGATATAGCCGTAGCAAAGAATCTAACGTTCACAACCAACCTGAGCGGTATCCGCACAAAACGCCACTGGCCGGGATCATCATTCTCAGCACAAGGTGAAATCAACCCTGTTCGTCAGTTGCTTAATACCGCACCTATCATCAAACCTTACTACGATGGTTACGACCAAGCATGGATGGATGGAGATGTTATCAATGTAAACCCGATAGCTGCCGTTCATAAATCAGGTTATATGAACCAAGAACGCTATGTATTCAACTCAACATCACGTTTGGAATATTCATTTAAGGATATCTGGCAACCACTTGATGGCTTGAAGATTTCAGCAACGTTCTCATATGATTACAACCAAACGACAGACCGCAACTTCACATCGTCATACCAGATGCGCAGTTTCCATCGTGAAACATTGGTGCCGAATATAATGTGGGCATACGCTATAGGTAAAGACGGAGGTTTCAACCGTTCATCATCCGGAGGTGAATCATGGCAATTCCGTCCGCAGATTGAGTATAACCACACATTTGGCAAGCATACAGTAGGAGCATTGTTCCTCTATGAAGCATCGAAATATTACTCAGAAACAATGACAGCATACGGACAGGGATATATAGCCTCAGACCCGGTAGATGTATCATTGGGTTCAGACAAAGTAAATGCAGCCGACCCGTCGGGTTCTCACCAACATACAGCTGTAGTATCATACGTAGGTCGTTTTAATTACGATTTCGACGACAAATATTTGTTTGAATTTGCGTTCCGCCGAGATGGTTCCTATGTGTTCTCTCCGCAGAATCGTTGGGGATTCTTCCCATCAGTATCAGCAGGTTGGGTGCTCACACGCGAGGACTTCCTCAAAGAAAATTCATGGCTTGATTTCTTGAAATTGCGTCTGAGCTATGGTGTAACCGGAGATAACTCAGTGACACCGTTCTTATACAATTCAACATTCACACAGTGGAACAACAGTTGGATGTTGGGTGGCTCACCTACAGCTCAGTTTAGCCCGTCGAACACTTATGTATATAACAGTTTGACATGGGCAAAGACACACACATATAATGTAGGTGTTGAAATTCACACAATGCAAAACAAACTCAATGCAGAAATCGATGTATTCTACAAAGATACACGCGATTTGTTGGAAGCAGCATCAGGTGTATATCCACCATCATTAGGAGGATACTATCCATCTTACTCAAATTCAGGCCGTGTGGATAGCCGTGGTTTTGAAGTTACTCTTAGCCATGCACTTGCACCGACTAAAGATTTCAACTATCGTTTGCGCGGTTCTTTGTCGTTTGCTCGCAACAAAGTGCTCAAAAAGAAAGTTGGCGACAACGCGCCTTACTATCGCCAACAATTAGGTCAGCCTCTTGGCGCTGTTTATGGTTTCAAAACCGACGGATTGTTCCAAACCCAGGAAGAAATTGACCAATATCCGGCAGCACCGTCAGGCGAGACATTGCCAGGTGATATCAAGTATGTAGATATAAACGGCGACGGTATCATTTCATCTGCTTATGACTACGTTAAGATTGGTTACGGACGTATTCCTGAATTTAACTTTGCATTGACAGCCGATTTCAACTACCGTGACTTCTATTTGTCAATGGTATGGCAAGGCGTAACTCATTGCGACTATGCATTGCAGGGTGTCTATGATTCAGGGACAACGGCAGCAACAACGTATACAAGTGCGTTTACATCAGGAAACTCTCCTCGTTATCTTGTTGAACAAGCATGGACACCGGAGAATACAGATGCAAAATATCCACGTTTGAGTTCAGTATCTCGTTACAACAATGCATGGGTATCAGACTGGTGGATAGTTAACGGAGAATATCTTCGTCTGAAAAATCTTCAGATAGGATATAATGTACCGGCAAAGGCACTCAGTAAAACGCCGTTCAGCCGCGTGAATGTATATCTTGCAGGAACCAACCTCATAACATTCAGCCACTTCCCATATGTTGACCCGGAATCTCCATCGGTTTCTAACGGTTACTATCCGCAACAGAAAACGTACAGCTTAGGTCTCAATGTTTCATTCTAAAAATTGACAGATATGACTTACAAAAAAATATTACAATCGATAGCAATCGCTGTATTAGCAGGGACGACGATGTCATGTAATGATATTTTGGATGTATCAGATGAAACCAAGATATCAGACGTTGCGGTGTGGAGTAATGAGACTGCCGCAGACATGTACATTACAGCGACATATAAAACCTTTACAGAAGATGCTCTTTTCTATGGCACCTTTACCAGTACAGACCGCTCACGCTTTTGGGACAGTTTTACCGATATTATGAAATCGCCATCATGGGACCAATATGGCCACCCATATAACTCTACACTTATGCAGGGGATTACCAATGGCGATGCCGGAGCGGGAGCCTTTGAATGCTGGAGCGAAGTGTATAACCGTATTCGTCTTGACAACTTAAAACTGCGTGAATTACGTGTGTATGGCAGCAAGAATATGAGCGAAGACTGGATAGCATTGCGCGAAGCAGAAGTGCGCTTATGCCGTGCCTACAACTATTTCAGATTGGCACGCGTATATGGCGGCGTAGTGTTGCGTACAGATAAGAGTGGTGTTAACGGCGTAGATGACGGGGCAAATGAAGAGGATATCGTGAGAGCTCGCGCAAGCGAAGCAGAAACCTATCGTTTCATCCTCGATGAACTGCAAGCAGCCGCAGAAGTTCTTCCTGAATCAACATCAGGGTCATGGCAGCGCGGACGCGCAACAAAAGCATTTGCATACGGTCTTATTTCACGTATAGCACTTTATGCTCAGCAGTGGAAAGAAGCTGCTGAGGCAGCAGAAAAGTGTGGTGAACTGAGCAGTGTAGGTTTGAATGAAAACTATGCAGCATTGTTCACATCGGCAAGCATAGGCACTCCGGAAATGATATTCCAAATAGAATTTGCGCAAGGTGCAATTTATCACCTTTTCGACCAACATGTGTGCCCTGGTGGTGATTTCAACATCAATAAACAAAACACCTATGCCGAACATCAACCAACAGCTGAATTGGCAGACATATATGAGTGGAAGGATGGTACAGAATTTAATTGGAATACATGGAGCAGCGAACATGCAGACCCATATACCGACCGTGAACCGCGTTTCCACGCAACAGTGCTTTACAACGGAGCACCATGGAGAGACCGCACAATTGCATGTTGGGCAGACTATTCAACACCGGAAGGTGACGTAGTAAGTTCATACGACGGTTTCCAAGCATTCAAGAAATCGGGTGCAACAGGCGGTAAATCATGTACAGGTTATTTCCTCCGCAAGTTCCTTGATGAATCAAACAATAACTTTACAACAGACGGAAGCACACAACCATGTCCGGTAATGCGATATGGTGAAGTCCTTCTCAATCAAGCAGAGGCATACGCTCAACTTGATGTTGTAGGGAATCAAGATAAGATTTTAAAATGCATCAATATGTTGCGTAATCGTGTAGGCTTGCCGGATAAAGGACGTGACGCAGTGTCAAATCTTGAAAATGCGATGAACCTCATCCGCACAGAGCGTATCAAAGAACTTGCGGGCGAAGGCTTCCGTCTATGGGACCTCCGTCGCTGGAGACTTGCACAATCTGTATTGGATGGCAAGACTCGTCACGGCGTTGAGATTACAAACGAAGATCGCACAGAAGAACCAACCAATTTCTCATATAAAGTTTGTGATATTGATGCGAATACTCCGCTAATATTCCCGGAACGTTACAATTTGTTCTCAATTCCATTGGCAGAACGCACTGCGAATCCGGCATGTACTAACAACCCAATGTGGTAATAAATAAAGAAAACGTTATGAAAATGTTTAAATATAGCATATCAATAATAGCATCATTGCTCATATTATTTGGCTTACAAGGCTGCGCAGAGGCCGACCCAAACTATATACATGATGATTGCTTTATATCGCAGCTGATAGCTCGAGGAAGTCGTGCAGGGACCGATTTTATCGGAAAAATAACCGAGTATGACAAGAACGGCAATGAGCTTCCGGAAGGCTTTACGAAAGAAGAAGCCATGGGAGGTTCAGGTGTAATCACATTTATTATAGCAGCAGAAGATGCAGAAGAAATAGACCTGACGAACTGCTATTTACGTGCTACAGTGACTTACGATGAATATATTACTCCGACAATGTCGGGCACACACAACATACTTGTTACCGAAGAAAATCCGGAAGGTAAGGTGTTTGTGGTTCGTTCCGGAGAGAATAGTTTTCGCAAATATCGTGTCATGGGTATATACGACTAATCCAGTAATATTAAAAAAAATTATTTATGAAACTATATAAATTGTTATATGCCGTTGGCGCTATCGCATTATCATCAGGATTTGCAGCGTGCAGTGAAGATGATATGTTCAAAGAAGATGCGAAACAAGCGTTCATAATGGGCTCGAACGATAAGGACTGCCTTACAGTTACGGGTAAATCCGGTGTAGTATGGAAGTCTCGCATGTCAAATGACACAATATACATTCAGATAAGTCCGAATGTTGACCCGGAAGAGGAATTGGACAGTATAGTTCCTAAATTTTATATTTCAAAGGGAGCAACGGTGTCGCCCGACCCTTCACTTCCACAGCAATTTTGGAAAGAAGGGGGTGTAAGATATACTGTTACTTCAGGAGATGGGGAAAAAACAGCTTCATACGTGGTAACTCACGGATTGACTGACCTCCTTGAGGATGGTGGCGGTTTCTCTCTCGGTTTACCACAGAATACAAATGTGCTTTTCACATCGTTGGGATATCCGGGAGAACAAGCAAACTATAATTTCGCAGATTCGCGTCAGTATGGCGATTTGAATGGATATGTTGCATATTGCGGTCACGACCATATCGTGTTGATGGCAGCGCAATATTCAGATCCTCAATTTGATAGTCCCGAATTGAAAGTACAAGATGAATCACTTTCATTCAAGGTTTTCAATGCGTCAGACTTGTCGCAAGCCGGCAACCTCAACATTGGTTCGTTTAAACTTTCGGAAATCAGAACTATCACATCCGACTGGAATGGTGTGTTGGTAGCATTGGTAAATACAAACGGAACCTCGGCGTTGTACTATTGGACATCGTATTCATCTGCACCTAAGTTAGTAGGACAGTTACCGGAACTTATGGGTACAGCAACAAATGGTTCGAACTATTTGCAAGTAGCCGGAGATATCTTTGGCCAGGCAAACGTTACCACCGGAGCCGGAGCAGATGCGGATGGTTCTCACTATATGATACACATTGAAAACGGAAGCATTACCGATACACAGATTATTACAACCGGTTATGCAAGCAATGACTGCAATGGATTCCAAATGATATCACCGCTTAAACCGGAGCCTAACTCAAGTTATCTTGTAGGTGACGGCGAAGGTGGCTCCAACACAAATAACACAATCAGAGTTTATGCCAATACGTACAAGGGGGCAACCAAAGTGATAATGCCTAATGTATTGCAAAACATTTGGGAATCATGGTGGGTAGGTACCGGAGCATCCTTAGCACGTGGTGGAGCTCGTCGCCCATACGTTTCAGCAATGTATATCAATGGCAAATATTATGCAGCAATAATGAATGGAACTGCATGGTGGTGGCATAATGATATCGCTGAAATAGATGACTTGTTGACCCGTGTTAACAACGGAGACGGAACAGCCGGAGCGTTCAGTGTGAACTGTGCATGGAGTTTTGGTGGTTCATGTGACTGGTATTATGACCCTGAAATCAAAGAAGCATATTGGGTTCACTATGTAGATCGCTATGGAATGTCAACAGTTCGTCTGACATGCTACGAATAATTTTTCAACAACAGAAGATTAAAACGTTATGAATATTAAAAAATATTTTGGATTATTTGCAGTTGCGATGATAGGTTTGTCATCCTGCAGTGATAGTGAAAGCTTCGATCCAGCAGTTGCGCCAGAGCCACCGGTGCCCAATATCATACCGGAGCCGCCAACAATCAAACCAAAAGCAATGTGGATTGACGCTCATGCCAATTTTGAGAAATTGGCAACCAAGGATGGTATCGACGGCGAACTCAAAAAAATAAAGGAAGCCGGATTGAACATGATATACCTTGATGTGAAACCGGGTAACGGGTATGCTTTGTATAAAAGTGATATACTTCCGTATTGCAACACTTACGGGGATGTAACAGTGACTCGCGACTATGATGATTATCTCGGATATTTCCTTGAAAAGTGCGAAGAACTTGAATTAGATGTAGTTGCATCGGTTTCAGCAACAGTTTTCGGATTCCGTGCTGAAAGCGGAGCCAATCAGGGATTTATTTATGATAATCTAAGCGCGTGGTACGACAAATGTCAGGTTCGTTCGGTGAACGGAGAAGACAACGTCGGTAAGACAATAAACATTTGTGATGATGAACTTCAAAGTGGCGCATATTTGACACCGGCATCACCGGAAGTGCAAGACCTGATAGTTAGCATTTGTTCAGAGATTGTTACAAAATATCCAAAAGTCAAAGGTTTAAGCCTTGATTACTTGCGTTATTGCAACAATGAGGGCGGTTATTTTGGAATGGGTGATGTGGATTTGAATGGATACGCAAGCTATTGGGGCGAACCAAAACCGGAACTTACAGAAATAATCACAGAAACAGGCGGTGTTGGTCCTAAATATGCAAAATGGATTGAGTATCGTTCAGCTACAGTTACATCATTGTTAGGTCGCATCCGCACAGCAGTGAAAGCTATAAATCCAAATTGTGAAATTCACTTGTGGGCATCGGGCGACTGGGGTTCACGTTATGGAATCGGTCAAAACTGGGCAAGTAAAAATTACAAGCCGTCAGGTTTCCAATATACCGATACTTATAGCAAAACCGGATTTGCAGATTTGCTTGATGTATTTGTTACAGGAGCATATGCTTCCAAAGTGTGGATTAGCGAAGACCCGACAACAGTGTGGACTGTAGAAAACTTTGTTAAAACATGGAATAACTATATCATGGGTGACTGCAAATGCTATGGCTCAATTGCGGCTTATGCACTTGACGCATCAAAGAATTTAGACGCTACCTACCTGTGTCTGAAGAACACCGATGGATTTATGACATTCGAATTGTCACATGTTAATAATCTCGGTCTTTGGGTATCGACTAAAGATGGTATTTCACGTTACGAAGACCCTTCATCATATAAGGGAGGTGACTCGCTATATTAAAATTTTGTGGTTTGTAATTTAATATTTTTTCGAGTAGCCGACCGTGAGGTTGGCTACTCTCTTTTACAGGATATTATGAAAAACCCATGAAGACGAGGGGGTGGCAAAGGCCTATGTTGACAAGTTTTTCTTAATATTTTTTAACACATGGATAAGCAACGTATGTTAAAAATTATTTACATTTGCAAATAAAAATTTAAAAACCGAGCGATATTTAATAAAATAATTAAGAAACCATCCACTAATCCGGATGATATTTTTAATTATGTAAATATGTAAAAATAAGACACTTATATTAACAATAATTATTTATAAACCAATCAAATTAGTAATTCATGAGAAGAGAATTTGCAAAAACACTGCGCTTCGTGGCGTTTTTACTTGCATTCTGCTGCACAATGGGTGCTGTTGCGCAAGTTAGCGTATCGGGGACAGTGAAGGATGGCACCGGGGAGCCACTTATCGGTGCTACCGTGATGCTAAAGGGGAATGCTGCAGTTGCTACAGCTACCGACATTGATGGTGCTTTTGTATTGAAAGTACCCAATCTTCAACAAACCCTCCTTGTTTCATATATTGGATACAAGCTCGAGGAAGTTAAATTAAATGGCAATTCTAATATTACAGTTACTTTGGAAACCGATGCTCAGATGCTTGATGAGGTGGTGGCTGTAGGTTATGGCGTTGCAAAGAAAGTAAGTTTGACAGGGTCTGTTTCGGCTATCAACTCAAAAGAGTTGCTTACTGCTCCAATGTCGAATGCATCAAACATGCTCACCGGTAAAATTGCGGGGTTGACAGCCGTACAATCAACCGGTCGTCCGGGTTCCGACCAGGCATCAATCCACGTGCGCGGTCTTAACGACTTTGCAGCGAGCGGACCTCTATGCATTGTAGATGGTGTGCCGAGCGATATTAATAATGTGAACCCTAACGATATCGAGAGCGTATCTGTTCTTAAGGATGCCGCTGCTGCGGTATATGGTGTGCAAGGTGCAAATGGTGTTATCCTTGTTACTACTAAAAAAGGTAGTGAAGGTCAGGCTCGCATCAGCTATAGTGGCGTTGTTTCAATGGTAAACAATACTGCTATGCCTGAAATGATGAATGCATCGGAATATATGTATTGGCACAACAAAGCAAGTTTGATGGATGGCCTTACTCCTCGCTACACAGCTGATATACAACAGAAGGTATTTGCCAACGATCCGGAATCGGTGTTCGGCGAAACAAACTGGATGGATGCTATTTGGAGAACTGCTTTTACACAACAACACAATATCAGTGCAACCGGCGGTACAAGCAAAGTGAAATATTTTGTAAGTTTGGGCTATCTTGATCAAGATGGTACAATGAAAAATACCGCATACAATCGTTACAACGTTCGTTCAAACATTGATGTCACTGTTGCAAAGAATCTTACATTCTCTGCCGGAATTTCCGGTTACAAAGCTGACCGCTATGCTCCGGGGTTTGACCTTGGCAGTCAATATTTCTATAATCCGGCATTCTCTGCCAGCCACTCACTTCCTATATATAAATCAATGTATAAGGGAGAATATCTTACAACAAGAGGTGACGGCGCCGGTAACCCGACTGCTATTATGAATGAATCGGGATGGCAAAGAAACTACAACAACCAGATTATGACTAACTTCAAGTTGGAATACGATTTCAAAGATCTTGTTCCGGTGCTTCAAGGTTTGAAAATCAGTTTGTGGGGTGCTTATAATTATGGTCAGACAAAAATCAGAAACTATATGGGCACATGGTTCCAATACCAGGTGAATGTTACAGACCCATATTCTGAACCGAGTTTAGTCCGTCAGGATGGTACTACTGAAGGTGGTGGCTTTACTAAGTTTATGAGTGCAAGCGATGGTTGGATTCTTCGTCCGCAAATCGATTATAACCGCACATTTGGCAAGCACACCGTGTCGGCTCTTTATGTATATGAAGCTCAGAAAAACAGTTCTGACTCTATGCAGGCTTCTGCTAATCAGTTTGCAGCTACCGACCCCGTAGATCTTAATCTCGGTGTTATTGTAAACACAACCGAGAACCACCCGGTAGGCTCTTATGGATATACTTCTATAGTATCTCATGTCGGGCGTTTTAACTATGATTTTGATAATAAATACCTCCTTGACTTTACTTTCCGTTATGACGGATCTTACAAATTTGCTCCTGAAAACCGTTGGGGTTTCTTCCCGTCAGTATCTGCCGGTTGGGTGTTAAGTAACGAATCGTTCATCTCTGATAATGTTCAGTGGATTGATTTCCTCAAACTTCGTGCAAGCTGGGGTAAGTCAGGTAAAGACAATATCTCTCCGTTCCTTTACAATGCCACATTCAATTCTGCAGCGAACAGCATTGTTTTCGGCAACACACGATACAAGCAATACTATACAAACTCATACTTACAACGTAATCTTAAGTGGAGTACAACTGAAACTTACAACATCGGTCTTGATGTTGATGTTCTCAGCCGCAAATTGGGGTTGGAACTTGACGTATATTATCAATATACCAACAATTTGCTTGAAGATGTAGATGGTGAATATGCACCGTCACTTGGCGGCAATCAGCCGTCGCAAGCTAATACCGGTTCTATGGACAACCGTGGTATTGACTTCACAATCAAACATCAGCTTACCGTAAATAAAGATTTCAACTATCGTTTGCGCGGTACATTCGGCTTTGCCCGCAATAAAGTTCTTAGCAGAAATCGCAATCACAACTATCCAACAAAACTTCAACCACGCATCGGCGAATCACTTTATGTTCGTTATGGTTTGAAAACAGATGGTTTGTATCGCACAGAAGAAGACCTCAAATATGCTCCATATCTTGATGGAACATCATGGAGTCCGTTTGCCTATGTTCCTCGTCTTGGTGATATCCGTTATGTGGATGTCAACGGCGACGGTATCATTCGTCACAACGACGTGAATACCGAGGTGCTCGACATGGTACGCATCGGTTATGGTGAACTTCCGGAAATTCAATTCTCACTTGCGGGTGATTTCAATTACAAGGATTTCTATTTGAACCTATTATTCCAGGGCGTTACTCATTGCGACTATATGCTTTCCGGTAACTATGGCCCAAAACAATGGGTGGTAGGGTCTATGCTTAATGTGAACTTTGACTCTAACGGTAACGGTGTTAAATATATTGCTGAAAACAGTTGGACACCGGAAAACCCGAATGCAAAATATCCTCGTCTTACTACTAACACAGGTGGTAACAACATCCTTTATTCCGACTATTGGATGGTTAATGGTGAATATCTCCGTTTGAAGACTCTTACTTTGGGATACAATGTTCCGGAAAAAGTTCTTGCTAAAACTCCATTTAGCCGCATAAATGTATATCTTTCAGGAACAAACGTGTTTACTCTCAGCCATTGCAAATATGTTGACCCGGAAACTCCTTCAGTTTCTTTCAACCTCTATCCACAACAGCAAACATGGAGTCTTGGTCTTAATGTATCATTCTAATGTATAGGAGAATATCAATATGAAAAATTTAATCAAAAATATAGCATTAGCAGCAACAGTGGTGGCAACCATGGCATCGTGCAATGATATCCTCGATCTAAACGACACCTCTACTTTTGGTGATGTCGCAGTATGGAGTAGTCAGTCAAATGCCGATGCATACGTTACAGCTGCATACAAAACTTTCAATGATCAGTCTGCTCTGTATGCCGAAGAAGGAGCTGCTTCACGCAACAGATACTATGACAACTATAGTGATTTGATGAAATCAAATTTCTGGTGGACAATAGACTTTAACCAAGCTTTGATGGAACCGGGATTCATCACCAAAGGGCAGGCACGTTTCTTCGATTGTTGGAGTGCTACCTACAGCCGAATTAAACGTACTAACATTATGCTCAACGACCTTGAACGTTATGGTCAGAAATGGGGCGAAGAATGGTATAATATCCGTCGTGCAGAAGGTCGTTTCTGCAACGCTATCAACTACTTCTTCCTTGCTCGTGTTTATGGTGGTGTAGTTATTCGTACCGACCACTCCGGTGGTGGAGGTTGGGCTGACGATGGTGCCTACGAACAAGATAAAAATCGTGCTCGTGTTAGTGAAAAAGAAACTTACAACCATATTATCAGCGAACTTCAATGGGCTGCCGAATATCTTCCGGAAAAGTGGGATGCCGCTTGGACCGGTCGTGCAACTAAAGGTATGGCATACGCATTCCTTTCTCGCATCGCATTATATGCAGGCGAATGGAAAGTGGCTGCTGACGCTGCCGAAAAATGTGCTGAATATTATTCTCTTGTTGCTAATTATGGTGAATTATTTGACGTAAACGCTTCACAAGACAATAGTAAAGAAATAATATTCTCTATCAAAGGTTGGCAAAATGTAATCCGCAATGGTTTTGATGCCGACAACCGCCCGTTTGGTGACCGTGCAGTGTATAACCGCAGTACATACGCTATGGCAGAGCCTACTGCTGAATTAGCTGATATGTACGAATTTAAAGATGGCACAGAGTTCTCATGGCAGACATATAGCGCAAATCATAGCGACCCATATACCGACCGTGAACCACGTTTCCATGCTACAATCCTTTACAATGGTGCGAAATGGGAAGGCAGAACTATTGAAACATTCGTTGGTGCTGATGATAACATTGCAGAGGGTGCTGATGCATATCGTAAATTCGACAAAAACGAAGATGCTGACGGGCACACTGTAACCGGATACTATTTGCGTAAATATCTACAGGAAGGCCATACAGCTTTCACTACTGAAGGTAGCTATAATACTGATATTGTTATCCGTTATGGTGAGGTACTTCTCAACAAGGCAGAGGCTCTTGCACAGCTTGATTACATGGCAAACAATGCAAAAGCGTTTGAAGCGCTTAATGCAGTACGCAAGCGTGTTGGCCTCCCTGAAAAATCGCTTCAAGATGCGCCTGATTTGGAAGGCTTTATGGCTCTTATCCGCAAAGAACGCGCAGTGGAACTCGCAGGTGAAGGTCTTCGCTGCTGGGATATCCGCCGCTGGAAACTTGGCGAAAAGATGATTAATGGACAGAACGTACATGGTGTAAAGATTACAAAACAGGCAAATGGTGAGTTTACATACGAGACTGTTGATGCCGATGGTGGAATGAAACGTATCTTTAACGCTAATTTTTATTATCTGCCATTGCCATCGTCTGAAATGGCTCAAAACCGTCTTTGTGTAGATAACTGGTAATATATTGATTATTAATTTAACAGAATATTTAATTGAATATGAAAAATATATTTTCAAAAGTGCTTATGGCACTTGCAGCAATTGTGATGACCGGTGCAATTACCGGTTGTCATGAAGCTGATCCGGAATTCATGCATACGGATAATCTTATCAGCAAACTCACCGCGCGTCCTGATGTTGGTAAAAATTCCAAATCGTATGATTTTGTGATAACAGAATATGATGCAAATGGTAAAGTGGTTACAGATAGCTTAACAGCCGAAAAAGTGTACGGAGGTTATGGAGAGGCAGTTGTAACCGTTCCTATCACTGATTGGGAATCTATCGACCTCACTAATGTGTATTTGCAAGCTGAACTCACATACGATGCTGTTATTATCAATGGCGGTCTTGTGGGGCCACATGATATCCAAAATCTCGATGCAGAGGGCAAACCACAAGGGATTACTATTTATGTGAAAGCAGGTAATGGCAATATTCGTCCATATAAAGTAGTAGGTATATACAAATAGTTATTTAAAAATTCA
>JAFLTZ010000029.1 GCA_022509045.1 Muribaculaceae bacterium | reverse complement strand
TTGTTTCTTGTTTCTCTATTGTTACTTTCTCGACACTTTCAAAATATACATATCTTATATTAGTATAGGAAACTATAAAAATGTTTCCGTAGCTTATACGGGTTTATATTGCGGAAAATAGCTATTTTTGCAGGAAATAATAAAATGTAGAAAATTGTGAGAAAGAAGAAAGCATTACCTATACTTGAAAATATAGAAATTACGGATTTTGCAGCTGAAGGGAAAAGCATTGCCCGCGTGGATGATATGGTGATTTTCATACCTTATGGCGCTCCCGGCGATATTGCCGATGTGAAGATTGACAAGAAAAAACGCAATTATGCAGAGGGACATATTCATGAGATGAAATCGCCATCGGGAATGCGTGTGAAGCCCGTGTGTGAGCATTTTGGTGTGTGCGGGGGCTGTAAGTGGCAACATATACCCTATTCAAAGCAAATTGAATTTAAACAGCAACAAGTGTGTGATGCGCTAACCCGAATAGCTAAAATTGAATTGCCGGAGATTTCACCAATAAAGGGGGCTAACGATATATGGTGTTACCGTAATAAACTTGAATATACTTTTTCCAATAAATCGTGGCTCACATACGAGCAAATGCGAAGTGGCGAAGAATTTCCAAACAGAAATGCTGCGGGGTTTCATATTCCGGGGGCTTTCGACAAGGTTTTGGATATAAAAAAATGCCACTTGCAGGATGATATATCAAACAGAATACGGCTTTTTATCAAGGACTATGCGTTGGAGAAAGGGTATTCGTTCTATGACCTTCGCGAACAGCATGGTCTGATGCGTACAATAATGGTACGTGTGGTAAGTACCGGTGAAATTATGCTTGTGGTTGTATTCGGAGAGGATAATCGGTCGGCAATTGACGATGTAATGGCGGCTGTTAAATCAAGTTTTCCGGAAATTACATCTTTGCTCTATGTGGTTAATCTGAAAGCCAATGATACTATTGGCGACCAAAATATAATAACGTATTCCGGGCGCGACTACATTGAAGAGGAAATGGAAGGATTGCGATTCAGAATCGGTGCAAAATCGTTTTATCAAACAAATTCGCTACAAGCCTATGAATTGTATAAGGTGGTGCGAGATTTTGCGGAATTGAAGGGCAATGAGCTTGTGTATGACTTATATACCGGTACGGGCACAATTGCAAATTTTGTGGCACGCAATTGCAAACAGGTGATAGGGATAGAATATGTGCCTGAAGCTATTGACGATGCGAAGATTAATTCGGAAGTGAACGGCATTGGCAACACACTGTTTTATGCCGGTGACATGAAGGATGTGCTTAATGATAACTTTGTGGCGGAGCATGGTGTTCCGAACGTAATGATAGTGGATCCACCCCGCGCAGGCATGCATGAAGATGTGGTGAAGGTGATACTGAATGCATCGCCTAAGCGCATAGTGTATGTGAGCTGCAATCCGGCAACACAAGCACGCGATTTATCGATGCTCGATGCAAAATACAGAGCGGTGAAAGTGCAACCGGTGGATATGTTCCCTCATACGCACCACGTGGAAAATGTAGTGGCTTTAGAGTTGAGGTAATCCATTGGTTGAAAGATTAGAATTATAGAAACGTGAATCGTTGGTAACGTTGCTTCCCACAAATGGAGGCAACGTATATTTTTGTTCTGATGCCGACAATTCTATCTCGGCGATAACAAGGCCTTCGAGAGAGCCGTGAAACTCATCTATTTCCCAATTAAAACCGTCGAAAGTCACAACATAACGCGTTTTATATATCACATGAGGCAAACATAGATTTAGAAGTTCTTCAGCATCTTTATGGGGAATAGAATATTCATATTCAGAGCGAGAATCGTTTTGTGTAATTCCTTTAATGGTTAAGCAGGCTTTATCATCACAAAGCCGAACTCTAACCGTTCGATGAGAGTCGCGGGACAAATACCCTTGTGCAATTTCATATTTAGAAACGAAACAATTTCTATATGAATCGTTAATTACCAAATACTTGTGTTCTATCTCTACAGCCATAATTAAATATTTCTTACTATATATTATACAAAATTAATGTTTTTAATCAGAATGATACCGACATTAATAAGTAAATTTGCATCGTGAAGTGATTATTAAAAATTTCTCAGAAATGCTATCGGTGAGGATAGATAGATATACATTGCATGCAGCGCAATTGGTGTTTTGCATTATATTATTGTTTATCAGCAATAATGCCATGGCGCAAGGTCGAATGACAACTACTATAGAGGGGGTGGTGAGGGATTCCATTACAGGGGAACGACTGCCTTATGTGGCTGTATATCTCATTGATTCGGATAAGGGAACGTTAACTGACGCCGAGGGCAATTTCAGGATTTCCACACAAAACGATTTCAGTGGCATTGGTTTCTCAATTCTTGGATATGACACGAAAGAAATAACAGTGGAGTATGGCAAAACGAATAAACTTGACGTTCGTATGAGCCCATCGGGTGTAAAACTTAATGAGGTTACGGTAAAACCAGGTAAAGAGAAGTATTCCAAGAAAAATAATCCGGCCGTAACATTCATGGAGGAACTACGCAAAAGGAAAGACGACAATAATCCAAGGAAACTACATGATTACTACAATTATACTAAGTATGAAAAAATTAGCTGCGCATTAAATGATTTCAGCGACAAGGAGAAAGACAAATGGATATTTAAAAAATTCAAATTTATTTTTGACTACATAGATACTTCTTCAGTATCGGGAAAGCCAATTCTAAACGTGTCAATAAAAGAGAAACTCTCCGATGTTCAATACCGTAAGACACCACATTCGGAGAAAGAGATTGTTAAAGGTCAGCAACAAAGCGGAATTGATGAGATATTTAACGAGGAGAGCATTAAGGAATTCTTACAGGATATAATGCGCGAAGTGGATATTTACAGCAATGATATAACAATAATGACTAACCGGTTTGTGAGTCCGTATTCGCCAATTGCAACAGATTTTTATAAGTTTTATCTGAGTGATACGATAGATGTTGATAATGAGAAATGTATCGAACTTAGTTTTGTGCCACACAATCCGGAATCGTTTGGTTTTTTAGGGCGATTATATGTACCGCTCGGTGACTCTACAATGTTTGTAAAACAGGTTAAACTACTTATACCGAAATCGATTAATCTTAACTATGTTCAACAAATATACATAACGCAAAATTATAAGCGTGCAGAAGATGGAACACGTATAAAAATGGATGATGACATGATAGTGGAATTCCAAATACTGCCATCCACACAAGGACTTTATGCGAGACGTCGCACATCGTATCGTGACCACAATTTTGAGCCACCGGAAGATATGAAATATTTCGGATATAAAGAAAAGCAGATAATACTCCCCGATGCGACACTACAGCCGGAAGAATTCTGGAAAGAGAATCGTGAACATCCTATAAAAGAGAGTGAAAGCTATACCAAACGGCTATTGTCAAGACTTCGTGAGGAACCAGTGTTTTATTGGAGTGAAAAAGTGGTTGTAGCTCTGATATCCGGATATATTCCTACGCGGACATATAACAGCAAATTTGATTTCGGACCTATGAATACCACGTTCAGCGGAAATTCACTTGAAGGATTCCGTATTCGAGCCGGAGGCATTACTACAGCGAATCTTAACCCGCGCCTCTTTGCAAGAACATATATAGCATACGGATTCGGGGATAAGAAACTTAAATATTGGGGTGAATTAGAGTATTCATTCAACAAAAAAAAATATCATTCAAGAGAATTTCCAATTCACTCAATAAAAGGAAGTTACAAATATGATGTGGACCAACTGGGGCAACATTATCTGTTTACTAATTTTGACAATGTGTTTTTGGCACTCAAACGACAGAAAAACGATAAATTAACATACATGCGACGTGCCAGATTTGAATACACATACGAGCATGCATGCGGTTTTTCGATAAATGCAGGCATCAACAATGAGCGACAAATATCAACACACTTTTTACCATTTATTGATGGAAATGGGACAATATACAATCATTATGATGAAACGAGTGTTGATGTTACACTCAGATATGCTCCCGGTGAGAAATTCTATCAAACCAAGTCGAACCGCTACCCTATAAACTACGATGCACCCATATTTACATTAAAGCATACATATGCACCCAAACGTATGTTTAATAACTTGTACGAATTAAACAAAACAGAATTGAGTATTCAGAAGCGGTTTTGGTTTTCTGCTTTTGGATACACGGATATCATACTGAAAGGGGGTAAAGTATGGAGTACTGTTAGCTATCCTAACTTACTGTTGCCAAATGCAAATTTATCATACACAATACAACCTGAATCATTCACGTTGATGAATGCTATGGAGTTTGCCAATGACCAATATCTATCCTGGGATATAACATATTTGGCAAATGGCGCAATTTTCAATCGAATACCATTACTCAAATATTTAAAGTTTAGAGAGGTGTTTTCATTCCGAGGATTATATGGAAACCTTAGCAAAAAAAACAATCCTGAATATAATTCAGAATTGTTTGTGTTCCCTGCCATAGCAGACTGCCACAGTATGACAAAAACTCCATATATGGAACTCGGCGTAGGTATAGATAATATCTTTACTTTCTTACGTCTTGATTATGTGTGGAGGCTCACCTATCGTAACGCTCCGGGTATCGATAAAGGAGGGTTAAGAATTCAACTCCATTTTACATTCTAATCATCGATATATCGCATAGATAGTTTATCAAAAAATTCTATCCTGCGGTCGCGTAGGAAAGGCCACCAACGACGCACATTTTCACTTCGTTTCATATCTATATCAACAATTTTTTCTACTTCTTCATAGTCAGGAGCGACATATAACAATTCCCCTTGCGGACCGGCTACAAAACTACTACCCCAAAAAGTTATTCCGGCAGTAGATTTCGACGGGTCTGGTTCGTGACCAACGCGATTGACGGTTATAACGGGCAAACCATTTGCTACGGCATGACCTCGCTGCACAATCATCCAGGCATCACGCTGCCGTTTTTTTTCATCTTCTGTATCAGTGCTTTCCCAACCTATAGCCGTTGGATAAATAAGAAGTTCAGCACCTTTAAGTGCCATTAATCGGGCTGCTTCGGGATACCATTGGTCCCAACACACAAGGACACCAAGTTTTCCGACAGAAGTATTAATTGGTTCAAAACCCATATCACCAGGTGTAAAATAAAATTTTTCGTAGTATGCAGGGTCGTCAGGAATGTGCATTTTTCTATATTTCCCTGCAACGGTGCCATCTGATTCAAATACCACTGATGTATTATGGTATAAACCTGTGGCTCTTTGCTCAAATAAAGAAGTAACAATTACCACTCCACATTCTTTAGCTACATCAGAATAAATGTCAGTAACTTTACTTGGGATTTTTATAGCCAAATCAAAATTATCAGGACTCTCTACCTGACAAAAATACAACGAGTCGTGTAGCTCTTGCAACACAATGATTTGTGCGCCTTGCGCTGCTAACACGCGTATTTTTTCTATAAGACGACTACGATTATTATCGGTGTCGGCATTATTATGCTGCTGAATTACACCTACTTTCATTTGATAATGTTTTTATTAATGTAACCTTTAGGGAATTGCATTGTGGCACAATGAATAGACCCATGTTGTTTAATCAATGCGTTGCTGTCTATCGGCAAAATCGTTTTGTTTGGAAATGCAGATTTAAGTATCTCTAAAGCTTTTTTATCATTTTCAGATTGCAGATATATCGGGACAATCACGCGATCATTCATAATTAGGAAATTGGCATAAGTGGCTGGTAACCTATAGCCCTCTTCGTCATAAATAGCATCAGGGAGCGGTAATGGCAAAAGATTGTAAGGTTTGCCTGACGCTGTACGAAATTGTCGAAGCTCTTCTTCCATCAATTGCAACTCTTCATAATGTTCATCTTTCGTATCATAGCATTTTACGTATACTATAGTATCTTTATCAACGAATCGAGCAAGAGTATCAATATGGCTGTCAGTGTCGTCTCCGTTTAAATATCCGTGATTAAGCCATAACAGTCGTTTTGCTCCAAGCGCATTTCTCAGATAAGTTTCTATTTCCTCCTTAGAATTTGCACCATTACGATTAGGAGAAAGCAAACATTCCGCTGTTGTCAATATTGTTCCATCACCATCGCTTTCTATAGAACCACCTTCGAGTACAAAACTAAGATGATTTTCCAACTCACAACTGTATATTCCTTTATTTTTAAGATTAGAATTTACCAAATTATCATAACATGAAGCAAATTTTAATCCCCAACCATTGAATTTAAAATCCAATAATAACGGAACATTTTCTTTCGATACTACAGATATGGCACCATAATCACGTGTCCACGTATCGTTTGTATTACATTCGATTACACAAACTTGCGCGGTATCTTCCTGTGATAATATATCTTGCAATTCATTAGGTGTTGGTGTCACAACAATAATAACTTGCCCTGATGGAATCATTGCTTTCAACAACTCAATATAGCATCGAGTTATTTCAGGCAACATATAATTCCAATCAGTGCCGATATGAGGGAATGCCAAGATTATGGCGTCTTGCATTTCCCACTCAGCCGGCATTCTACGAGCACCGAAATACTTATTCATATTATTTTTGAAAAATCCTATTCGCAATGCAAAAATAAGCATTTTCAATTTATTTTTTGGTATTAATGAACTTTATTTGTAGATTTGGAGTCATATACATAACAGAATAAACTAAGTACAAATATGACAAAGAGAGTAATTCCAGATTCTGAATTGATTATCAATGAGGATGGCAGTATATTTCATCTACATCTCCGCCCAGAACAATTATGTGACAATATCATAGTGTGTGGTGACCCAGGCAGAGTGGATATGATTGCATCATATTTCGACACCCGCACATTCGAGGTCTCATCTCGCGAATTTCACACAATCGGTGGTGCATACAAAGGGAAGCCTGTAATGGCTTTATCCCATGGTATCGGTGCTGACAATATTGATATTGTGATGAATGAACTGGACGCCCTCGCAAATATAGATTTTGCAACTCGAGAGGTAAATGATAATCTTAGACAGTTAACAATAATCCGCATCGGAACATCCGGTGCGCTACAGCCTGAATTAAAAATAGGCACACCTGTAATAGCGGTAAAAGCAATAGGATTCGATGGAGCTCTTAATTTTTATGCAAACCGGAATAGTGTGTGCGACATTGATATGGAATCAGATTTTTGCGACAACATTGACTGGAATCCAATGTTTGCATGTCCGTATATCGTTGATGCCGATGCAGAATTAGTGTCTCGCATCGGAAAAGATGACATGACAAAAGGCATAACAATTACCGCTAACGGTTTTTATGGGCCACAAGGCAGATATGTAAGACTTCCACTGACCGAGCCAACCCTAAATTCAAGATTAGAACAATATCGATACAAGGGCTGTGCTATTACCAATTATGAGATGGAAAGTGCAATGCTTCAAGGACTTGCAAAACTCATGGGGCATAAGGCAATGACTGTTTGCTGCATTATAGCCAACCGTATGAATAATGACGCAACACCAAATTATAAAACGGCTGTTGAAGATTTGGTAAAAACTGTACTTGAAAGATTATAATATAAATATAAAAAATGCTCCACTGGATAGTGGAGCATTTTTTGTATTACGTAAAGTCTGAATAACTATTATTCAGCAACTACTTCAAACGGTATTTCTACGCTAACTTCTTTGTGTAGTTTAATAATTGCACTATAGTTACCGACTTCTTTAACAGATTCTTTAATAACAATAGTTTTGCGATCTACATTGTGACCTAATTTTTCAAGAGCTTCAGCAATCTGTATATTATTCACACTACCGAATATTGTACCGGTTGAACTTGTTTTAGCACCGATAGTAAGCGAAACATCTTGAAGAGTAGCGGCAAGAGCTTCAGCATCAGCTTTAATTTTAGCCAATTTATGAGCACGCTGTTTTAGATTCTCAGCAAGAACTTTCAAAGCAGATTCTGTGGCGATGACTGCTTTTCCTGTTGGGATAAGATAATTACGACCGTATCCGTTTTTCACCTCTACGACATCATCCTTGTAGCCAAGGCCATGAACGTCTTCTTTCAATATAATTTTCATAATCTTTGTCTCAAGGGTTTAAATTATTTCATCAAATCGGTTACATAAGGAAGAAGAGCAAGGTGACGAGCACGCTTCACAGCCTGAGCAACTCTTCTTTGGAATTTCAACGAAGTGCCTGTGATTCGACGAGGAAGAATTTTACCTTGTTCGTTGAGGAATTTTTTGAGGAATTCCGGATCTTTGTAGTCGATATATTTTATACCACTTCTTTTGAAACGGCAATATTTTTTCTTTTTAACATCCACAGAAAGCGGAGTCAAATATCTAATTTCTGATTGAGTCTGTGCCATAATTAATTTTCTTTTACTTCTTCAACTTTTGTTTCATTAACTTTTGCACCGCGCAAACTTCTTCTCTTCACTGCATATTCGGCAGCATACTTGTCCAAACGGAAAGTGAGGAAACGAAGCACCTTCTCGTCGCGACGGAACGCAGTTTCTAATTTTTTTACCACATCCGGATTAGCATCAAACTCAATAAGAGTATAAAATCCTGTTGACTTTTTCTGAATCGGGTAAGCCAATTTGCGGAGCCCCCAATTCTCTTCATTCATAATTTCAGCACCAGCACTTGTCAGCACAGTTTTGAAATTTTCTACCGCTTCCTTCATCTGAGCATCAGATAAAACGGGAGTCAAAATGAAAACGGTTTCGTAATGATTCATAATGTTTTATAATAATATTAATACTAAATTAAACTGAAAGTCTATTTTTCAGCGGTGCAAAGGTAATAATAATTTTTATAATCACCAAAACAATCTCAAGATTTAATTGTCTAATTCCAACAATCAAACCTTGAGAAAGTTTTCAATTCATATTATAGTATCTCAATTATTGTGCATCAAAAAGGACGATCCTATTCCATTTGTAATTATCTTTTGTATATGGTTGTTGTAAATCGCCTTGCGCATTTCCGACCAAGCGGTCCCTACTTACACCATACTTAACGAGAGCCTCTATTACTGCATCAACACGGCGCTGTGAAAGCTTCATATTGTATGCGTTTGTACCAGTTTCCTTATCGGCATAACCACTAACTACGAGTTTTACATCGGGATTAGTTTTCATCCATTCTGCCACATTATACACATTTACCAATTCTTTATCAGCAATCTTTGCAGAGTTTAAATTAAATCTTACACTTGCAAGTATCGGAGTGATTACTTTCTCTTGACATTCCACAGCAACTACTTCCGGACACGGTAACTGCGCTTCTGCTGCCGCAAGTGCAGCTGCCGTAGCTGCCAAATCGCCACGTAATGTATTAACTTGATTATTCAAAGTGTTAATGTAACTCAAATAATCACACGGATTTACTGTGTCAAATTTTTTGCCGCCAAAATTAAATGTCAGGCCCCCTACTGCTGAAACATTAAGATCTATCGGGTCGCCATAAGCGTAATTGTTGAAATTATCACCATACGCCTGCAAACGACCTTCTGCAAACAAATCAACATATTTACATAGACGGAAACGTAATTGAATGCCGGCTGAAACAGGGACAGCCCAAGTGTTTGTGCGCAGTTTTCCATCAGAGCCCACAATGTTAAGCCCAGGAGATTTCATATTCCATTCATACATTCCCCCAACACCAACAAATGGCACAATACTAAACACTCGTTTTGTATTTACTCCTCCAATGGAATTGAACATATCCCACATCAAATCCGCATTAAGAGTAGCATATCGCGAATCACTTTTTCCTAAATTTTCCCACTTCATATCACCCCCAAGAGCGCTTAAACGAACAGCCAGATATGGTGAAAACCAATGTCCTACCGCAACATTTAATGTTAATGCAGGTTCGTGCTTCGGTGTTTTACCTGCCTCCTCGTTCTGTGCACTGACAGAGGATTCAACAAAAGGTAAATTTGCACCTGCTCCAAGTTGCAGGAACCAATTGTTGCGCCAAGATGACGAAACATAATTTTTACATTCTACAACAGTAAGATCTTTAGAAACTGCTGTATCTTGCGCTTGAGATTTTACACTAACCAATGCAAATACACCCAAAAACAACGATGATAATAAGCCTTTACTTTTCATTTCTTACAAATTTAGATATAAACACAATTAGATTTTCTGCATTTAAAACAACTACACCCCAATTATGGTTCATTGAAAATAATTATTTTTTCAAAATGCCATTAACACAAAAGGCCTAATCATTAAACAAACAGATTCTATGCCTTATGAATACCCTCACGTTATTGATTAAAAAATATTATAAGATATTTTGAAATTAAGTACAGGATAAACTTTAAATGCAGAAATTACATCAACGTAATCTCCCACACGACCTCTGACATTAATTACATCTTGAGCAAGATCAACACCATCATGAGTAATAACCTTTGGAGTTCCACCCCACATCATCGCACCCAAATCGAAACCTATTTTAATTTTCTTATTCTTAGGGAGGGATCCATTGTAACCGATTCCCACGTAGGGTTTAAACTTATTAACAAATACGTCAGCCTTAACCAAGCCATCGTCTCCAGGTTCCATCATGTAAGGAAACAATGCACGTTTACCATTCTCATCATATATCTCGTAGTCCCCCATGTGAATTCCCATACGCCCCATAGATTCCATTCTGTCTCTAAGCTGCATTACCACATCCGGACTAAGATAATTATTTCCAAATATCGGATTATCAATAAAATAATCGCTCATTGATCTGTCATAGAATTGATTATAAATACCGACAGCTAATAACGTCGGCATCTCTACGATGGAATTAACTGCTTTTGCAATTTTTGCCGAACCACAATAAAATCCCGCAGTTACATGCCATGGCTTATCAGCCCATGGGTATATATCAACCAAAAATTTAAAATTGACCATCGTAGGTTGTCCAATTATCGATACCTCCTGATCGACTTCGTAACCCGTCAATGTTTTCATAAATTCCTGCATTCGATCCAAATCTGTATTAAAACTACCGTCACCCTTGTATGCCTGAAGTCCAAAGTCAATCGTAGAATTAAATCTTGGCATATAATCTATACCGGCTCTAACGCCAACATATTTTGTTATTGAAGATTGCACATCAATACCGACACCAGACGAGCCCAAATTAAGCCCTATATTCAAATGATTCAATATATCATGTCTCACAAAAGCATTTCCAACCTTAATGGAATCCTGATTTACGGACTTACTTTTAAAGTTATATACGACCTGAGCAGATGCTCCCCCTATAAAGAGAGATATACCCAACACTAATAACGCAATTCGTTTCATCAATTAGGCAAATTAAATCATTATACAATTTGCAAATTTAGTAATTTTAGCCGAACATCGCATTAAAAAGATTTTTTTTCATTAAGATTGTGATAAATACAAAAATATTACGTAAATTTGCCGACTCAAATACGTAGCATGTCTGCGTGTTGAACTTTTCAAAATCTATTTTGAAATTTATATATGAAATATTATACTGGCACACAAATCATTATAAAGATGATTACATCGAAATTGGCATATATATTGCATGGTGTGATATATCCTGATGTCGATGGTGTCTTTGTGACTATAAACTAACAAACAATTTACAATAAATCTTAATTAATTTTTACAAAATGAACAAGTTTTTTATTCGAGGTCTGCTCATGGTTGCTTTAGTATTGGGCACTTTAGGCAGCATCAGTTCTTGTAAAGACAACGTGGAAGACTTACGCGTTGATTTAGAGCGTAACCATTTGACTCTACAAGAAGATTATCAGAAAAAGATTGATGCTCTTCGCGATGCATTAAACCAACGCATTGATTCTTTAAAAAATCTACCGAACGGTCCTTGTACATGTCAACCGAGTGACCCTTGTACATGTGATTTAAAACCACTACAAGAGAAATTGGATTCTCTTGAAAAAATTGTTCTCAGTTCTGATACTTCAATTATCAAACGTCTTATTAAAGTTGAAGAATTGATGAAAAGTGTGTTAGGAACATGGACTCCTGAATCCGGATACACTATTCCTGATATACATCAAATGGCTGTTATGAATCAAACAAAAATTGATTCATTATTCAGATTAGCCAAAAATGATTCAGTGAGAATTGATAAACTCACCGAAGCATTGAAAGACAACATTGCGCAACTTAGGAAAGAGGCTGAAGAGAATTTGGCAGCAGCTCGCAAATATACAGATGATGCGATTGCCGGTCTCAGAACAGAAATGACTACTATGATCTCCGATTTACGCGAAGAATTAGAACCTCGCATCCAAGCTTTGGAAGAAAAATACGCAGATCTTGAAGAACGTGTAGCACAAAACGAGGAAGATATCAAAGAGCTTCAAGAACGTCTCGATGCTCTTGAAAACCGTGTGGAAAACATGGTAACAAGCGTTGTTGTACAAGCAGTAGAAAACCCAATTTTCGGTTCTTTTGCACTGCCAATCAATGTTCAGTCAAATCTTCTTCTTGCTTACTACGGTGAATGTACACTTGCTGACATCGGTTTCCCACAACAAGTTTTGAACAACGAGTATAACGGTGAAGAAATCATAACCGAAGATGATTGGAGTCGTATTAAGACACCCGACAATCTCTCCCGCGGATATGGCGACCCAATTTATACCGAAACTGCAGGTAAAGTATATCTCACAATCAATCCCAATAATGTTGATTTCACAAAAGAGGGTAAAACTTTATCACTCGTTAACAGTTTGGACGAAAAATCGGGTATAGAACTAACGAACCTTCAAAAATCTGAAAAACTACTTACTTTCGGTTTCACTCGCGCAAACAATGGTTTCTATGAAGCCGACGCGAAACTTGACCCTGAAAAAATTGCAACCGTTAAGGTTAATATTGATGAAAACTTGAAATCAGCAGTAAAAGGTGTTATCAAAGAACACAGCAAACAAGACTTTGCACAACTCATCAAAGCTATCTACGACCAATTCAACGGCATTCTTCCTGCTAACGCAGTGAAAGCCGAGTGGAATGTAGATGGTCAAGACTATGCAGTATATTCTAACTATAACATTGCAGCTACTGCATTCAAACCACTGTCATTCAAATTCCTTTACGGAAAAGAATTCAATATTAAGTTCCCGACCATTGACCCGATTTCTATCCCGAATATCGATTTGAACGAATATATTGATTTCTCCGACATCAAGATGCCACAAATTGAAATAGGCGACATCAATGTATCAATAGAACTCGGTGATGTAAAAATTGACGACCTCGGTCAATTGTATGTTGTCGTAAAAGTTCCTGAAACTGACGAAAACGGCAATGTTAAAATCACAAAAGATGAAGAAGGTAACGATATAATTAAGATGGTAGAAGATACAGTGTATGTATCGGAAGAACAAATGAAAGATTTTGCCAACAAGATTGCAAAACAACTTGGTGGTCAGATGGAAGACAAAGTGAAAGCAGCAATGGAAGATGCTATGAAACAAGTATCTGAAAAGATTCAAAAAGCAGTTGACGATGCTATGACCGGTCCTAACGGTATCATCACTCAAATCCAGGATAAGCTTTCAAGTTTGAACAAGACCCTCAACGATAAGATTCGCGGCAACTTCGGTGCATACGTTGACAAACTCAACAACTACATCAATAAAGTTAACAACTTTACAAACAGAATCAGCCATCTTCTCAGCAATCCTAACCACTACTTGCAAGTAACAATGCTTTATGAACTCAACGGTGAATATCATCAATTGAGTAACAATAAAAACATTCCTACTTATGCAAAACTTGCCGGTGGTAATGCGATAGAATTTTATCCTACTACTTACACTGCTGAAATCGTTGCTCCGGCATATAAGAAATATGTAGCCGTTACAAATGTAACAGATGCTAATGGCAACAGCGTCCAATCTCTTATCGACGAAGCGAACAACCAGGAATACATGAACACAGTTATTGATGGTAACCGTCTTGCTGTAGCATTGTCAGTTCCTGCTTCTGCCGCTGGTTGCACATACGAAATCGTTTACTCTGCTCTTGACTACCACGGTATAACTTCAACTCAGAAGTACTACGTAAAAGTAGTTAAGTAATAAACCCTAATGGAAACTTTAACTTAAAGAGTAACAAATTATGAAATTTAAATCAATATTAATTGCCACTTTCGCCATGAGCTGTCTGTTTGCGACAGCTCAGGAGAAAGGCGTGCAACCGACAACAGAATATGATTTCACCCCACATTGGTATATCCAAGGCGCTGTGGGTGGACAAGAAACTCTTGGTGAGACATCATTTGGTAAACTTTTTGCACCTAATGCCCAGCTCGCAGTTGGCTACAACTTCAGTTCAGTGATTGGAGCTCGTTTGGTTTTCAATAGTTGGCAAAGCCGGGCATCTCTTGATGTTGATAATGACACTTATCGTTGGAAATGGAACTATATTGCACCAACAGTGAATGCGACTGTAGATCTTACAAACCTTTTTGGTGGATATAACCCAAAACGAGTTGTAGGTGTTGGCATTTTTGCAGGTATTGGTGTTAACATAGGTTACAAAAACGGTGAAGCCAATGATGTGAACAACATTGTTAGTCCAATTCTCAATAATGAGAAGGCTCTCAGACTTCTTTGGGATGGAACTAAAGCTCGTTTCTTAGGTCAATTTGGTGTAAACTTAGATTTCCGTCTTTCTGACCACGTGAAATTAGGTATCGAACTTCAGGCTAACACATTGCCTGATGGCTACAACTCAAAGAAAGCGGACAACGCTGACTGGTATTTCAACGGACTTGTTGGTATCAAGTATGCATTTGGCAAAACATATTCTGTAAAGCAAAAGAAATGCGACAAAGTACTTGAAAACTATAATCAGGCTCCGGTGATTGAAGAACGCATTGTAGAAAAAATCGTAGAACGCCCTGTTGAAATCATAAAAGAAGTACAGGAACCTATGAAACGTAATGTATTCTTCACAATTTCCAACACTAAGATTTCTGTTCAGGAAATGCAAAAAGTGAAAGAAATTGCAGAGTACCTCAAAGCTAATCCTAATGCAAAAGTTACTGTTACCGGTTATGCCGACAAAGGCACTGGAAGTCGTGCTATTAATGCTCGTCTTTCAAGTCAACGTGCTCAGGTTGTTACAAACACTCTCGTAAAAGAGTTTGGCATAGCAGAAAATCGCATCGTAACTAAAAGCATGGGGGATGATGAATTCCAACCATTCACAGAAGCAGTACTCAACCGAGTTGCTATCTGTGTAGCTGAATAATTCGAATTCATGAATAATTAATATTATTCATCATAATTTATTTCAAGACCTGCTATGATTCATAAATCTATTGTTTTAAATCGTGCAGGTCTTGATTTTATTAAAAAACCAATTGCATATGCATAAGTTATACACCTCTTTTCTTCTACTTATAATATCCGTTATTTCTGCGTTTGCACAATTTAATGGCGATGGATATTATCGCGTTCAAAACTATGTAACCGGCAGATATGCGTATCTTATCGATGATAAAGGCTCTATTGATTACACATCGACATCTATTGATACGTACGCAATTCGCCTATGGATGGGGTTTGAAAAGGTATGTAGCGACCCGGCAGCAGTATTATATATCAGCAATCATGGCGGTTCAAACTACAATCTTTCCGGTCAAGGAACTGATTTATATTCAATTCTCGGACAATATCTTAAGCTTTTTAAAAATAACGATGGCACGTATTTCGCATATGGTGAAAAAAATGGTATGGCCAGATATTTGGCTGATGGTATTTCTAACAAATCTTCAGAAGGTAGTTGGCTAATTGATAATGGGACAGGAGAAATAAAAAAATGGTATATTAAACCAATATCTACTGAAGGAGAAGAATATTTTGGTGTACGTCCGGAAATCACCATTGGAAACAAGAACTATGCCCCATTTTATGCATCATTTCCGTTTTCATTCGCAAGTTCCGGTATGGAAGCATATTACATCAATCGTATTGAAACTTATAACGGCAAGGGATTTGCTATTCTGAAATTGTTGGAATCCAATATAATTCCTGCCGCTACTCCACTTTTTATTAAATGCAGTTCGGAACAACCAAGTGATAACAAGCTCAATATTGGAGGTATTGCTACAACAACAATAACCGACAATTTAATGAAGGGTGTATATTTTGAAAATACCATGAAAAATCATATCAATTACGTTGCTAACGATACTGCGACTATGCGGGTTTTAAAGAAATCAATTGATGGTAATTTAATTTTTGACATTACTGACTTGAAAAATATGCCCGCAAACAAATCATATCTTTCCGTTCCTAAAGGGAGTCCTACAGTATTAGATGTAGTGACAGAAGAGGAATTTGAGACATACAAGAAGAATCACGACGAAGTAGAACTTATTACATCGGACAGCAATAGCAATAGAGGATTCGATGTATATAATATACTTGGTGTAAAAGTTCTGTCAAATGTCACAACTCTTGATGGCTTGCCCGCCGGAATCTATATAGCAAACGGCAAAAAGTATGTTAAGAAATAACTACACAATTTTTAAATAATAAAAAGTGCGTTTTATAGCGCACTTTTTTCTTTCTCAGATAATATTACTTATATTTGCATATTAAAATAGGATATGCCACAACTAAGATTTCATAAACAAGTATCTACAAAATCAATAAAACGTCGTTATAGACTATCGTTTTCAAGTGAAAACACGCTGCATGAAATATGGAGCGTTAAATTCACTCGCCTGCGTGTCACTTTTGTAACAATAATTATAGTTTTGGCACTTGCATCGCTAATTTCCACAATAATTGTCAGCACTCCCCTACGCACATATCTGCCTGGATATATAAAATCGGAGCAAAGACACGAATACATTAATGCTAATTTACGAATTGATTCACTTGAAAATATAATTGCAAATCGTAATAAATATTTTGAAAATCTACAAAATATATTAAACGAAGAAATACAAACTCTCGACAATACACAAATGGAGATTGCTTCAGATTCCTTGAACTGGGAATTTGACGACTCATTGTTAATAGCATCCAAAAGAGAAGAAGAATTTGTAAAAGCCTTTGATGAAAGGGAACAATTTAATATCGAAGTGCTTACACCTCTCGCTGCTCAAAGAATCGTTTTTACATCTCCTATTCAGATAATCGGCTCTATAACTAATAACTCTGGAGATATGACTACCGGAATTGAAATATCGACGCCAGCTGACACTCCCGTTTCAGCAATATATGACGGCACCGTCATCAGTATTGAATATACAATATCTCATGGAATTCACATATCTATACAACACCCAGAAGGTTTTATATCTCAATACCAAAATTTAAAGACATGTTACGTCACCAAAGGTGCAAAAGTATCAGCAGCACAACGAATCGGCACAACAAAATCCTCTAATTTTATAATAGAATTGTGGCACAACGGAATAGCGGTAAATCCTAAAGACTTTATTCCATTTTAGATTTTTGTTACACTCATACATTCATATATTTTAGCGTAATCGCTTGTATATAGCTGTGAATATTAGTAATTTTGCAGTTGATAGAATTATTAATCATTAACAACGTGACATCCAATAATTCAGAAAATATAGTTCGAAAAGTTGCAATACTCGGCAGTACCGGCTCTATTGGGACACAAACGCTCGACATCATCGAGGAATATCCTTCCAAATTTAAAGCCACGTTACTTACTGCTCGAAACAATTCATCGTTGCTTATTGAACAAGCAAAAAAATTTCGCCCCACCCGTGTAGTAATAGCTAATGAAGATAGATATCACGAGGTAAAAGAGGCACTTTCTCCATTAAATATTATAGTGGAATGCGGACACCAAGCAATATGTGATGCCGTGATGGCCAATGATATTGATATAGTGGTAACTGCAATGGTAGGATATAGTGGATTAAAACCCACTATAAGCGCTATTAAAGCCGGCAAAGATATTGCCTTGTCTAACAAAGAAACTTTAGTAGTAGCAGGTGCCCTAATCACGAAATTAGCAGAGGAGAATAATATCAATATATACCCGGTAGATAGTGAGCATTCCGCTATATATCAATGTCTTGTTGGTGAACACACTCAAGATATCAGCAAATTGATACTCACAGCGTCCGGAGGTCCATTCCGCACATGGAGCAAATCACAAATGAAAGATATTACTGTGGCTCAAGCATTAAATCATCCAAATTGGAATATGGGCGCAAAAGTAACAATTGACTCTGCATCAATGATGAATAAAGGTTTTGAGATTATGGAAGCTCGATGGCTTTTTGGGATTGAAGCTAACCGTATTGAAGTCGCAGTTCATCCTCAATCTATAGTACATTCAATGGTTGAATTTGTGGATGGTTCAGTTAAGGCGCAACTCGGGCTACCAGATATGCATCTACCAATACGTTACGCCCTTGGATGTCCTCAATCCAGGCTTAAAAGCGACAACAAAAAACTAACTATTGCCGATTACTCAAACCTCACATTTGAGTCGCCTGATATGGAAAGATTCCCCATGCTGAAATTAGCCTATGACGCAATAAATGCTGGCGGGAACTTACCTTGCGCCTTAAATGCGGCAAATGAAGTGGCAGTAACATCTTTCTTATTGGAAAAAATAAAATTTGTACAAATGCCAATTTTAGTAGAGAAAGCAATTTCTTTTACTAAATATATTAGTGAGCCATCGTACATTGATTATGTAAATACTAACGATGAAATACGACGGAGAACCGAAGAGTTATTATCAAGTATGTAAAACAATAATTATATAGCGGAAGAAGTATAAATGGAAACATTCCTTATAAAAGCAGTGCAATTAATTTCAGCATTGGCATTTTTAGTTATTATTCACGAATTTGGTCATTTTATTTTTGCAAGAATATTCGGAATAAAGGTCGAAAAATTTTATCTTTTCTTTAACCCGTGGTTTTCACTGTTTAAGTTCAAACCTAAAGCTAAAACCGATAGTAATCCGAATAAAACGTCGTGGCGTGACACCGAATATGGCATTGGGTGGGTACCTCTTGGAGTATATGTAAAAATAGCCGGAATGATTGATGAATCAATGGA
>JAFLTZ010000028.1 GCA_022509045.1 Muribaculaceae bacterium | reverse complement strand
TTATTACTCTTCTTACCCCCATTCTATCACACAATAAATGGGGTGAAATAGATGGACAAGAACTTGATATGACACGCTATGAGGATGCTGTAAAAGCAACAAAATGGTATATTGATGAAGTTGTATCACGATTTAAATTTCATAATTACAAAAATCTTGAATTAGTTGGATTGTATTGGCTTGAAGAGGATATGTGTGCTACATATGATTTAGCCAAACATATTGCACCACTCGTTCATTCATATAATCTCGAGTTCTCATGGATTCCTTATTATAACTCGAGAGGTAGTTCTATATGGAGAGAGTTTGGATTCGATATAGGCTATATGCAACCAAACTACTTGTTTTATAAACCATTAAGTGATTTACGTCTAAAAGATGCAACAGATTTGGCATGTGGAATTGGTATGGGCATGGAAATGGAAATGGACAACACGTCACTTTATGAAGCTGACAATTCTACATACTATAGATTTCAAGACTATATAGATTATTTTCAATCGTCGGGGGTGTGGGATAATTCTGCTATTGCGTACTATACAGGAAATAATGCTGTAAAAGTGATGTCAGAGAGTAAACTTCCGGAAAATCAAAAGATAATGGACCAGATGTTTTCTTATATCGTTGAGCGCAGAAGAAACCCCTCTATGAATACGCCTGAAATGAAAGTAATTTATAATGGAGATGTTCTTTCTATTAATACGACCATTGATTTTAAAAATCAAATATCGTATGATTTTAAAAAGTGTATGGCAAATGAATTATTTACATTTTACAATGTTAAAGTTAACTCATACGTAGTAAACTCCGCTGAAGTAAGTGATAATATTGGCCCTTTTATGACATCAGATGGAAATTGGGCTGGTGGAAATCATACATTTAATGGTAATAATGAAAAATCTGCTTATACATCCGCTGTAAGAGTGTATGCAAATGGCAGTTTAATGACACAACCATCTTGTGTTACTGCAGATTCAGTTGTTATATATGTAACTAATATACTTAAGTATGCACCGAACCCAGTAGATACTTTTGCTATCGAAAATATCAAATATCTAATAGTAGGAAACAGTATTCAAGTTGAAACTGAACATAATTATCTTATGCCAACTCCTGTAAAAGTTGATAGGTATTACGGTATGCAGTCGATGTTTATTGGTGAGACTCATATACTTACGCCATTAGGGAAATATTCTTCGTGGACCCCAATTAATGATGTTTCAGAGTTTAAAAAACAAGACTATCCGAATAATCATCATTTTATCGAAAAATCTCCTATTTGTTATCAGGCATCATACTTATTCCCCGAAGGGCTTGGATTAAGAGATATGATTGATAATAATGATATATTATTTATTGGAAATTCTTGGACAAAATCATACCATAAACAGATTGGGAATAAAGAACTTAAACGTGGAAATATTACCAAATGGAAAGGCGTTTACACATGGTTTATAAATCCGGTTATTGAAATTAATAGAATAGGAGAGCCAACAGAATTTGGATATCGTGGTTTTTATAATGGTATACCGGTAGAATACTTTACAGATGGTATAAATTATGATGGACCAAAACAAATAAGATAGACGATATGTGCCGCATTGTAGTATATTTACTATTTTTATTTATTTATATTTCAGCATCGGCAGAAACTCTCAAATTAATATGGAAAAATACCGATGTCGCTTCACAACGACAGTGGGGAGAAGAAAATTACCCGTCGTGGCAGGGATTTGGCATGAATGGGAAATATTACATACAAAATGCGACGAAAGAAGTAATTGAAATATGGAATGAAACCGGTAAAATATCGGAAATCTCATCCGGAAAGGGAACAAACATTAGTCACGATGACTTTGGAAATATCATAGTGAGATATAGTTCATATTTAAAACCAATTCTGATTCAAGGACAAGTTTTAGTTGTTAATCCCAAAACGGGACAAAGAAAAATAATAGATGAAGCTATCATAAGTGGTGATAAATGTTATTTATTTGGTAGAGCCTATGGGAATATTTACAGTGATTATGGTGCATTATACTGTTTGGCACAAGGTGATACAGAGATAAATAAGATATCTATATCCTATGGTAATTATTTATGGGAATCCGTTAACTATTTCGATCTTAGGCATATAATTTATCCTGACATAGATATTAATAAAAATAGAGGTCTTAATCCAATCAATAATAATGCTATGGTAATCCCACATAATAGTGATGACGGATTTACTTTATCAATTTCTAATCCATATATTGATCTTACCGGCTACTCCGCAGGGAATGCAAATTCCATTTATATAGTGAAAATTAATGGCAATACACTTGACAAAATCGGTTTTTATCGAACACCATTCCATAATGGATGCGCAGGATTTGATATATTAAGGATGAATGATAATACAGGTTACATAGTTTATCCCTCCGGTATGAATAATATTGATGGTTTTTCTGTTGCTAAGATTACCGATTATTCAGAAACACCGCAAAACGAAGAGAGTGATAATAACTTATTATTAGTTACTAAAGAAGAAGACTGTATTAATGGTGAATCTATATACAAAAATGTCAATAATGAAATTCATGTTAATAACTTAAATTTTGAATTTTTAGAAGACGGTAGAATATATATTTATCAATACGTACCATGTGCATACGTTGCCATGTATGAATTAATATCTGATAACAATATGGTTGATGAAAAACTAAATAATGATGTTGAATTCAAAATTATTGAAAATACCTTACAATTTCCGGAACCTACATATCATCGCATATATAATTTAAGCGGAACATGTATTGCAAACAAGATTTCTGCATCTGAGATTTTATCTAAAGGAGTATATATATTAAGAACAAATCACTCAATTCAAAAAATAGTAATCCATTAAATATATGATTAAGCGATATTTATATCTGTAGTAATTATAATCTCATTCGTTCAATTTATATGTGCAGATAATAATATAGAAAAGAGAATACAAAAAATTATTAAAACATTAACTGTTGAAGAAAAATAAATACCCATTAATTGGGATTGTGTTTGAAGAAATTTGATATTAACTTTGCAATACTGTATGTAAACGGTTTGGCATGTATCAGGCATGAAACTATCAGAATTAAAAACAGGTGAAAGTGCCATTATAGTTAAAGTCAATGGACACGGTGGATTTAGGAAGCGCATCGTAGAGATGGGTTTTATCAAAGGGAATACTGTTGAAGTTTTGCTTAATGCACCACTTTTAGATCCTGTGAAATATAAAATACTTGGTTACGAAATATCATTACGCCGAGAGGAAGCTGCTTTAGTTGAAGTTGCTTCATTAAAAGACATCGGAGATAGTATGCCTCCAAAACCGGATGTTAATTTAACGACATGTGGTAATGATCATTTACGACGGATTGCAACACAAAGGAGTAAACAAATAAAGATTGTTTTAGTTGGAAATCCAAACTGTGGAAAGACAACGCTATTCAATCATCTGTGTGGTACACATGAACGTGTAGGTAATTATTCCGGAGTAACTGTTGATGCTAAAGAAGGAAAAATAGTTTATAATGGCTATACTTTTGATGTTATAGATTTACCTGGAACATATTCATTCACAACATACTCTCCGGAGGAATTGTTTGTTCGCAAATATATAATTGAACAAACGCCAGATATTATAGTAAACGTAGTTGATGGCACCAATCTCGAACGGAATCTGTATTTGACTACACAGCTTATTGATCTCGATGTGCCGTTCGTTATTGCATTAAACATGTACGATGAACTCGTTAGCAGTGGCAATAAACTTGATATAGATTTATTAGGACAACTCCTTGGCACAAAAATAATTCCCACTATAGCTAAAAACGGGCATGGTAAAGACGATTTACTCAACCTCATAATTGATGTATATGAAGAACATGAATCAGCATACAGACATATTCATGTGAATCATGGAAAGTTTTTAGAAGATTCAATAGAGAAGATAGAAGCAAAAATTAGAAAAAACCCTGAACCGCATTATAATTATTCTGGCAGATTCTTAGCAATAAAACTATTGGAAAATGACAATCAAGTAACCGAAGTCGCCTCCAGATTTGGTAATTTTCATGAAATTATAGCTACAAAAGAACTTTGCCAACAGGAAATTTCAAATGAATTAAATGAAGATTCAGAATCTGCAATAACCGACGCTAAGTATGGTTATGTCCAAGGTGCATTAAAAGAATGTTTTCAGGAAAAACGTATTGTTGACAGGAAAATAACTAAGTACATAGATTCTTTTGTGACAAATAAATTTCTTGGATTCCCTCTATTTATGCTCCTTTTGTATTTCATGTTCTATTGTACTTTTGCGATTGGACAGATTCCGATGAATTGGATTGAATATGCTATAAATCAATTCGGGAACCTTTTTACATGTTTCATTCCTGAAGGAGCGTTGCGAGATCTTATTGTAGATGGTATTATCGGAGGTGTAGGCGGTGTTATAATATTCTTACCGCAAATATTAATACTCTATGCGTTTATCTCATGGATGGAGGATAGTGGATATATGGCAAGAGCTGCATTTATTATGGATAAGATAATGCATAAAATGGGGTTACATGGAAAATCATTTATTCCGATGATAATGGGATTTGGATGTAATATCCCGGCTATTTTAGCAACACGAACAATTGAAGATAAAAAATCAAGATTGATTACTATGTTAATAGTTCCATTGATGTCGTGTTCTGCTAGACTTCCGATATATATAATTATAATAGGTGCATTTTTCCCACACAATTCAGTCTTAATGCTTTTCACGATCTATTTATTTGGTATATTGATGTCGGTTGTTGTAGCAAAATTATTAAATCGATTTATTATTAAAGGCGAATCAAGTCCATTTGTTATGGAGTTGCCTCCATATCGCCTGCCATCATTGAGTTCTGTATTTAGACATACATGGGACAAAGGAAAAGAATATCTTCAAAAAATGGGGTCAACTATACTCCTTGCATCAATCTGTGTATGGGCATTATGTTATTATCCACACCATGAAGGGGTATCAAATGAAGAACAACTTGAGTCAAGTTATATCGGAAAGATAGGAAAAACAATAGAACCGCTTATCAAACCATGCGGATTTGAATGGAGGGAAGGGGTTAGTATCATTGCCGGTGTTGGAGCAAAAGAAATTGTAGCATCAACAATGGCTGTACTATTTAGTCAAACAGAATATGAATCCGATAATACGGTAGGTAACATGGAGATAAATGGTTCTGCTAAATTATCACGGCAAATAGCATCAAGTGGAATTACTCCATTGGCTGCGTTTTGTTTTGTTATATTTGTTTTGTTATATATGCCATGTATTCCATCATGTATTGCAATAAAAAACGAGTCTGGAGCGTGGAGATGGGCAGTTTTTGCTGCAGTATATACTACGGTATTAGCATGGGTCTGTGCTTTTCTGATTTTCCAAATTGGCTCTTTTTTTAACATTGGTGTTTAATCAATTCTTCGAAATCTCATCAAGCTCTATATTAGCCAATTCCCAAATACTCATCGCATTTTCTAATTCCTTTTGTACCGCAGAATAGTTGTCATAAATCGAACCGTCAGCAGACGAAAAGCTCAAAGCATTCTCAATTTCTTTTAACTTTTGTTCTATTTTCGATATATTCTCTTCAGCGATAGCTACATTTTTTTGAGCCCGTTTGATAGCTTTTTCTCTTTCTTTTTGTTCAAAATAATTGAGTTTCCTAACTTCTTTCGTTTCTATAGTATTTAGCTCTTGTTCTTCAGAATTATACTTATTTTCTGGAGATTTTAAGGAATCATTATTGATTTTTCGTTCAAGCTCACGTAAAGAATCAATATTTTTTCGTTGTAAAAAATCATAAATTCCACCTAAATGTTCTTTTACTTTTCCACCACCGAATTCATAAACTTTTGAAACCAGTCCATCAAGAAATTCTCTATCATGAGAAACTATAATAACAGTCCCTTGAAAATCAGAAATAGCTTGCTTTAATACATCTTTGGTCCGCATATCAAGATGATTTGTTGGCTCATCTAATACTAATAAATTTACCGGTTCAAGAAGCAAACGAATCATAGCAAGTCGAGTCTTCTCACCCCCGGATAATACTTTTACTTTTTTATCAGATGCCTCACCACCAAACATAAATGCGCCCAAAATATCTCTAATTTTTGTGCGGATATCTCCAACTGCTACATAATCTATCGTTTCAAAGACTGTTTTATTCTCATCAAGTAATTGCGCCTCGTTTTGGGCGAAATAACCGATTTTAACATTATGACCAATCTTAAGAGAGCCTTCGTATGAAATCTCTCCCATAATGCATTTTACAAGCGTTGATTTGCCTTCACCATTTTTACCAACAAATGCGACTTTATCACCACGTTTAAGTGTGAATGATGCACTTGAAAACACAATATGCTCTCCGTATGCTTTTTTTAAATTGTCAGCGATAATAGGGTAGTCGCCAGATCTTGGCGCCGGAGGAAAACGAAGATTTATACAGCTGTTATCGATTTCATCAACTTCAATACGTTTAATCTTTTCAAGTTGTTTAATTCTACTTTGGACCTGAACCGATTTTGTAGCTTTATACCGAAATCTCTCAATAAAGTCTTCCGTATCTTGAATTTGCTTTTGTTGATTTAAAAAAGCTCGCATCTGTTGCTCTATGCGTTCTTTTCTAAGTTCTATAAACTTAGAGTAATTTACTCTATAATCATAGATTTTACCACATGAGATTTCTATTGTTCTATTTGTTACATTATCAACAAAAGCGCGGTCATGTGATACGAGTACAACAGCGTTTGACTTATTAATAATAAATGATTCCAACCATTGTATTGATTCAATATCAAGATGATTCGTTGGCTCATCAAGTAATAGGATGTCTGGCTTGCGCAGCAATAATTTAGCCAGCTCAATTCGCATTCGCCACCCACCACTAAATTCGGATGTGGGACGATTAAAATCAGTCCTTAAAAAGCCAAGACCAATTAAAGTTTTTTCTATTTCTGCCTCATAATTATCACTGCCATCTATAAGCAACCGTTCATTTAAGTGTGAAATTTCCTCAATAAGTTTTGCATAGCTCTCTGATTCATAATCATCACGCACGGCAAGCTGTCTGTTGAGATAGTCAATTCTTGATTTAAGTTGCGATATATGATTGAATGCAGAGCGAGCTTCTTCTATTAATGAACATGTGTCGTTCAATTGCAACTGTTGTGGTAAATATCCAACAGTAATATCTTGAGGTTTAGATACACTTCCGCCTGTAGGATTCTGAATCCCATATATAATCTTAAGCATTGTAGATTTACCTACGCCATTCTTCCCGACCAAGGCGATTCTATCTTTTTTATTAATTACAAAAGATACATCATCGAAAAGTGATTTTGCGTTAAATTCTACCCTAAGATTATTAACAGAAATCATATTTAAACCTCGAAATATACTTATTTAAATCACAAAACTAATACTCGTCCCATGATTTAATCTGAATGTCATCTAATGACATACCTGTAAATGCATTGATGAAGGCCGAAGCCAAACGTGCATTGGTAAGTAACGGAACATTTAAATCAATAGCAGCTCTGCGTATCTTGTAGCCATTTGAAAGCTCAGTAGTTGATAGATTTTTAGGTATGTTTACTACTAAATCGATTTGTTTTTTATGTAACATTTCGAGAGCCTGTGGTTGTTTGTCATTTTCACTTGGCCAATATACTTTTATAGCAGGGATACCATTATCATTTAAGAATTTATGTGTACCGCCGGTTGCATAAATAGTATAACCTTTATCATAAAGCTTATGGGCACTGTCAAGCATATCTGCCTTTTGTTTTATTGTACCAGTACTCAATAATACGTTCTTGGCAGGAATCTTATGACCCACAGATAACATTGACTTCATAATAGCTTCAGATGTATCATATCCAATGCATCCCACTTCGCCTGTCGATGACATATCCACACCCAAAACCGGATCTGCTCCTTGAAGACGAGAGAATGAGAACTGAGAGGCTTTAATCCCAACGTAATCAAGGTCAAACACGCTTTTATTTGGTTTTTCAACTTTTAAACCGAGCATTACTTTTGTGGCCAAATCAATAAAATTGATTTTTATAACTTTAGATACAAATGGGAAACTACGTGATGCGCGAAGATTACATTCAATAACTTTTATTTCATTGTTTTTAGCAAGGAATTGAATGTTAAACGGACCTGAAATTTGCAGTGCTTTCGCTATTTGCCCAGATATCTTTTTGATGCGACGCATAGTTTCCACATATAACTTTTGTGGTGGGAATTGGATTGTTGCATCACCGGAGTGTACACCAGCAAACTCTATATGTTCTGAAATAGCATATAGTATAACTTCACCATTTTGAGCAACAGCATCCATCTCTATTTCTTTGGCATTCTGTATAAATTCACTCACAACAACAGGATGTTTTTTGGAGACATTTGCAGCTAGTTGCAAAAATCTCTCAAGTTCATCATCATTTGAGCAGACATTCATAGCCGCACCAGATAACACATAAGATGGGCGCACTAAAACAGGGAATCCAACTTCTTCAACAAAACTGTGAATATCTTCTAATGACGTTAATTCTCTCCATCGTGGTTGATCAATCCCAAGTTTATCAAGCATTGACGAAAACTTATGTCGATCTTCTGCATTATCAATAGATTCTGCTGATGTACCCAAGATATTAACTTTACTTGAATTAAGACGCAATGCCAAATTGTTTGGTATTTGCCCACCTACAGATAAAATTACGCCATGAGGTTGTTCAAGCTCTATAATATCCATAACTCTTTCATATGTGAGTTCGTCAAAATATAAACGGTCACACATATCATAATCGGTAGAAACAGTTTCCGGGTTATAGTTAATCATCACAGAGCGATAACCCTCAGCTTTAACTGTGAGAAGTGCATTTACACTACACCAATCGAATTCTACAGAGCTTCCGATTCTATATGCACCAGAGCCAAGAACAATAATTGAACGATGATCTCCCAAATAATCAACATCGTTTTCATTCCCATTATACGTAAGATACAAATAATTAGTTTGAGCAGGGAATTCACCGGCAAGAGTATCAATCTGTTTTACAACAGGCACAATATTAAGTGTTTTACGATATTCACGAACAGAATCCATAGCGGAATCAATATCAGTAAGATTTTCGCCAAACACAGCTCTTGCAATCTGAAAATCAGAAAACCCTTGACATTTTGCCAATTTAATCAAATCACGTGGTATTTGATTAATTGCAGAATATTGCTCTAACTCTTTTGATGTTTTAATAATGTTATAAAGTCTATACAAGAACCATTTGTCTATTTTCGTAAGTTGGTGAATTTTATCAACTGAATAGCCCTGTTTGAAAGCTTTCTCTATAACAAATATTCTTTTATCAGTGGGGGCAGTAAGACCTTTATCTATATCCGAAATATTAAGTTCCTTATTTTCGACCAAACCATGCATGCCTTGACCTATCATTCGGAGTCCTTTTTGGATAACTTCTTCGAAAGTTCTACCTATTGCCATAACTTCACCAACAGATTTCATTGATGAACCTATTTCTTTTTTAACTCCGTGGAATTTGCCTAAATCCCATCTTGGAATCTTACATACAATATAATCAAGTGCTGGTTCAAAGAATGCCGAAGTATCTTTTGTTACAGAATTTTTAAGTTCAAATAATCCATATCCCAAACCAAGTTTCGCAGCGACAAAAGCTAATGGATAACCGGTAGCTTTTGATGCAAGCGCGGAACTTCGACTCAATCTGGCATTAACTTCAATCACACGATAATCCATTGAATATGGATCATACGCATATTGTACATTACATTCTCCAACAATTCCTATATGACGAATGATCTTTATGGCAAGTTGGCGAAGCATGTGATAATCCTCGTTTGATAATGTCTGAGAAGGTGCAACGACAATACTTTCACCTGTATGAATACCCAATGGGTCAAAATTTTCCATATTACATACAGTAATGCAGTTGTCGTAACAATCACGTACCACCTCGTATTCAACTTCCTTCCATCCTCTCAGTGATTTTTCAACAAGGACTTGGGGTGAAAACGACAAGGCTTTTTCCACAAGAGAAGTAAGTTCTTCTGGTGTATCACAAAATCCACTACCAAGCCCTCCAAGTGCATAAGCAGCTCGAACTATAACTGGATAACCAAGTTCTGCCGCTGCTTTCAATGCATCATCAACATTCTCAACAGCTTCACTCTTTATCGTTTTAATATTGATCTCATCAAGTTTTTTAACGAAAAGTTCTCGGTCTTCTGTATCAATAATTGCTTGAACAGGAGTCCCCAATACTTTTACATTATATTTCTCCAGAATTCCGGACTGATACAATTCCACTCCGCAATTTAAGGCTGTTTGACCACCGAAAGCAAGAAGGATGCCTTGCGGACGTTCTTTGACGATAACTTTTTCAACAAAATAGGGTGTAACTGGTAAAAAATATATTTTATCTGCAAAGCCTTCTGAGGTCTGTACAGTTGCAATATTAGGATTAATTAGTATTGTTTCTATTCCTTCTTCCTTAAGCGCTTTGAGTGCTTGGGAACCGGAATAATCAAACTCACCAGCTTCCCCGATCTTTAGAGCACCTGAACCAAGTAACAGTACTTTTGAAATTTCTTTTTTGTCATACATAGTAGTATAGTAAAATGTTAGAGGGAAACTTTATAATAATTTAATAAACTCATCAAATAAAAATTCTGTGTCTTTTGGACCGCTGCTTGCTTCAGGATGAAATTGTGCAGAAAAAAACGGTTTTGTTTTATGTTTAATACCTTCATTTGTACCGTCATTCATATTGATAAACAATTGCTCCCAATCTTCAGGTATTGAATCTCCATCAACTGCATATCCATGGTTTTGAGAAGTAATAAAGCACCTGTCAGTTCCTAATTGACGTACCGGCTGATTATGACTTCTATGCCCATATTTTAATTTGTAAGTCTTAGCACCCGCCGCAAGAGAAAGTAATTGATTCCCCATGCAAATACCACAGATTGGTTTATCTCCATTTAATGCTTCACGAATATTTTCTATTGTGGTTTGTGCCATGCTTGGATCTCCAGGACCATTTGATATAAACAATCCATCATATGTAAGATTATTAAAATCGTAATTCCACGGTACGCGTATAACTTTGACACCACGTGACATAAGGCATCGTATGATATTGTGTTTTACGCCACAATCAACAAGGACCACTGTTTTTTCTCCATTACCATATTCGACAACGTCTTTACATGATACTTTCGCAATAAGATTTTCAGCATTTGGATCATGGAAAGATATTTCGGATTCATCATTGAAATAAATTTTACCAAGCATGGAACCACTCTCACGAAGATGTTTTGTCAATGCTCGAGTATCAATACCGGTGAGTCCAACGACTTTTTCATTAATAAGCCACTCACTTAAACTGCATTCAGCTTGCCAATGACTATATTCCCATGAGTAATCTTGACAAATTATAGCCTCACAGTGTATTTTTTCACTCTCATGATAATCACTTACATTCCCCGTCACACCTTTCGGAGGAACTCCATAATTGCCTAATAAAGGATAAGTAGTAACTAAAATTTGACCTGAATAGGATGGATCTGTGAGACTCTCAGGATAACCAGTCATGGCTGTATTAAACACGACTTCTCCGGCAACTGGAATCTCGCATCCGAAAGAATAACCTTCAAAACATGTACCATCCTGTAATTTAAGGATAGCCTTTTTTAATTGTTGCATACGATAGAATATTGTTAAAGATTAGCGGTTATCAACTCTATCGTGAAAACCATGCAAAATTAACAAAAAAAAATATCTTTTTCAACTAAAAGATACCGAAACATACATTTTTGTTAAAAGAAAATATCAATTTGTGCTTTTCTCACGTACAATGAAAAACTATAGAATGTAACATGCCGCAATCGAGTGCATTTATTTTTTTATTTTGGAATCCAATAATACGATTCTTCCAAACGCCTTTTCTTAATCCAACTTTTTAATTCTTCAAAATCCTCAATTCCTTTGTCAATAACTGCCTCATAAATCTCGGGACTGTGTATTTGCATTTCTTTCTCAAGAATTGAAAGATATTTCAATTTCAAAATTGTGTCCCTTTGAGAATTAGTTATTATTTCAACAATTGTATCTGCCATCCTTTCAAAATACCCATCATATTGAGTACCTTCCTCAATATGGATTACATCAATCTGCCAAATCTTGTTTTCATCATCCTTGTATTTAAGATGCCATTCCATGCAATGTTCATCTGTACTTAACCCGTTAATACATAATGTTTCTGTGAAATTTGGATTTGCAACGATTTTAGATATCACTTGGAAACTTGATTCCACAGTTAAATCTTTTGAATAGATATGAAGGTCGATATCTCTATGATTTACCAACAGCCCCATCCTTAAAGAACCAACAAGACTTACTCGTAATCCATTCTTTTCTAAAATTTCAATTAACCTTGTATCTTCGAGTATTTGAAATGCCTTACTCTGATAAATATTAGAAATATTTTTTATTTCTGATAGTTCCATTTTGTAATGTTTAAGATAGTGACAAAGGTACAAAAATTGTATTACTGGTATTACATTGATATAAGATTAAAAATGGAGAAGGTATAAAGATTTAAATTATTCATATTATGATCAATTAAACTCAATTGATTGAGACATACTGCGATATATAAGGTCTTATCGAATGATTAAATCGACATATTCCCTATAAACATAAATAACCACAAAAATAATTTTATTTTTTCATGAAAAAAGAATTTTTTATTAATTTTGTCGAGAATCAATTGTAAAATTATGAATAAATTTAGGATAGCAAATTTAGTAGCGATATCTATATTACCATTGTTTTTTGCGCAAGCTAATTGGAAAACCGATGTGGAAAAAGAAATGTCGCTCGGAAATTTTAATAATGCAGAGGTGATTATCAATGGATTGAGTCATGACATCCAAGTAAAGGATAAATATGAAATAGATTCAATCCGTGCGGTTATAAAGAGAATCCGTTATGATTTTTCTATTGAGCCTTGGGATGGTATTAAAGAAATAATTAATATTCGTCCGGGGACAACTACCAATGAAATTTCAGACTGGATAAATAGTAATTATATTGAAGTAATGACCATTGATGGCTCTGAAAAATGGTTCAGAAAGACATTGAGAAATTTATGGTTACTCAATCCAACATTACAAACTAACACTGCATCTAAAAACATTCAGATGTACAGAGAATTGATTAATAGTGCATCAAAAATGACAAAGGATAAAAATCAATGTGGAAATTGGCATCGCGCAAGAGTGAAGTATGAACTTGATGTTGACGCAGATGCAGTACCGGCTGGTAAAGAGGTAAGAGTGTGGCTCCCTATACCGCATGAATCGCAACGGCAAAAGAATATAAAAGTGATTTCTTCAAGTCATGAATACATCAAATCAACAGGTAGTCCACACAGCACATTGAGCCTATGTGCAATCGCGCAACAAGGTATCCCAACTCATTTTGAAGTAATAATGGAATATGATGTAGCTGCTCAAACTTTCACTGAGGATTATTTATTAAACAATATTAAGCCATACAATAAAGAGTCCGAGTTGTATAAACAATATACTCAAACAGATAACCGACATATTGTAGTAAATGACAAGATGCGTAATTTAGCAATCAAGATTATTGGTTCAGAGGAGAATCCAGTACTACAGGCATCACAAATATACAATTGGATTGTTAATAAATTTCCATGGGCGGGTGCACGCGATTATGGTACAATTGAAAATATTCCAGAGTATGTATTGAATCAAGGTCACGGAGATTGTGGTCAAGTGGCATTACTATATATTTCACTATTGAGAAGCATCGGAATACCTGCGAGATGGGAAAGTGGATGGATGCTACATCCGTGGAATCTTGGTTGGCACGATTGGGCAGAAACCTATTTTGAGGGGATAGGTTGGGTGCCTACTGACGTCTCTTTGGGTAGAAACAATGATGATAAAATTAAATCTTATTATAAAACCGGTACAGATATATATCGATTTGCCACCAATATTGATTATGGCAAACCGTTGTCCCCAAAGAAGAAGTATTTCCGTACAGAACCGATAGATTTTCAAGCAGGAGAGGTTGAATGGGAAAATGGAAATATCGAAGCAACTCAATTTGATTCAAATCTCACAGTTTTAGAATTTAAACCTATAAAGTAAATATATGAAGACATTACTCACATATGTATGTATTTCGTTGCTCTTAATAAGTGGAGCATGTGCAAAAGCACAAAATGTGGATGAAACCGTTGTAAATAGCATTGGCAAAAAGTATTGCCCAGATAAAAGAATTGGTATTTGGGATGTTGAAACACAGATAACAGATGGGAAAGTAACCGTAACAGGTGTAACAGATAATATAAATGCTATTAATGAATTAAAAGCTATTTCTGCGAAAAGTTCAACTCCATGTGACGTAAATATATCGCTATTACCTGATGGCACATTGCCTGGTAAATGGGCATTGACAATACTCCCATATGCTCACCATCGTGTTTCACCGGGACACGAGTATGAACTTACCACACAATCTTTAATGGGTAATCCAATGAAGGTTTTGGCTAAAGACGATGATTGGTATAGAGTGCAGACACCGGACGGTTATATTGCATGGGTAATCGGTAGTAGTATTAAAATACTTGATGATAAAGATTTCAATGAATGGCAAAATTCTGAAAGATATATTGTTACTGATATATATTCATATTTGTATGATTCACCAAATGAAAATGCCGATATCGTAACTGATGTAGTTTTAGGAAACATATTGGTGGGGAAAGATTTTGGAAACGGTTACACTGAGCTCTATACTCCTGATGGGAGGAAAGGATATATTGGAAATCAATCGGTATCTAAACTGGACAATTGGGCCCAGCAAGAATTTAATTCAGATAAAATTGTAAATACCGCCAAAAGACTTCTTGGCACTACATATACATGGGGAGGCACATCCACAAAAGGTGTGGATTGTTCGGGTTTAACAAAAACATCATATTTCAGTAATGGTATTATTTTACAAAGGGATGCTTCACAACAAGTGCTATATGGTAAAAAAATAAATCCCAAGGATTGGAAACAAGCAAAAAAAGGAGATCTCTTATACTTTGGCACAAAATCCGGGAAAATTACGCACACTGCAATATATATGTCTGATGGAAACTACATTCATGCATCCGGAAGAGTGAAAATTAATAGTGTTGACCCTAATAGTAAAACATATCTAACAACACCATTTCATTCAATTAACAGAATTGAAGGGAATGTAGATACTAAAGGAATTATATCCGTTAAAAATCATCCATGGTATTTCAAGAAATAATAATAATTTAACTATACATCCATGAACAGAAGAAAATTTATAAAGGATTCATTTATTGGAATGATTGCTGTAAGTGCACCTGTCAGTATATCTGCAGCTGCATTAGGTTCTTGTACTAAAAAAAGTACAACAACAGGTAGTGGTATCAAATTATCATTTAAACCGTATGAATTAAAATTGCGTCATGCCTTTAATCTTGCCAAATACAGTAGAACAACTACTCCAGATGTATTGGTTCAAGTAGAACATGATGGCATTATAGGATATGGCGAAGCATCCATGCCTCCGTATCTTGGAGAATCTGTAGAATCTGTATGCAAGTTTTTAAACAATCTGGACCTAACTCAATTTAATGACCCTTTCAGATTAGAAGAAATACTTGAATATGTTGATTCAACAGCTCCAAACAATCGTGCAGCGAAAGCCTCGGTTGATATAGCTCTTCATGATTTATTAGGCAAAAAAATGGGACAACCTTGGTACAAAATATGGGGGTTATCACCTGAAAAATGTCCGAGTACATCATTTACAATAGGAATTGATACGGCTGAAGTCGTTAGGAAAAAAGTTGAGGAAACTGCGCCGTTCAATGTTATAAAGGTTAAAATGGGACTTGATAATGATAAAGAATTAGTCGAAATTATCCGCGAGAGCACAGATAAGCCAATCTGTGTAGATGCAAACCAAGGATGGGATGATAAATACAAAGCTCTCGAAATGTGTAATTGGCTTGCTGAAAGAAATTGCTTGTTTGTAGAGCAACCTATGCCTAAAGAAATGTTTGAAGAAACAGCATGGTTACGCGAAAGAAGTCCTCTTCCATTAGTGGCTGATGAGTTCCTGCAGAGATTGCCGGACGTTAAACGTGCAGCAGAGGCATATGATGGTATCAATATTAAGCTCATGAAAAGTACCGGCATGCGAGAAGGTTTCCAGATGGCACAACTTGCACGCGCTCTCGGTTTGAAAGTCATGGTAGGATGTATGACAGAGACATCGTGTGCTGTTAGTGCAGCTGCACAGCTTGCACCTCTAACCGATTGGGCTGATTTGGATGGTAATCTATTGATTGCAAATGATTGTTTTGATGGAATGAAAATTGTTGATGGTAAAATTACATTGAGCGATCGACCAGGTATTGGTGTGGTTCCTATTAATGCATAATTAACATAGACATGAAATTTTCATATAGATTTTTATTGACGCTAATAACAATTATTAGCGTCAATTTTATATTTGCAAATACTAAGATTGCTTTTTTGACTGACCTCCATGTGAGCCCCGGAAATACAAATGAAGCGAACCTCAAAAAAGTTGTGGATGAGATTAATAATCTTGATTATGACATGGTAATTGTTTCCGGAGATCTTACAAATACCGGAAGTGATGAGGAATTGCTTAATGTAAAGAAAATATTAGATAAAATAAATAGGCAAATCTATATTGTTCCTGGAAATCATGAAAACAATTGGTCCCAGAGCGCAGGGGCTACGTATAAAAAGCTATTTGGTGATGACAGGTTTAAAGCAAAAATTGATGACATATTACTAATCGGAATTAATTGTGGCCCATATATGAAAATGGGCAATGGTCACATCAAACGTGAAGATTTAGCATGGTTAGATAAAGAACTTAGTCAAACAGACGCAAAGCGAGTAATTTCTATAAATCATTATCCATTAAATGCGGATTTGGATATGTATGATGAATATACCGCTTTACTTCACGAACATCCTGTTATAACACACTTATGTGGTCATTATCATCAATTCAAAAAATATAAGGCAGGAGAAATAGAATGTTTGGTTAACCGAGCTTTAGATATGAAAAACAATGATTACGGATACACAATCATTGAGATTACAAACGATTCTATAAAACAATGGGATAAACAAATACATCGCTCTCCTATATTGAAGAACAAAATTAAAATCAATGCAAATCATAATCCATACATCAAAGATTATGAAACATTAAGTTCTACGAAATATGTTTGTAAGATATATGATGACAGTGCATCAATTTTTACAATACCATCGTATGATAATGGAAATATATACATAGGCAATAGTCTTGGTATTATAAAGTGTATTGATATAAAATCCGGAAAAATAAAGTGGGAATACCAAACAGGTGGTTCATTACACTCAAGACCTATAATTGCAGGGAAATATGTTGTGGTTCCAACCACTGATAATAGGCTTCTTTGGATTAATAAAAAGTCAGGAAAACTAATATCAGAATCATACGCTCGTGGACCATACGTGGCAGATGGTATCGTAGTAAATAATGAATTATTCATTGGCGGTAGCAACAGTTTTAGTGCCTGGGATGTCAAGAAACGCAATATGATTTGGGAAATAAGCGTAAATAACTATTGTCAAGCATCTCCGACAGCAGATGATTCACAAGTTGTATTTGGTGCTTGGGATACAAAACTGCGTTTAGTGGATACCGCGACTGGCAACATAAAATGGGACTGGAGTGAACCTACAAAATCAACGTTCTTCAGTCCAGGCAATGTTGTTCCTGTTATGACAGAGGATAAAATATTTATTGTTGCACCTGATAGATATATGACTGCACTTAATAGAAAAACAGGAGAAATAATTTGGAGGAACAATTCTCACAAATATAGAGAAAGTATTGGTCGTTCTGCAGACTATAAAACCATATATGCAAAAACTATGGATGGTGAGATTATAGCAGTATCCGCTACCGAGAATGAATTTATTGAATTATGGAAAGTTGACACCGGATTTGGATATGAGCACGCTCCTTGTATAGTTATTGAAAATAATGGAATAGTGTATGCCGGCTCCATTAAAGGGGAGGTGGCCGCAATAAATCCTATCACGCATGAATTATTATGGAGGTCAAAGGTCGGGAATTCTGAAATTAATGGTTGGACCGTTACAGACAATGGTGATTTAATATTTACTTTAATTGAAGGAAGTATCTGGAAAATAAATCAATAATTACATCAATGAATAATGGCTATCCCTAACACATAGAGAGATAGCCATTATTATTTTTATTTAAATTACTACAATAATTGAATCGAACGTTTCAAAAAGGCATTGAGGTCTGCTCCTTTTAACATCCCATTGCCGAGCAAAGCCAAATCGATTACTTGTTTAATTTTGGGCACTGTTGCAGCATACTCGGATACAAGATTATATTCATCCTTACGAGTCGATTCAACAAGAGACTCGTTCTCTGATAATTTTTTGCTATCTTCGGCTGATAGGTCCTTATCATTTTTTTTCAAGTTATTTAACTCGGATATGATAGTATTGGACTCATTTATAATATTTTCATACGTTTCGACTTTAGATTCAAGTGCTTGTTTTGAATCGCTTAGAATATTTTTAATTATTTTGTGATTTGTGTTAAGGGTAAGATTAAAACTATCTGGCATCTCAGAATAAAAATTCATACCTGGCTGCATAGACGCCATATCTTTCATACGACGCATATATTCATTTTGAGTAATAACAATTGGTGCAGCACTATCGCTCATCGGTTGGAATGTAACCATGAATTCTGTTTTGTCAATTTCTGGCAACTGAGATTTAAATAGGTTCGTAAGGATATTTTTTTCGATCTGAGATAATCCATTCTCTTTAATATTATCTTTTATAATAAGATTATCCACAACGTCACTATCAACTCTGACAAAACGACACTTTTCCAGCTTATTTTCAAGTAATCCAATGAAATGTGAGTCAAGTTGACCATTCATTAACAAAACATTATATCCTCTCTCAATAGCATCATTAATATATGAGTACTGCGTTTCTTTATCTGTCGCATATAATACAATGATATTGCCCTCTTTATCTGTTTGTGTCCCACTAATGAGTTTTTTATAATCATCAATTTTATAATATTTATTATCCGTGTCCTCTAATAGTGCAAATTTCATTGCCGAATCGCAGAATTTTTCATCAGTAAGCATTCCATATTCAATGAATACTTTGATA
>JAFLTZ010000027.1 GCA_022509045.1 Muribaculaceae bacterium | reverse complement strand
GCGACCCCCTGCGTGACAGGCAGGTATTCTAACCAGCTGAACTACCACACCGTTTTTGTGCTATATTCAAGGGTGATTATTTCCCTCAATTGCGAGGGCAAAGTTAGCACCACTTTTTGAATCATGCAAATATTTTACAAATATTTTTTAACTTTTTTGTCGGTGTGGATGTAAGTGGTTAAAATACAGAGGTCTGAATTTTGATGTGTTGGGCGAAATGACGATGTTGACAATAGTGAAAAGCATTTTTTGCACTTTATATAATAATAAGGTGAAAGGATTCGTTATATAAATGTAATTAAAACCCGTGATGCCTATGCAAGAAATTTTTACTCAAGATTTAGATGAAACATATTGTAAGACGAAAAATGGCGATGAAATGATTAAAGAGTGTTCACCGCGAGAGATTGCCGTGGAATTTATAAGGCAATTTGCACGAGCATATAGCTGTGAGAGTAGTCTGTGTTCGGATTTATGCGGATATATAGTAAATTAAAATCCGAGGGAAATATAAATCAAAAAAATAGTAATAGGAAATTTCGATGGAAAGTATCGAAGCAGTAGCGCAGTTGCATACCGAGGATCTGATTGGCGACCTTGCATTGATTCTCGTTTTTGGTGCGATAAGTATAGTACTTTTTAAAAAACTCAAACAACCGCTTGTATTAGGATATATAGTGGCAGGATTTCTTGTTGGACCGCATTTCCTGTATGTGCCGTCGGTGACAAATGAGCCTAATATAGAATTCTGGGGCGAAATAGGTATAATAGTATTGTTGTTTGCCTTAGGACTTGAATTTAGTTTTAAAAAACTGATGAATGTAGGCGGCTCGGCGATAATAGCATCGCTCACATGTGTTACTGGGATGCTGTTTACAGGAATGGGTGTGGGCAAATTGCTGAATCTGTCATTCATAAATTCGCTGTTTTTAGGGGCGATGCTATCCATGTCGTCCACCACGATAATCATTAAAGCGCTGTCGGACTTAAATATGAAGCGGCGTAAGTTTGTGCCTCTTGTGAGCGGAATGCTTGTGTGTGAGGACCTGTTTGCGGTGGTGATGATGGTGATATTGTCATCCATAGCGGTTAAAAACTCCTTTGAGGGGTCGGAGCTGATGATGAGTGTGCTGAAACTCGTGCTGTTCCTTGTGTTGTGCTTTGCAGTGGGAGTGTATGTTATTCCGTCGATGTTCAGATATTTCCGCCGTATAATCAACGATGAAGTGCTGCTGATAATTTCCATGGGTCTGTGCTTCGGAATGGCGATAGTGGCAGTGAAAGCAGGATTTTCGCTCGCACTTGGAGCATTTTTGGTTGGTTCGATATTGGCGGGAACATGCGAGGCAGAACGTATAGAACATGTAGTAAAGCCGGTAAAGGATTTGTTTGGTGCAGTGTTTTTCATATCTGTAGGGATGATGGTGGATCCGGTGCTGATATGGGAATATATAGGGCCAATAATGCTGATATCTGTGTGTGTGATAGTTGGTATGATACTGTTCGGTACGTTAGGCATGCTTGTGGCCGGTCAGCCACTGAAAATAGCTATTGAATCAGGCTTTTGTCTGCCTCAAATAGGTGAATTCGCATTTATTATAGCTACCCTTGGCATGAATCTTGGAGTGCTTGACGCTACGATTTATCCTATAATAGTGGCAGTGTCGGTGATAACAACGTTCTTTACTCCATATTTCATAAAATTTGCAGAGCCGGTGTATAATTGGCTGTTGCCGCGATTGCCGGAGAATTTACATTTCCTTATTACGCGATACAGTTCGCAGGCTGCTTCGCAGACAGGTGCGTTCGAGCATTGGAAGCGTTTGTTGGGGCGTTACGCCTGGCGCATGATAATGTATTCCATTATTATTATCGGAATTTCTATTGTGGCTATCCAGTATTTCATTCCTGAAATGGAAAGTATATGGGGGTCGGCAGGGAAAATAATAGCGGCAATAGCATCGTTGGCAGTTCTTTCCCCATTTTTGCTTGCTCTTTCAATACCACCATCAAATACAACACATAAATATAAAGGGAGCAATCTCCTTGAAGGGGTGCCGTTTGTGGTGCTTTCAATTATACGTGTATTGTTGGCGGTAGGACTTACAGTGTGGTTTATATCGTCAATCTTTAATATAGCGTGGGGCTTCGCCATAGGTATATCATTTGTAGTTTTGTTCATAGCATTTATATCAGGACGAATAAGAACAAGCCTTATCAATATAGAAGCGAAGTTTTATAGCAACCTCAATGCACGGGAATTGCGAAAGAGTGGTAAAAACAACAATTTGGTGTCGGATATGCATGTCGCATATATGACTGTTGGAAGTGATTGTCCAATAGCCGGAGAAAAACTTGGCTCAACTAATTTGCGCAACGATTTTGGAATAAATGTGGTTAGTATTCAGCGCGGTTATCATGTAATCCCGATACCCACAAGCGATATGCGTCTCTTCCCGGGTGACCAGATTGGTGTGGTGGGGAATGATGCGGATATAGAGAGAGCTATTCCTTTTATAGAAAAGGGAATCGATAACGATGAAATATCAACAGAAAAACAGGATGTAAAACTCCAATGTCTTGAAGTGGGGCCAAATTCGCCGTTGGTGGGACATTCTACTCGCACTATAGAGCTGCGCAATAAGTATTCAGCGCTGTTGGTGTCAATACAACGCGGTGATAACGAGTATGTGAAGCCAACAGGTGACGTTACATTTGAAGTGGGTGATAAATTGTGGATAGTCGGTGATGTACATCGACTTGCCGAGTTGAAATAGTTGACGACATGACCCAAAAAAAGCGACGCAAGCGCCGTCTAAAAAAGAAAGTGAAAATGGTGTTGTGGGGTATTCTTGCAACCGCAATACTGTTTGTCATTACGCCTGTGGCGATAAAAATTGTAAATAACTATAATGATAAACGATTCACCCCGTTAGCAGAGTTCTTGTCGGCATATAATTATGATGTTAGTCAGTCAATAGAATGTCATGTAATAGAGTGTGTATCGGGAGATGTAGTGAATGAGGAATATTGTAGTCCGGATGCACGAGAGTTGCTTGCATCCGATGAATATACCGGTGCGTGTGTCAGGTTAATAATCCCACATGAAAAAATGCGTACACTTGAAGTGTATGCTATAGCTCGGGCGGGTAAACTGTGTGTGTTCTATAGTAGAGTGTGGTGAGGAGTATGAGAAAAGCGTTTGAACGATCATGTATAAGTAAAGTCGCAATGGCAGGGGTGTTTCTCCTGTCGGTGCTTGATGTGTGTGTGTCGTGTAGTTCTTCATCCAAACCTGAGAGGTTGGCATATTATGTAGATGTGGCGGAGAAATTACCTAAACAAGTGAAGCGTATTGAGGGATGTAGTTATACAGAAATAACAGAACGATTTGGATTGCCCGATTATGCATATTATTATTCGGCAAATAATGTCGAAGATGCAGATACTGTTATAGTTCCTGTAGTGGTAGCGTTATGGAATCTCGGCACTTCTTCCTATGCCTCGGCGCAAGATATTATTGATGAAGTTATGTGTGATACAGAAGAAATGTCGGGTGTGTGTTCTGTGGATTTGGTGGTTAATTTCAAGATACGTGACAACGAATTGTATGCTTCACAAGTGACGTTGGAATGATAATAATGATATTATAATAAAAAAACCGACAATGTTGAGATTGCCGGTTTTTTTATGTTATATGGTGTGTGTTATTTAGTTTTATGCTTAGCATCCTTTTTTTCAAAAGCAGGTTGTGCGTCTTGACTATCTTTACGCTCCATTTCCATAGCTTTGTTATTAAATTTGGCTTTGTTATTCATTTTTTTGCGGTCTTTGCTGAATTTTGGACCAGTTGGGGCTTGATTTGGCTGATTTACTACAATATTTTCCAAGTATAAAATATAGTTGTCGGTCCCGATGATTTCTTTTACCTCTTGCAAATATTGACGTTTTGCGGCCACAGCATGTTGGCGGTGCATGCGTTTTTTCTCTTGCCGTGCAGCTTTTTGTTGTTCTCTTTTCTTTTCGTTCAGAGCCTTCAATTGAGCTTTTTGTGTATCGGTGAGATTCATTGATTCAAATATATTAGGACGATTGTTTTTATGTCCTTTTTTATTGTAACGATGTTCGCATTTTACTTTATCGTTTTTTTGTTCGTTACTATTTGGTGTTTGCGCAAAAGCAGAAGACAAAAATACTGTAGTGATTAACGCAGCTGTTAATGATAATAATTTCTTTTTCATAACCTATCAATTTAAAAGTTTAACATTCAGTTTTCTGACTATTTGAACTGATAGGATGTGGAAAGTTGAAATTTGGCTGTAAATTTTAACATTTTTTACTTAAAAATGTTATAGAATTATAAAAAATAAGGAGGCATGCTTTAATGCTTGCCTCCTTGTATTTGTCTGTTAATCAGTGATTAATTATTCCATGTACAAGATACGAATTCAAATTTACCTTTTCCGACGAGTTTATATACAGCAGTTTGCCATATACGAGCGCCATCGTAGGATTGGAATTCGATAGTGTAGTTGATGTCATCTTCGTAGCCATCGATGAGATCGGCATCCGGGAATATCATTGAAAGCGCACCGGGCAGAACTTCTGCTTCAAAATTGTGCTTTAAAGCTGCAACAACTTCATCATCGCTGAGGTTAAGTTTAGTCCAATACTCTTTACAATTGTTGCCTACACCAGACGCACCGGTTGGAGAACTCGGGCGAATATCTACGTTACATTGATAGTATCCAGAACCGCTATAGAACTCGTTGTTACCATAAGTTGTAACGAAGCCCATACCTGATTTGATACCGGTAGAACCAAACATCGGCACGTCCTTGTTATTAAATACCCATTCAACGCAAGCTTGCCACCAAAGTTTAGCTTCGTCAGAACTGTCCCATTTCATGTTTACATTCGGATCGAACAACCACTTGCCGTTGGCTTTAGCGAACTGATTTGTTTCAACAACGATGCCGAGGTCCTTAACCCATTCAGAGCCATTGTAAACGTAAAGATCGTTGGCCGGAGTGCTCTTGCTGTTTGCATAATAGAAATATACAACGTTAACGCTCTGTTCAGCCACGGCATACGGATATTTTGTACGCAAATAGGTAGGGATAAATTCATCCGGAGTAGTCAGGTTGTTGTATTTTTGACCCATAGCGCGATAGTCGGCTTCTGAGAGAGTTACGGTATTTTCAGCAATAGTCCATGCACTACCATCGAAATGATAAGTAGCATATTCCGTAGCTGTCTGTACTTCGATAAGAGATGCGCGAGTGGAAACCGCTTTAGGAGCAGCAGCAACAGGAGCCAACTCTGTTACGAGCACATTGAAGAATTTGGGTGCACCACCTGATTTACTTACACTCGTAAAGTACCCTTTAATAACATAAGTATTACCACTTGTGATTTGTGATTTTAACTCATTTGTGATTTGGTATGCACTACCTTGAGTGTTACCTTGACCTTCCAAATCGAAATTAACGTAGTTGCCAGATATTGAAACGGCAGCAGTAAGTTGTACATATTGTGCAATCTTATTTTCCGTACCGACATTAAGTACGGCATCTTGCATTTTTGCACCGTCATATACAACGGGTTCAGGATAAACGTATTTCCAAGTACCAACAGTTTCTTCATCGGAAGGAGCTATCTGGAATCCATTGTTATATGAGGAAATCTTTCCACTTACAGTTACAGCATCATTGATGTTGTTTTCTCCACTATATTTAGTTCCATAATATACAAGAATGGAACCGGAAGCGTCGGTGATGATATAACCTTGTGCACAGACACCGGTAACAATACCATTAATGGTAACTTCATCATTCAATTTTACATTGGCAACAGTGTTTGTAAGCTCCCAGCCTTCAGGTACATTTGGAGTATCATTGCCTCCAACGGTGCCGAATACAGGTTCTTGAGAAGCCATGTTGTATGTAACCACTGCATATTGGCCGGCTTCAGCTTCGGGGAATTCAGCTTTAAGAATCTTTGGAAGATAGTTTGAAGCAGGATGAGAAGGCGCGTATGCACCGATATAATTATCGTCGCTACCCCAAGCAGAGATATAATTGTCTTCGGTTACTGTATAAGTGTAAGCAGAAGGCACATCTATTGATTGTTGCGACAAGCCGGTGGCTACATTATAGGTAGCAACAACAGCCGATTTATTGTCTAATGTAAAATATTGGAAACTTGTAGAGCCCAAGAATGCCGGCAAATATTTTTGTGCAGTAATCTTGGAATTGAAACTGTGTTGAGTGCCGACAGCCTGTAACTCCTTAGCTGCGTCATCGGCAGCTGCAAGAGCGATATTTGTTGCATTTGAAGCGATAGCAGCATAATCGGCATCAGTGAGGGTGTATTCAATGGAAGTAACGATGTCGTAATTCACACCTTCCTCAAATCCCTTCAAGTCATCGTTCCAGCTATTCAGGCTACAAGCCGTCATTGCCAGTAAAGATGCTCCAGTGAGAATCTTGTTGAAAATATTTTGTTTCATTGTTTGTTTACAATTTGAGATTAGAAATAGAGTTTAACACGGACAGAGAAAGTGCGTCCCGGAGAATAGAATATACGATAGGAGTTATCCCAAGTACCTTCGTTTCCGTAATCGTAGTATGCATCCATCACATAGAAGTGATTGAAAAGGTTGTTCACATTACCTGTAACAGTACATCTTACGTCTTTAGATACGGAGAAGTTGTAGCTTGCAAACAAGTCGAGTTGGTTACCCCAAGGAATGCACCAAGGATCTTTAACGTCGATAGTAGAGTTTGCGTTAAGGTTGCTACCCGATAGGTTGTAGTCAGAATAGTTGCGAGCATTCATAGTCCAGTCGCCACCGATGCGGAAACCTTTGAATGGGCGGAAAGAAACGCCGAGAGCGCCGGTGGTTTGAGCAGAACCACCAACTTTAATGCCTTTTTGGTTAATCTTGGCATAAGCTTGCTCGCTAAGATCTGTAACAACTTGATATTTACTATTCAAAGGTTGTCCTTCGGAGTTGAAGAAATAACCTACTGCATTGTTGTTCCAAGTGTAATCACCCCAAGAGAACATACCGGACAATTCAAACCACTGAGTTGGTTTGTAAACGAAGTTTGCTTCAACACCCATGTGGCGAGCATCCACACCCTGCATGTTGATAATCCAGCGCTCTCCATTGCTGTCGGTGCTTGATTTTACAGTTGATTTGTCCATCCAGAGAGTATAGTAAGCGTTAACTTGTGCAGTAAATACGTGAGAGTGGTATTCGTAACCTAATTCAACAGACCCAACTTTTTCATTGCGCGGGTCGTTGTTGGTATCATTACTTACTGTAGGAGCCGCGAAAACACCATATTGGAAATATGGAGCACGAGTGAGGTAGCCACCATTGATATATACGTTGTTATGACGGTTGATATTATAGTTGGCACCAGCTTTGATATTTCCGGCAATGAAGTTTTTAGTGGCAGATCTTTCGTGGTCTTTATCAGCGTAGAATTTTTCGATACGCCAATATGTGTTGTTATTAACAGCACCGGCGAGAACGAAGTTGAGGTCTCCGTCGAGCATTGTGTATTCAGCTTGAGCGTAAATACCTTCCTGCATAATATGGCCGATATAGTTACGGTTGATAACATCACCTACACCGAGTTTCTCGTATTTCCAATTAGGGTCGGCGGCAGCGCTGTTAAGACTTGCGTTAACCGAGCCACGATAGCGGTCGTCGATGAAGTATTCACCGTCGTAAAGGTCAACAATTTCATAGTTGTGGCGACCGATATAGTAGCGCAAATCAAGACCACCTGTGAATGTGAGATTCGGAATAAATTCATTTTTATAAGTAGAAACAAGTCCATACCATTCATGAGCGTTGTTGGCTGCAGCCATAATCATGTTGGAACCAGTGGAGCTTGCTTGGTTCATAAGTTGAACTTCGTCGTAAGCAAATGTTCCGTCAGCCTTTCTGAAGTCGGTAGTAAGTTGATTTGTTGACGAAGACACTCCATACCATTTGTTTGACCAATCGGATGTGCGACCTTGTCCGCTATAACCGCCACCGCTTGCAATTGAAGCATAAACAGCAGTAGAAAGAGAAGATTTGTGGTCAATTTGCCAGATGTGGTTCAAACTGATGTGAGGTTTGTGGTAGAAATTGTATTGAGAAGAACGACGTTGTCCGTTCAAGTCAAAACCATATGTTGCATTATAGCGATACATTTGCCCTTTAGGCATATAGTTTGCTACATTTTGCCATCCTTCGATAGTCATACCGTCGTAAGAGCTACGTTTGTAGTGAGTTTGAGGAGCACCAGTGGCGGTAAGAGAAAGTTGGTGTTTATCGTTGATGCGTTTGGCGATGTTTACAAAGTAGTTCCAAGCGTTGAAATCAGTACCTTGTACATAACCATTACCTTGACGATGAGAGCCGAGCACAGTCATAGCCCAACCGTTTTTCATCATTCCGGTAGAGAAAGAGATTCCTTCTTGAGTCATGCCGTCGTTACCAAGGCCCACCCAAGCAGTACCACCTCTCTTGGCATCGAGAGATTTCGTAATCATGTTGATTGTACCACCAATAGAAGGAGTTGAAAGAATAGCAGCACCAAGACCGCGCTGTACTTGCATAGACGATGTGACGTCGCCAAGACCGGACCAGTTGCTCCAATATACACCACCCCATTCCATATCGTTTACGGGCACACCGTTAACGAGTGTGGCAGTGTTGGCAGCTTTAAAGCCACGGATGTTGATTTTTGCATCACCGAAAGCACCACCATCACGAGTGGCCCACACACCAGGCGTGGTTTTTAATACTTCCGGAAGTTCCTGATTGCCAAGTTTAACATCAATAATGGCGGCATCTACTTGAGAAATAGCCACCGGAGTTTGGCGAGTTTTAGCCAAAGATGATGTAACAACTACGTCTTGAAGTACTTGAGCATCAGTTTCGAGTTTGATGCGAAGATTTTCACCCGGTTTTACTGAAACATTTTTAAAACCGATTGCAGAGATTCTGATTTCTTTTGTAGAAGCCGGAATCTTGATGTTAAACGCACCGTCGAGGTCGGTAGCTGCACCGATAGATGTTCCAGGAACGGCAACTGTGGCACCGATGACAGGTTCATTGTTGTCATCAATCACTATACCGCTGCACTTTGTAGTGCCTTGAGCACTCAATGTTTGCACTGAGAGCATCATGATGGCGGTAACTAAGAGAAGTAGTCTCTTCATACTGTTTGTTTAGGATTAATAATTAGTGTTTATGTTATATAGTAAATTGCATTATATTTGGAGGTAGAACACTATGCTATGGACACAACATTACCATAGAAAAGTAGTTGCAAAGTTAGATTTTTTAACTGAAAGATGCAATATTGGTGTTGCTATAAAATTGTAATTTTAATCGATAAATAATAATAAATTTATTGTTGAATGAATTTGCTTTTGGAGACTGTTACCGATGTGTTTTGTTTGTAAATGTTTTGTGAATAGAGATAAAGTTTCTAATTTTACATGTATAAAACACTAAAAATACTATCATGGATATTAAAAAACCATTGTTCAGCATTATAACAGTCACCTATAATGCCTCGTGTGAGATAGTTAGAACTATAGCGAGCATTTCAGAACAAAACTTTAATGATTATGAATGGATAGTGGTGGATGGGAAATCAACCGACAATACATTGTGCATTGTTGAATCTTCAGAGATTAAAAATCGCCGTGTGTATAGTGAGCCGGACAATGGGCTGTATGATGCCATGAATAAAGGCATCGGTTATGCAAACGGTGAATATCTCATATTTCTCAATGCGGGTGATGCATTTTATAATGAAGATACGCTACATGTGATTGCAGATACGGCTAAACGAACGCACGCAGATGTGGTGTATGGTCAGACCCAGATAGTTGACTCTGACGGGAGAGTGTTGGGGATGCGTCATCTTTCAGCTCCATCGGTGCTTAAATTTTCAAGTTTCAAGCGAGGTATGCTTGTTTGTCATCAGGCTTTTGTTGCACGAAAGAGAATAGCGCAACCATACGATTTAAGGTATCGTTTTTCATCGGATTACGAATGGTGTCTTCGTTGTTTGAAGCAATCGAAAAGAAATGCATACACGGGAGGGACTATAATCTCATTCCTTGACGGCGGTATGACATCAAAAAATCATAGGGAGTCGCTTGGAGAAAGATTTCGTATTATGTGTCGTTATTATGGTCCGATGACGGCAATCGTACGCCACATTAGTTTTATTCCCCGCTATTTGGCGAGGAATATGAAATAAGAATTATTTCTTTTTTGAAGTTTTTGCCCGTGAGGATGTAGCTCGTTTGGGTTTTGCCGGCGTCGCATCTTGTTTGGCAATGATTTCGCGACATTGTTCTAATGTAAGAGTCGCGGCATCGGTAGTTTTTGGAATCTTGTAGTTTTTCTTATTAAAACTAATGTATGGTCCAAATCTGCCATTGAGAACTTTTAAATCGGGCTCATCGTTAAACGTAGTGATAATTTTGTTATTGTCGGCAACTCGTTTTGCCTCAATAAGTTTTATTGCCTCTTCCAACGTGATTTCAAGCGGAGAGATTTCGGATGGAATAGACACGAAAACTGAATTGTGACGCAAATATGGACCAAAACGACCAACGGCAGCGGTAACAACCTTGTCCTCGAATGTGCCGAGATTGCGAGGTAATTTGAATAAATTCAAGGCTTCATCAAGAGTGATAGTCGTTATTGACTGGTCTTTTTCGAGCGATGCAAATTGAGGTTTCTCATTGCCATCGGTATCGCCAATCTGAACAACAGGTCCAAACCGTCCTATTTTTACCGAAACAAGTTTTCCGGAAATCGGATCAGTGCCGAGAATTCGTTCGCCAACTTTATGCTCAAGTCGCAGACTTTCGGTTTTGCTGACATTGTTGTGGAACGGAGAATAGAATCGTATAATTTCGTCCTTCCAATTCAGCTTGCCGAGTGCTATTTCGTCGAACTGTTCCTCCACACGTGCTGTGAAATGGTAATCCATTATTTCGGGGAAATATTCTTCGAGAAAATCATTTACGATTCTTCCGGTATCTGTAGGGATAAGTTTTCCTTTTTCATTACCGGATGTTTCTTCGAGTGTGGTTTCCTGAATAGAGTCTCCTTTAAGAGATAATTGCAAATAGGACCTCACCACACCCTCTTTTTCACCTTTCTCAACATATTCGCGAGTCATTATTGTTGAGATAGTAGGGGCATATGTTGAAGGTCGCCCGATGCCGAGTTCTTCCAATTTTTTCACCAAAGAGGCTTCGTTGTAGCGTGGAGGGTGCTGTGTGAATCGCATAGTTGCTACTATATCCTTTCTCGTTAACGAATCACCTTTCTTCAGCGCAGGGAAACTCTTTTCATTGGATTCTGCATTGTTCTCCTCTTCTTCAACCGGCATATAAACCTTCAAGAAACCATCGAATTTCACTACATCGCCTTGCGCCTGGAATGTCTCACTACGGTTTGAAATGCCGATATTTACACTTGTGCGTTCAACGATGGCATCGGCCATCTGTGATGCAATTGTTCGCTTCCAAATGAGGTTGTATAGTCGTTTTTCCTGGGAGGTGCCAGGGATATCGTGGTTGCTCACATACGTTGGACGAATAGCCTCGTGTGCTTCTTGTGCACCTTTTGAGGTGGTGTGATATTTCCTCACCTTCAAATATTCTGTTCCCATAGTAGATGTGATTTCATCCTTTATGGTTGCGATTGCCAACGACGATAAATTGAGCGAGTCGGTACGCATATATGTAATATACCCGGCTTCATAGAGGCGCTGTGCTATCGACATAGTTTGTGCCACAGAGTAGCCGAGTTTTCTATTGGCTTCCTGCTGAAGTGTTGAGGTGGTAAAAGGAGGTGCTGGGCTACGTTTGATATTTTTTACTGCCACGGAATCGATAGTAAAAGAGGCAGATATACAATCACTAAGCAAAGCCCGAGCTTCTTTTTCGGAAGAAAGTCGTCGTGAAAATTCGGCACGGAATGTCTTGTCATCATCATTTAGAGCGAAGTCGGCTACAACGCGATAAAATGATTCGGTCTTAAAAGCCTCTATTTCTTTTTCGCGATCAACAATGAGTCGTACTGCCACACTTTGAACACGTCCGGCAGATAATCCACGTTTAATTTTCTTCCACAGCACGGGTGAGAGTTCAAAACCCACTATTCGGTCGAGTACACGACGTGCCTGTTGCGCATTCACAAGATTAACATCTATGTCGCGCGGATTTTCAATAGCATTGAGAATTGCGTTTTTCGTGATTTCGTGAAATACTATGCGTTTGGTGTGGTTCTTATCGAGTTTGAGTGTTTCGAATAAGTGCCATGCTATAGCTTCTCCTTCGCGGTCTTCATCGGAAGCAAGCCATACCATTTCAGCCTCTTTTGCATTCTTTTTGAGAGTATTAACCAAATCTTTCTTGTCAGGAGAAATCTCATATTCAGGCTCAAACCCATTGTTCGGGTCGATAGCAATATCCTTTTTCGGGAGATCGCGGATATGCCCATAACTGGATAATACCTTGTAATCTTTTCCGAGAAATTTTTCTATCGTTTTGGCTTTTGCCGGACTTTCAACTATGACAAGATTTTTCGACATGACACATTAATAATATTAGGTGATGCGTAAACGGCTGCAAAATTAAGAGTAAAAATTTATATTATCCAACAAATGTTATCTAAAAAACCATTTTTGCATGTGATTTCTTATTTTGCAATGCATAAATTATTTAACAAATCGGCGAGTAAACGGGATTAATCCTAATATATATGAAATTACCAAAGCAATAATAAATGTGGCAACACTCATAAGTATAATCCGAATGGCATAGGGTAGTGTCGGTGTGTTGAACCAGTCAAATGTAATAAATACCCAAATGTAATGGCATAGGTATATGCCGAAAGTGGTGCCGGCAATTGCAGATAAAAACCGCGAAGGCTTCATCGATAGCTTTTGTACAATTACAAAAATAGGGAATGTCATCATGAAAACGTTGATGCCGCAGAAATACCACACAATCTCGAGGTATGCGTAATTACCCGGATAATAGCTTTGTGTGAGCACATATCCATAAGCGGTGATTACGTATCCGAGAATGAAGAGCGGAATGCAAATAACCAAAGTTTTGCAGGTGTTCCAATTTATAGGATATTTCTTTAGATAGAAGGCAAGAATCACGTATCCTATAAATCCTGACAAATAATAAAAGGTGTTGTATGGGTTCCAATCGCAACCACCAAGTAGTTCATAATTTCCGTAATTCCCTTGATATCCAAGTATGGGCGCTACCATCTTAATATATGGTAACGCAAGCGAAACACCCCAAAGTATGAGCACGGTGCGGATATCTTTTTTTGTTGCATCCAGAAGCCAATTGTTGATAACAGGCATTATGAGATACAGTCCGATGAGCATATAAATATACCACAGTGGCACGGTATCGAAATTGAAATTAAAGATCCATGTTGTGAGTTTTTCGATTAAAGATTCTGACGTATAGAAAGTGCTATCCACAAGCGGATTCAAAGACAGTGGATTAATGAAATTATAGTATAAAAATGAGCATATAGGTAGGATTAACGACCAAAATATTAGCGCAAGAACAACGCGTAATACACGCTTTTTATAGAAACCGTTAAGGGTGTAGTGTTTCGGAATGGGAAGCAGCAACACTCCGGTCATCATTACAAATAATGGCACACTTGGACGCATAAGGCTTCCAATCCATACTCCTGTGAGAAATGAAACTCGGTCAGAATCAAAAGCTCCCACAAATCCATCGCAGCAATGCGAAACTACAACAGCAAAACACGCAATTATGCGCAGGAGGTCAATCCATGCAATATGAGTCGTAGATGAATTGTCAATTCGTGTCATGTCGGGGGAAAAGGGAAAATAGTATTACAAATTTAGTTTAGGGAAAGCCATAAGAGTGTTGGCAGTAGTTATTCGGTCGATTTCTTCCGAAGATAAGGTGAATATATCGGCTAACTTATCGCGTACTTTCGCCACGAATGCCGATTCATTTCGTTTGCCTCGATATGGCACCGGTGCAAGGTATGGGCAGTCGGTCTCCAAAAGAACACGTTCTGTGCCAACAAAATGTAGCATTTCTTCCATGTTGGAATTTTTGAATGTGACAATACCGTTGATACCAAAAAAGAATCGGGAATTGCCTTCGAGTGATAGTATTGCGTTTGCCTCAGCAGCTGTACCGGTAAAACTATGAAATATCATGCATGGCAGAGTATCTCCGTATGCCGACAAAGAGTCAATGAGTTGGGACATGGCGTTGCGCGTGTGTACTATCACAGGAAGATGATAATGATTTGCCATATCAATTTGGCGCATAAACACATCAATTTGTTCTGAGAGATATGTAGTGTCCCAATATAGGTCGAGGCCAACCTCTCCTACAGCGATATATTTCCCTGTGGCAAGTTCGCTATCTACAAATTTCAAAAATTCGGCATTATCGGCAGTCACCGATGTAGGATGAAGCCCCATTGCAGCATCAACATATCCGGGATAATCATTCATCATATTCAACATGCTGTTCACGCTGTTGGCATCAACATTCGGGAGAATTATATGCTTCACACCGGCATCAATGGCACGCTGCACAGCTTCGGCACGGTCGTTATCAAACTCTTCGAGATACAAATGTGAGTGTGTGTCAATCATCGTGAACGTTGCATTAGATTTTCCACAAGTGTTTCGAATGAGTCTTTGTGAGCCGGATCAATGTTTAGCGAGAATATGGCATCAACGGCTGCTTGTGTGTGCCGTGCAATTTCTTTTCTGCAAAGATCAGGGATAGAGAGTTGATTGTATATTTCGGTTACACCCGTAATCCGTTGAATAGGAGTGTATTCTGTGTCTTGAGCTAATAACGTGTCCAATTGTTTGCGTTGCAAATCATTGGCATGATTATAGGCAGAGATAAGCATGAACGTGCGTTTCTCATTAAGAATGTCGCCACCGATTTCTTTGCCGAAAGTGACGGGGTCGCCGTAAACATCAAGGAAGTCATCTTGAAGCTGGAATGCAAGTCCGAGATTAATGCCAAAATCATATATGCGCTGTTGTGCCGATTTGTCGGCACCTGCTATTATGGCTCCTATTTCGCAAGCACAGCCAAACAAAACGGATGTTTTCAGACGAATCATATTGAGATATTCATCAATTGAAACGTCTTTGCGGTGTTCATACTCCATGTCATATTGCTGCCCTTCATATACTCCGATGGCGGCTTTATTGAAAGAGTCGATAATCAATGCGTATTTCTCGGGAGATACGTCCTTAAGCATATATTTGTATGCAATCGACAGCATAGTGTCACCGGAAAGTATGGCGGTGTTTACATCCCATTTTTTATGAACAGTAGGGCGCGACCGTCGCATGTCGGCATTGTCCATCACATCATCGTGAAGCAAAGTGAAGTTGTGAAAATACTCCAACCCCACGGCTTGATTGATACATGCGGAATAGTCGGAACCAAAAACTTCACAACACATAAGCATCAGCGCAGGGCGCAATCGCTTGCCTCCAAATTCCATCGTGTAGTTTATAGGGGCGTAAAGCCCTTGAGGTTCGGCTGATATGTATGAATCAGCAATCGCTGTTTCAGCTATCTTTATATAGTCGGTAAACTGTGCCATATATTATAAAATTATGTTAGCAATAGAATCATTGTTTTGACGCAGGTAATTGGCAAAACTTTCATCGAAGGCCAGCGACGCAATCGTATCGCCGGCTAAGATATATTCACTTTGAGTGGCTTTGACACGCAGGATAGCACCCTCGCGCTTAAGTTGAGATTTTTCCTTATTGAGTACGTCGATAATCCATTTTGCAGTTTCTTCACCGCGAATACGCGCTTCGGGCGTTAATGGCGATTCTTTTTGAGTAGATGAAGAACATGCTTCACCGACACACACAACCGATGAGACTAATAAAAATTTAAACAGCAGATATGTTGCAAAATGTTTCATATTGCAAAGTTAAGAATTATTCCGTAGGAAACAGGCTTTGTATGAGAAATTGATAGAATAAGGAGTAAAAGCAGTAAATTAAAAAAAAGATACAACGTATAAAAAAAAGCAGTAAATTTGCGGCGTCGTATCAGACACGAGGAAAGATGCCGGAGTGGTCGATCGGGGCGGTCTCGAAAACCGTTGTGCGCGTTAGCGTACCCAGGGTTCGAATCCCTGTCTTTCCGCCAAAGAATGTTGAATATAAACAAATTACAAAATCACCACCCAATTTTACACCCAAAAATGTAAGGTTGGGTGTGATTGTTTTGTCAATGGAGCCTTCTTATTAAAATCACTGTTCAATTACTTTTTGCTGTTCAATTTGTTCTTTTAATTGTAAAGGTTATTCTTGTATCTGCTGAATTAATGAACAGAGACTCTTGCTCAGATAAAGAATTTCTTTGTTTGACAGATAAATCAAACCATTTTGAAAGGTCCATATCAAAATATCTTCTTTATCTTTACCATCCCTTATATAACTAAATTTTGAGTTTTTCCCGTAAGATTTAATATTCCAGGTATTATAACTTTCCGGAATTCCATATTTTTCTTCATATATTTTCGCTATGCTCTTAAATTCTTTCTTTTTTAAATCTCCACCTTTAAATTCCAGCGTGATTAATTGTATTACATTGTTAAGTCCATATACACAGAAATCAATTGGTTGATTGTACAAGCTATCATGCTGCCAAAAATGTTGACATAAGAAACTCACACTATCCAGTTCAGGATAATCCTTTAATGGATCAATATGGTTTGATTGAATGCTGTCAATTACTTGCCATATCGGTTCATTACCTTTTATCACAACAAGACAATCCGCATAGGAAACAACCGGAGAAATCTTCTTTACCGAATCTAACACATTGTTATAGTTTTCACCCAAACCTATCCCCATATAAGATAAGTCTTTTATTTCATTTGACCTCTGTTCTGCAATTTTATGGTTTTCATTAACTTTACCTTTGGAACCATAATAATTACTTACTTTACTAAAGCATGGTAATATTATACAAAACAATATATATAAGAATAATAAAGGATAAAAAGTGTATCTGGGATAAGACTTATCGGATATCCATCTATTAAAACCATTAATGTCATTTTTTCGTATAGTTTTAACTTTTTTCCATATCTTAAACATACCATAAAACAAGATTCCACCAAATAGAAACGTAAAAAAGAGGTTATCTTCTATATTTATCCATCCGTATAATTCGAGATAGTTACCTAATGGTTTCCTTAATATTATCAAAGGAAACCATAAAAATGAATTTATGAAGGCTGAAAAAGCAAAAGGATATACTGTTAAAATTAAAGTCTTTCTAAATTTAGGATTCTTATTAAGACTATAAAGAAGCCAGACAAAACCGGCATAGGGGAACTGTATTATTGTAATGAATAAAATCACTGAAGCCATTTCAGTACCCTTGAAGAAATACCAATATAACAAAGTGCCTCCAATACTAATAAATAATCCACTTGTGATTATAGCCCAGATAAGATATCTTTCCCGTGGTTTCAAGCATGAAGGTTGGCTTGACTTCTTCTGCTGATTCTTTTTCTTGTTATTTTGATTTTTTGAACTTGGATTATTTCTTTTATTGAATGAATTATAATCACTTAAGGTGCATTTACCTAATCCAATGGGGATACTGAATAAAGAAGCTATTATTTCATCTTCGTCATCAGGAAATTTTATTTTGAAATTATCAAAAAAACTTCTAATGATATTTAGACTTTGTTTTTTCAAAAATGATTTTGTTATCTCGTTGACATAACCGGAATTCAATACTTCCTTAAAAATCATTTTAAGGATAGGATTGCTTTGGAAAGAATATTCATCCATCAGGATATACCAAAACTTATTATCGTTTAGTACATCTTTCCCACTCTTCTGAATGATTTCCGTTACCTTATCAAAAAGATCCTGATACATTTCAATTCATTAGTTAAAGACTTCGTTCAGTTTTATTTATTTAAGAACCGGCTAACTCTTCTTTTAACGTAGTTAATCTTTTTTGGAGTCGGGATCTTTCATCTATTGCTCTGTCATAATCCTTATTGGCATACTGAAGGTCAATCAGATTTTGTTTTGTAGGTGAATCAATGGATTCTAACTTTTCCTGAGTCTTGTTTGCCTCGTTTATTTTCTGATTTTGTTCTTCTATATGATGACACAGGTTGTCAATCTGCCATTGAAGAAATATCTTGTACATATTTCTCAATTTTTTCTCCTTATACAACATGGCTATTGACATATCATCTTTACTGCCTTTTTTGCTTAATTCCGGTAAGGCCTCTTTGATATCTTTTTCTGTTTCAAATTTGCCTTTTTTTATAAGAGATTTCAGAATCTGCACATAGAAATTTTCCTGATTTTCTTCAGATCCGAATGAATCATCAAGTCCATCAGAAGCCAAAATAATTGATACCGGAGTGTTCCCATCTCCTTCATAACAATACCGGAATTCATCTAAAGCATCTGTATCACAAATGGAAGTCGTCTTGTTAAGGAAGCATCTTTCATCCCATGGAATAGGTTCCATCCATTGGCCTACTTCATTAACTGTAAAACATTTTCCATCGCCAATTTGAAATGCAAACCAATAGGAAGAAGTGAAAGCAGCAGCAATTAAAGTACACCCATATACTTTTCCCAACTTTTCTTTGTTTTCAAAGTCTTTTATCCAGCTTTCTTCAAGTTCTGCAAGCTCTTTTTCCGTCAAGGGATTCTCCCGGGCATGTTGCTCCACCTTTTGATTCCATCCATATATTATGGACCCAAATAATTGTCGAAAAGCAAGGTCTATTTTACCCTGTTTGTCAAAATCATTATCCTCTATCTGGGTCTTTATGGATTTCCTTTGGGTAAAAGAAGCCCCTTTTAAATTTGAATCTCCAAAATTGGATATAAACGACATCACTTTATCCCTTGCGATGCCGGTTATAAATTTCGAACCGACTTCACTTCTGAAATATCGTTTACCTCCGTGACCATCAGATATAATAGCTATCGCAATTCCATTAGGAATTACTTCACTAAAGGAATTGTCTTGACAAGGCTTTCCACTTTCTATATGGCTGTAACCTTGACATTCATAATTTAGAGCTATCATACTTTAATCCCAGTCATCATCATAGGAGCTACTGTCAACAGAACTGGCAGCCTCAGCACCATCGATATTTTCTACAGCCTCCTTGACTTCTTCTATAACCTGATCCTGTTTTGTCGTATCACCTGCCGCGCTGCTCTTGCTCCCAATTTGTGAAGAAGTAATTGCCACGACACGAATTATCTGTTTCAAGGCTTCGATATTATGTACTGTAATGACAGCTTCACTGTTACCAGTGAATTGTTTCAGCACTTCCTTATCGGCATCATCACCGATAGCAATTGCAATCTTAATGGCAGCTTTAAACCAGTTGTTAC
>JAFLTZ010000026.1:8321-20401 GCA_022509045.1 Muribaculaceae bacterium | reverse complement strand
GCCTTGTGGTGTAATGGTAGCACGCAGGTTTCTGGCACCTTTAGTGAGGGTTCGAATCCTTCCAAGGCAACAATTTTAAAAGCTAATTATCTGATAAATAGGCAATTAGCTTTTAATTTATCTCAAAATCAGTGTTAAATTGACACTTTGTTTCTCCGAGACAACACACATTACCATATCTTTAAAAGAGGCTTGAATTTCAAGCCTCTTTTATTTGTGATTAACAAGCAGATGAATTATCTTTGCGTATATTTATACATTAGCGCTTTTGAGTATGATGATGACAAAAAATAATATTATCTATGCTGCTCTGTTCTTGATGTTTGGGGCTATTAATGTTTCCGCGCAGAACTCATCTGATTTCGTTGAAGATATCAGAGCCGAAGAGTCTGTGATGTCTGCTCCGATTGAGGAGACCGCATCACAGAAGGCATCTGACAGGTTTCAGGCAGATCCCATAATGCGTTATGCCTCATTAGGAATCTCGGTGATGGATATAAACACACTCCATGAGGTGAGTGCATGCAATTCTACCATAGCCGACATACCGGCATCTACAATGAAAACAGTAACATGCGCAAGCGCTATCGGTATTTTAGGTCCGGAATATCGCTTTTCCACCTATGTAAAACTTCAAGGTAACAAAAACTCTGATGGCGTATTTACCGGAAAAATAATAGTGGAGGGGGGTGGTGATCCCACTCTTGACTCAAAACATTTTGAAAGAGAACAAGGTTTTTGTGAAAATATAACGGGAGCCTTAAAAGCACAGGGAATTAAATCTGTTGTCGGAAAAATAGAAGTTATTACAAGTCCTGCGGTTGATGCCTATTCTGCCAATTGGCCGCTTGATGATATCGTGTGGGACTACGGGGCAGGAGCATTCCTTTTTAATTATGCCGACAATTGCTTCACTATGTCATTTTCTATGGAAGGTGACATGGTAACCCTCACAAAATGCCGTCCGGAAATCCCTGGTGTTACTCTTCGAAACGAAATCACGTATATATCACCAAAAAGCGGAGTGCCGGTATCCGGTATAGAAGCATATCGCGATATTAACAGTAATGAAATAGTCCTTACAGGTTTTACACAGTTAAAAAGTAAAAAGACTACAAGCGGATACACTCTTTCGATACCTAATCCGGCAGAATATTTTAAAAAAGCGCTTGCGTCATATCTTAATGCGAATGGGGTGAAGTTTGTAGAAAAAGAAGGTGTGACGACATCGGATGCCGCAACCGAACTTACAGTATATTACTCGCCCACGTTGAGCGATATTGCGCAAAGTGCACTTGAAAGAAGTGATAATATGTTTACGGAATGTATCCTTCGGGCTATCGGGTACAAAAGATATAACGTATGGAGCGAAAAAGTATCGATTCGTGATGTGAAGAAATTTTGGGAAGCGCGCGGACTATCCTCAGGAGCATTGTTTATGAATGATGGTAGCGGACTTTCCCGCCGCAACAAAATTTCTGCACGTTTCTTGGCAACACTTCTTTCAAAAGCCCAAACTACAGGTCTTGGTGCTGATTTTGATTACGCATCTATCTTACCGGTTGCCGGTGTAAATGGAACTGTAAAACCATTATTACAAGATACTCAATATCAAGGCTCATTTGCGGTAAAATCAGGTTCAATGGGCGAAGTGCTCTGTTATGCTGGTCTTTATCCTGTAGAGAATCCTAAATATGCTATTGTGATTTTGACTAATAATTTCTCTACTAATTATCGCGGAATGCGTAAACGTATTCAAGACTTTTTACTTGAATTACTTCCCACTTTAGATGTTAATTCAAAATAAGATTTAGATATGGATGCCAATATTAAACGTGTACTGACAGCTATATATGAGCTCGAAGGACTACTTAATGTGGTGAAAAACAGAGATGTCAGCAATAGAGGTCTCATTGATGAACTGATTCGTGATAAAGCAAATCAAATATCAACTATTGTCAACGATATTTACACCGGAAACAGCATTGATGATGATGTTAATGACGCGAATACTCTAAATTCCGACAATGATGAAAGTTGTGATACTTTGCAGGAACAAGTCGAGGAAAATATTATAACTGAAATTTCATTTGAGGAAGAAAATTCGTGCGAGTCCTTACCGGAACCGGATGAAAATATGTCAGTTACTGATATAAACAGCGAGCTGGAGAATAGGGATGAATATGCACTTTCTCCCGAAGAGGAAAAATACAGAGCATATATGCCTCATTTCGAGAGCGAACCGGCCGAATCTAAAGAAATCATAACTGATGTAACGGAAGACAGTAATGAAGCGGCTGAGCAGGAAATGTCTGCTACAGAACAGTATGAAAAGGCGATAAACGAAGATATCACTGAAAACGACGAAGGGTATGATTCTGAATATGAAGATGATTTTTATGATGAGGAAAATGATATCATTTCAGATGAGGACTTTGAGTATGACTCCATGGATGACAATGGTGATTATGTTGATGATTTACGAATGGATGAACAACTTAGTCGCAACTTATCTAAAAATCTAAAAAAAGCTTTTACTCTCAACGATAGGTTCCGTTTCCGCCGCGAGCTATTTGGAAATCATGATGTCGAATTCAATGATACACTTAATTTGGTGGAGGCGATGCATTCGTTTGACGAAGCTGAGGATTACTTTTATAACGACTTGCAATGGGATAAAACCTCCCCGGAAGTTGGTGATTTTATGAAGATAATAGAAAAACATTTTTCTTAATGTCGGGAAAATTATACATAGTACCAACGCCGGTGGGCAACCTCGGAGATATGACTCCCAGAGCGATTGATGTACTTAAAAGTGTAGATTTAGTGCTTGCAGAGGACACACGCACATCCGGGGTGTTGATGCAGCATTTTGATATCCACACTAAAATGGCATCACATCACAAATTCAATGAACACGAAACCGCCGGAAAATTTGCCGAAGAGTTGGAGAATGGTAAAAATATCGCTCTTGTGACAGATGCCGGTACCCCGGGAATCTCTGACCCCGGATTTATGCTTGTGAGAGAATGTAGGCAGCGAAAAATCGAAGTTGAAACACTTCCGGGTGCTACAGCTTTTGTCCCGGCTCTCGTAAACTCCGGATTGCCATGCGAACGATTCACTTTTGAAGGTTTTTTGCCTCAGAAAAAAGGAAGAAATTCCAGATTGGAGGAGCTTGCCGGTGAATCGCGAACAATGATTTTCTACGAATCTCCTTTGCGATTAGTAAAAACACTACAGCAATTCTGCTCCGCTTTTGGAGAGTCAAGAGAAGCATCTGTAAGCCGAGAAATATCGAAGATGTATAACCATACGCAAAATGGCACATTAAAAGAATTGTACGATTATTTCTCAGAGAACGCACCCCGTGGCGAAATTGTTATAATTGTGGCGGGGAATTTTGAGAAATTGAAAAAAGACAAAATCGATAAATATGCCCAGTTTAAAAATCGCCATATTGATTCAAAAAACGATAATGAAATTTAATGTATAGAAATATGAAAAAATTTGGACTTATAGTAGCAGCAGTGATAGGTGTGTCAATCACTGTTGTATCTTGTGACGGTGGAAAATTAAAACAAGCTCAACAGGAAAATCAACAACTTATTGATTCAATTGCTATTGAAAGAGCCGCACAGGACAGCCTGCTTTCTATTCTGAATGAGGTGACAAGCGGAATGAACCAGATTAAAGAAATGGAAAAGATTATCAATTCCGCTAATTTCGATAGAGAAACGGCATCACAAAAAGATGCTATCAAAAATGATATTATTTTGCTGTCGCAGGTGCTTCAGGAACGTCGCCAAAAAATAGAACAACTCGAAAAGAAATTAAAAGATTCTGGTGCGTATTCTGCTAAAATGCAAGAAACAATAAAATCGCTGAAAGCGCAGATATCAGAGCAAGCCGAAGAAATAAGCACATTACAAGAATCACTTCAAAAGGCAAACGAAGAAATTGCAGTGCTCAATTTAAAGGTTGAAAATTTGAATACTACGGTGGATTCAGTGACAGATGTTAAAAATAAGGCAGAGGCTGAAACAGTCCGTATCGCGAACCAATTGAATACGTGCTATTACGTAATAGGTTCGAACAAAGAATTAAAAGAAAACAATATTATTGAGAAAAAATTCTTGGGAAAAACCAAGGTGATGGAAAGTGATTACGAACTTTCATACTTCACTAAGGCCGACAAGCGCACATTAACAGCGTTGCCAATACATTCCAAAAAGGCAAAGATACTTACAAAACAGCCGGCAGACTCCTACACCTTTGTAGAAGAAAATGGTTCTAAAGTACTTCAGATTAAAGATGCTGCAAAGTTTTGGGAACTGTCTAATTTTCTTGTTATTGAAGTAGATTAAAACCTACAAGAAATAGTAATATAAAGCGCGGTTAAACAAAATGCCGCGCTTTTGCGCATAAAGATGTTTCACAAATTTTCGTCTTCCAATTTATTTCCGCTGCCCCAAAAGTTTAATACACCTTTTTCATCGAAGGTGCCCGAGGTGGTAAAAGTAGCTGCCCGCGAGATTCTCAAATATATCGAGACTATACCTCGCCTGCACGATGCTTTCTTGCCCGGGAAAATGCTTGGTGTGTTGGTGGTGAGAAAAGGAGAAGAAATTGGTTACATAGCTGCATACTCGGGAAATATCCCTGATGATATCAAGCAAAATTCGTATTTTGTGCCACCGGTTTATGATTTACGAGCTGCAAGTTCTTTCTTCCCTGAAGAAGAGCAGAAAATCGTAAAAATCACTGATGATATTGAATATATATTAAACAGCGATGACTATAAACATGCTCAAACCGATTACATCAATTTATCCCAGAAGGCATCTTCCGTAATTGCTGAATTCAAACAGCAAATGGAACTTGATAAGAAGCGTCGCGATGAAATTCGCGAAATCGGCGACATTAGTGCAGATGTCGCAGCTAAACTTATAAAAGACAGCCAATTTGCCAAAGCCGAGTATAAACGTCTGCGTAAACATTGGCAACAACAAATCGAAAATGCCGAAGCCTGTTTATGCTGTCTCAATCATAAAATAGATGTATTGCGTAAGAAACGCGCGGAAAATTCCGCTTCATTACAAAAAAGACTGTTTGAACAGTTCCTATTCTATAATGCTTTAGGAGAAACTCGCTCATTAATAGAAATTTTTGCCGACAAACAACCGCCCGCCGGTGCCGGAGAATGTGCCGCTCCAAGATTATTGCAATACGCGTATCTTAACAATTTACAACCTATCGGCATTGGTGAATTCTGGTATGGCAATCCGTTAGGCGGAGAAGTACGGTTGCATGGCAATTTTTATGAAGCGTGCGTGGCAAAGTGCCACCCCATACTTGAGTTTATGCTACAGGGATTGGATATGGCACGGGATGAAAAACAAAATAGCGCTGACTCATTAAAGGTGATATATGAGGATGATTATATAATTGCAGTGGATAAACCTCACGGATTGTTAAGTGTTCCGGGACGCAATGCCAAACAATCTGTTGTTGATATTCTGAAAAAGCAAAAACCGTATTGTGATTTTTATACGGTTCATAGACTCGATGAAGATACGTCAGGTGTGCTCCTATTGGCAAAATCTCCGGACATGCAAACACGTTTGCAAAAAATGTTTGCCTGTGGAAATGTGAAAAAGAAATATGTAGCAAAACTTAGTGGTATTCCAAAGAACAAAGAAGGGATAATACAACTGCCCATCAGATCCGACTATCTGCATCGCCCGCGCCAAATCGTAGATTTTGAAAAAGGCAAACCGGCAACAACTCAATACAAAATTTCTAAAATATTTAATGACAACACATGTGAAGTAGAATTTCTACCCTACACGGGAAGAACACACCAGTTAAGAGTACATAGTGCTCATCCCGATGGATTATCTACACCAATATTTGGTGACAAGTTATATGGCTATTCAGAAACCCAATCCGAAAGAATGATGCTCCATGCCATAGAGTTGTCATTTCTGCATCCAATCACACAATATCCTCTCACCATAATTTCAGACAACCCTTTTTAGCTGTTCGTGTGATTATAATATGAAAATTTGCGTATTCAATAAAATATATATAATTTTGTCCCGGTCACGAAGGTGACAATTTACATGAATTTAAACGAAAACGTTTTGCTTTTTGCTCTTGGTTGAAAACCTGAGAAATTTTCCACATAAGAGATGCAACAAAGGCAATACGGGTTCTCGCGCATATGCGTGGGCAACACGTGCTATACCTGCATCTCTACGGTTTCTCAGGACCATCAACCAAAGGCGTGGCAATTTCAGCCCACGTTTTTTTATTTTAATACCGCATAGGGTTGATGTGGTACAAAATTTATTATGCGCTATAAATTAACACTAATGACAGTTGCAGTTGTTGTTTGCTTAATAACGACATCATGCGCAAGTATTTTTACTAGTTCCTCGAAAAAGGTAACTTTAAAGGGCGTGCCGGGTACAACCGTTCTTGACAAAGACAAGAATCGATTAGTTGCTGAAATTGGTCAGAACGGGTTTGCGGAAGCCAAGATTAAAAAACAATTGAAAAACAAAACACTTGAAGCTAAGCATGAAGGTTATGCTCCAAAGACCTATGTTATGGGTACAAAGTTACAAGGTTGGTTCTTTGGAAATTTGGTGTTAGGAGGAATTCCTGGTATGGCAATTGATGTTGCAACAGGAAAAATGATGACCTATAAAGATAATTTTATAGATCTTACTCTAACTCCTTTACAGACTGAAGAATATGCTATCGAACCGGTTATTGTGTCACAACAAAGAGTACAACGTGAAGATCCGGGTGCAACCGATCTGGAAAAAACTATTATACGTTGGTACTTCGATTCAGATCCTCGTGGAGCTCGTATTTTTTACCGTGTAATTTCATCTGTACCGGCAGAAGTCAAAAATACGAATGAGTCTTATTTAACAACAACACCGTATGAAGAAACTCGTGGTTTCAATATCCCCGGACTTACATATGAGAATGCTCAAGATGTAACCATAGAAATTAAAATATCCAAACGTGGTTATGCCGACCAAGTAAAACGATTTAATGTTAGACAAGCTCTTGACCAACAAGAAATAAGTAGCTTTTTTGAATTAGTTGAAAATTAATAATCTTATCTTTTATGAACTTAAACATTTTTTATACAAGCTTTTTTATACTTGTAAGTTTAGTTAATTTCGTATCGTTAGCTAAAAATTATGATATTACTGTAACATCTGATCCTGAAGGAGCTACAGTATATCTGAACGGAATTGTAGTAAGTAACACCACCCCGTGTGTATTATCACTTGATAAGAAAACAGTAACTAAGACTATGATTTTTAAATTTGAAAAAGAGGGATATAAATCGAAGTCTCTTACTGTATCTTATAATAAAAATGAATTAAAATTTAATCCTATGGTTTTTTGTAAAATGGAACAAAAACCAGATGCAAACAAGATTTACACCTCAGACCCTACTGTAACTGTAGCACAATCTCAACAACGTGTTGACCGTAATAATGCAGGGAGTACAGATATGGAAAAAACTATATTACGTTGGTTCTTTGATTCAGATCCGCGAGGTGCTCGTATATATTACCGCGTAATTTCAAGTGTACCAAATGAAGTAAAGAACACGAATGAAACTTATCTCTCAACAACACCATACGAAGAAACTCGTGGTTTTAATATTTTGGGTCTTACATATGATAATTCTAGAGATGTAACGATAGAAGTAAAAGTATCAAAACGTGGATTTGAAGATCAAGTAAAGCGTTTTAATGTTCGTCAAGCTTTAGATCAACAGGAAATCAGTGGTTTTTTTGAATTAGTTGCAAAGGAAGAACCTCAACAACGACAAGAAAATAATACATCATCTAATTAAACATTCGTAAAAAATTGTTGTTGCTTTAGGAAGAGTCAATCTACTTTTATTGACTCTTCCGTTTATTTATCAACGTGTCTTTATTCTATTGTGATTCGTTCAGATGAACTGTTCGTGTGTGTCGCTCCGGTAGAGATGAGTGCAATTATATGTTTGTCGAAATGAATCTTTCGTATTGCTTTTTTTGATGCCATTTGATGTGATTCTTTCTTGGTATAGCCTCTTGCGTCGGCAACACGCACACCATTTATCCATACTGAGGAATAAAATATCGGTCCTTCCGTGTCATCTATAACAGATCGGTCGAGTCTAAATTCAAAAGTGTAATGATGGTGCTGAGCCCATTCTATAAGTTTCGATTTATAGTTTTTCTCCTGACGTGCAAAATCGTTAATATCCCTGTCAATAATTATCCTTTCAATAAAAGAATACACAAAATCATAACCTTTATCAAGATATATTGCGCCGATAATAGCTTCTAATGCATTCCCGAAGCTGTAATTATTGTGTGTTGCTCCCGATTTAAGTTTTTGCTGTAGTAATGATTGTAAGCCAAGTTTAATCCCCAATTCATTGAGGTGCTCGCGTTGTACAATTTTGCTGCGCGTGTTGGTTAGAAATCCTTCATGTTTATAAGGAAATTTTTTGTACAAAATATCGGCTACAACAGCGGCAAGGATGGCATCTCCAAGATACTCGAGCCGTTCATTATTGACAAATAATCCTTTATCATCGCGCATTTGAAGCGAAGAATGGATTAACGCCTCTTGATATAATTTAATATTACCGGGATAAAACCCGAGCGTGTCGCGTAACAAAAAATAAAGCTCTCTATTCTTAGATAATGAGAGCTTTATTTTATGGAATATATTAAAGTGCAAGACTGTACTATATTGCTAATTTGAAGTGACTACAATTATTATCCTTTATATTTCTTTACAATGATACAAGCATTATGACCACCAAAACCGAATGTGTTGCTAAGAGCAGCATTAACCGGTCGTTGTTGAGCCTTATTGAATGTAAAATTGATGGAATAGTCAATGTTTTCGTCATTATCCCCCTCTTCGTGATTGATAGTAGGTGGAACAACATCGTTTTCTACAGCCTTAACACAGAACAAAGCCTCAAGTGCGCCTGTAGCACCGAGTAAGTGTCCGGTCATTGATTTTGTTGAACTTACGTTGAGCTTGGTAGCATGTTCACCAAAAACATCTTTGATAGCGAGAACTTCACCGACATCGCCTACGGGAGTAGAAGTACCGTGAGCGTTGATATAGTCTATTTCTTCCGGCTTCATGTTGGCATCCTCAAGTGCATTTTTCATCACTAATTTAGCACCAAGACCTTCGGGATGAGTGGCTGTGATGTGGTGCGCATCAGCGCTCATACCACCGCCAACTACTTCGGCATAAATCTTGGCACCACGTGCCTTGGCATGCTCAAGTTCTTCAAGGATAAGACATGCAGAACCTTCACCAATAACAAAGCCATCGCGGGAAGCGCTGAACGGACGAGAAGCACGAGTGGGATCGTCATTGCGAGTAGAAAGTGCATGCATTGCATTGAAGCCTCCTACACCGGCAGGAAATACCGCTGCTTCTGCGCCACCTGTGACAATGGCATCGGCCTTTCCAAGACGGATAGTGTTAAACGCATCGATAATAGCGTTGGTAGAAGATGCACAAGCAGAAACCACACCGTAGTTCGGTCCATGGAAACTATAGTTTATCGAAATGTGACCTGCAGCGATATCTGCAATCATTTTAGGAATAAAGAAAGGATTGTATTTCGGACCAAGTTCCTCTCCGGTGAGAGCATAATTGCCGGCTTCTTCTTCAAAAGTGTGAAGACCTCCGATACCGGCAGCAAATATAACACCTACACGTGTTTTATCAATCCCTTCATCGTCAAGCTTTGCATCGGCAATAGCTTGGTCGGCTGCTACAAGACCATATTGGCAATATAAGTCGTATTGACGTAATTTTTTACGATCAAAGAAATCGGCAGCATTGAAGTTTTTGACTTCGCAAGCAAATTGAGTCTTGAATTTAGAGGCATCAAAATGAGTAATTGGAGCAGCACCGCTGACACCATCAATAGCATTTTTCCAAGTAGTTGCGACATCATTACCAATAGGGGTAATTGCACCGAGACCAGTGACTACGACTCTTTTAAGTTCCATTATAGATATGCGATAGAAATGTTAAATTATAAATAGTAATTATTAAAGATTGCCACCACCGGGTAATCAGAGATGATTAAGCGGAAAATGGCAATCTAATATAGCTTAACAAAGGATGCTTATTTTACAGCACCTTCAAGATAATTGATGGCATCGCCAACAGTTTGAATACCTTCAGCTTGTTCATCAGGAATCTGAACAGAGAATTCTTTTTCGAAAGCCATGATAAGCTCTACGATATCAAGAGAGTCAGCACCGAGGTCTTGAGCAAATGTTGCGCTTTCTGTAACTTCAGACTCGCTTACTCCTAATTTATCAACGATTATTGCTTTTACTTTTTCTGCTACTTCAGACATGATTGTAAAAATTTAAAAAGTTATTACTATGATATTTGTTATTAATTCTATTTAGAACAATGCACAATTTTGCAGTGCAAAGTAAGCAATAATTATTTGAATATAAAAGCAAACGAGCGATTTTTATCACAAGAATAACGTTAAAAGCATTTAAAAGGGGTATTATACCCCTGTAAAACAGCGTTATTTTGAACAGCAATGTGTCATTGGTGTTACAAACGCAGAATAGTCTGCCTGTTTTTCACCTCTGAAGCGCACTATTGTCGTTGAATCAATAACCCTCGAAATCCTCGTCCTCCACGTCCCCGCCCACGTTTCCGTTTTTGTCGATAACAAGCGATTCCCCGTCACATTCTACCTCGGCCAGCCCTTCGCTGAAAGAGTCAGCACCGGGTGTTGGGTCAAACGGGGGTTCTATTTTCACTCTTCGGTCTATGATTCGGAATATGGTATGTGGGGAAGCATCGCATTTTTCGTTGTCCATACTATCAGTATTACTCTAAATTATACATATCTGTGGGGTGGCAGCGCAGTCGCCGTTGAATCAAGAATCCTCGTCCTCATCAAAATCAACGTCTTCCACGTCCCCGGACCCGGTTCCCGTTTTTGTCGATATAAAACCTGTCTCCGTTTAATTCTACCCTGGCCAACCCATCTTCGAAAGCGCTAGCATAGTCGTATTTCAACGGAATAACCACCCAACCCGTCTTATCGATAAAACCATACTTGCCGTTCAATATTACCACGGCCAGCCCTTCGCTGAAAGAGTAAGCATTGTCGTATTTCAACGGAATAACCTCACGGCCCGTCTTATCGATATAGCCCCACTTGCCGTTCAATTTTACCTCGGCCAGCCCATCGTAGAAACCAAAGTCAGTGTCGTATTTCAACGGAATAACCACCCGGCCTGTCTTATCGATATAACCATACTTGCCGTTCAATTTTACCCTGGCCAACCCATCTTTGAAATAGTTAGCATCGTCGTATTTCAACGGAATGATCACCCGGCCCGTCTTATCGATATAACCATACTTGCCGTTCAATTTTACCCTGGCCAACCCTTCGCTGAAATCACCGACATCGTCGTATTTCAACGGAATCACCTCTTGTCCCGTCTTATCGATAAAGCCATACTTGCCGTTCAATTTTACCTCGGCCAGCCCTCCGCGGAAATCACTGGCATCGTCGTATTTCAGGGGAATCACCTCATTGCCCGTCTTATCGATAAAGCCCCACTTGCCGTCACATTCTACCTCGGCCAGCCCTTCTTGGAAAAAGCCGAAAAAGTCGTATTTCAGGGGAATCACCTCTTTTCCCGTTTTATCGATATAGCCCCTCTTGCCTTTCAATATTACCTTGGCCAACCCTTCTTCGAAAGACCAAACATCGTCGTATTTCAGGGGAATCACCTCATTGCCCGTCTTATCGATAAAGCCATACTTTCTCTTCGATTTTACACGTGCCAGCCCTTCACTGAAAGAGTAAACCTCGTTGTATTTCGGGGGAATCACCTCTTGTCCTGTCCGGTCTATATAGCCCCACTTGCCGTTCAATTTTACCATGGCCAGCTCTTCGCTAAAACCCCAAGCATCGTCGTATTTCAACGGAATAACCACCCGGCCTGTCTTATCGATAAAGCCCAACTTGC
>JAFLTZ010000026.1:0-8221 GCA_022509045.1 Muribaculaceae bacterium | reverse complement strand
CTGTCTTATCGATAAAGCCCAACTTGCCGTTCAATTTCACCCAGGCCAGCCCTTCGCTGAAATCCCAAACATCGTCGTATTTCAACGGAATAACCACCCGGCCTGTCTTATCGATAAAGCCCCACTTGCCGTTCAATTTTACCCTGGCCAGTCCTTCACTGAAAGACAAAGCATCGTCGTATTTCAACGGAATAACCACCCGGCCCGTATTATCGATAAAGCCCCACTTGCCGTCACATTCTACCTCTGCAAACCCTTCGCGGAAAGGCCATACCTTGTCGTATTTCAACGGAATAACCTCACGGCCCGTATTATCGATAAAGCCCCACTTGCCGTCACATTTTACCACGGCCAGCCCTTCTTCGAAATCGTAAGCATCGTCGTATTTCGGGGCAACTATAATCTCACCCGTCGATGCGTCCCGATATCCATATCCTCCGGCATCTTCAAATGATTCTAAATCATATATTTTGTTATCCATACTGTCGGTATCACTATCTGCGTTGTCTTCTCTTTTGTAACCAACAAACTCTTCCATTTGCTGTTTGGTGCATTGTTTGGGAATGTCGCGGATTGTGGCGAGGGTTATGCCGTCCACCACCATCACCCAGTTATCCACCGTGGCCACTTTTACCTTTAGGTTAAGTTGTTCCATTACCTCTTCGCAGAATCTTCCCACAGTCCTGCTGGCTCTAAACTCAATGGAGCCTTCGTTAGCGCCCAACGAAACCAAAGTCTCGTCTTCCTGTGCTTCACTTCTGCCGTTATAAATACGGAGAGTCCCTCCGAATTCTGTGTTAAACTGCTCTTTCAGTTCTTTCACAATAGTTGTCGGTGTAATTGTAATCTTTGACATAATTATATAACAATTTTAAGTTTGTATTCAGATTATAATACACCATTATATAACAAATGTGTGCTCGAAAATAAAATAAAACAGTGTTAAATAATGTTAAGAAGGTTTTAGGGGAGCTTAGAGAAATCGGTTATGAAGAGTTGGGTAAAAGTAATTTTATCTTTTTTTGAGAATATTTTTCATTATAAATCAAAAAGTAGTAACTTTGCAGAGCTTTTCGGGGCGTAGCGCAGTTGGTAGCGTGCCACGTTCGGGACGTGGAGGTCGCTGGTTCGAGTCCAGTCACCCCGACAACAAAGAAAGAGGTTACATGTGTAATCTCTTTCTTTGCTATATATTGGAACTAATCTTTAGTTATCGCCCAAAACGAGTGGTGAGGTAGCGACGTAATGGCAAATCGTAAAAACGAAGGAATAAATAAGCTACTACAACAGAACCTACTAAAATCGCACCCATTACAGGAAGTGCCTGTGTGACTGTTATCCCATTGTTCCACACCCACCAGTAATATAAATACATAGCAGGATAATGCACTACATATATTGGATATGAAATTGAGCCAAGGAATGAGCATATCTTTGTGGAAACGGCATCGGTAGTAACTCCACACGCGCCAATCCACACAACTGCCGGAAACACGATGAGTGTACATAACAAATCGTAGCATGCATTAAGAACACTTTTTTCACCGGGCACTAAGGTTATATAAGGAACTGAAAGCAACGCACAAATCACTATTGCTGCAATCCAAAAAGCACCGGGTATATGATGCGTGTGAATAACTCGTGACATCAACAATCCAACCGAAAAAGAAAATAGGAGCCGGAAAAAACCGCCAAAAAAGCCATAATCGGCAAGTGTCCATCCCGAACCGATACTATATGCACCACTCATATCGCCAAAAGCCCACATTGAAAGCCCGGCAGCAGAAACCAACACGACTACTGTGAGGGCTTTGTTGGAGAGTCGGTGTAACAAAAAGGCATATAATAAACTTCCGATATATTCAAAAAACAGAGACCAGGTGGGTCCATTGAGCGGAAACATTTCACCATTGCCTCTGATTTCGGGATAAGAGCCCGGTATGCACGGCATACAAAATAAACCCAACAATGTGCACAACACGATAGAGAGACACGACGAGGGTGTGCCATCCCATTTTACGCATCCTTGTATAATAAAGGAGATAATGCCAAGCGCAACCCCTGCAAAAACCATGGGATGAAGACGGATAACGCGTCGTAACATAAAATTGCAGGGTGTAATGTTTCCTCCCTTACATTTCCAACGTGTATCGTAGGCATATCCAAGCACAAATCCGGAGAGCACAAAAAAGAAATCAACTGCTAAATAACCATGATTAACCCATTGGTCAATTGCCGATGTGGCAAATCCTTCACCAAAGTGGTAAAGAATCACCATAATAGCAGCCACACCTCGCAGGCCATCTAATATATGATAACGACCGGTGACTCCGGTTTTTGCAACTTGAGAATTCATATTATATCCTTACGGTATTCCCACACATACGCGAGGTCTCAGCTGCAACACAGATACGATGGCTTTCAATAGCTTCGTAGATGTTATTGCACGCTTCGGAAACATCGTGATTATTTATAGCGTTAACAAAATTTTCAACAGTTAAAAAATCGGCACCGGCATGGAATGGGGCTCCATAGGAGTCCGAAAAATCAAATTCTTGAGTTTGACGTGTAAGGAATTTTGTGGCTTTAATTGAATACTCGTCACCATAAATCTCACCATCGGTAAGTTGAATATGCGTTGTGCGAATATTCGATGTAGTAAATACGTCCATTGAGAGATTAGCGGTTACTCCATTCTCAAATTCCATTATAACGACCTGGTGATCAACAACGTCATTATCACTCTTATACACACACCTGCCATACGGAGTGGTACGTAACACATTATCAATTGCTTCGTCAAAAGTGGTACCTTCGGGAATATCGAAATTGCTTACCCAGTCTCTTCTCCTTTTATATAGATTGACGGCAGAGAACGGACAAGATTTTTCTACTGTGCAATCAACACAGAACTCGGCCGAACCGCTTGGAGCATTTTCTGATTTGAACCAATTTAAGGAACCGAATGATGAAATTTTATTGCAACGACATTTTGTTATCCATGTAATAAAATCTACATCATGACAACATTTTGATGTAAAAAGCGGGCCGGAAGTGCTTTTTTTATTCCACACACCCCGAACATATACGTGCGACATTCTATCGACACCTACAGGTGCTTTGTGATTGATAGATACAATTCTACCATATTCACCGGATTGCACGAGTTGATATAGTTTACGGAAGTATGGATGGAAATGAAGCACATAACACACCTCAACAATTACATTATTTTTTTTAGCTGCCTCAGCGATAGCTTCACATTCTTCCATCGTTTGAGCAATGGGCTTTTCGAGAAGCACATGATAGCCTTTCTCAATAGCTAACATTGCCGGGCAAAAGTGTTCGTTGTCCGGAGTGGATATAATTACCGCATCGGCACATTTAGGTAAATTAAAGAAATCTATATACGAATCGAAACATTGTGTGTCATTGAGTCCTGCCTTCTGTGCGACGGCACGACTACGTACTTGGTTAATCTCAACAACCCCGACAAGTTTTGCCTTATCGGGATTATCGAGGATATATTGTATATATTTATTCGCTCGATTGCCGGCTCCAATCGCCACGATTGAAACCGGCTTTCTCGCTGAATCAACTTCTGACATCATAAGAAGTGTAACAAAGATTGTATCTAAAGACTATTATTAATTATTTTTTTGAGCTAAGATCTTTAACACGTACATTACGGAAGCGAATACCTTCGCCGTGACCGAGGAATCCGATGTGACCACTCTTGTTGAACAATCCCGGGTGATTGCGATGGTCAATCATCCAATGATTGCCTTCTTCTCCTTCATCACCAACAGCATGTCCTTGACATGCCTCGCGGATATTTCCATCAAGAATCACTTCACCATTCACGATAACAGTGATATGGTCGCCAATGGCACGAATTTCTTCCGTATTCCATTTGCCGAGTTCAAATTTGGCACGTTTGGCAGGAATAACACCATATACAGAACCATGTACCTGATAATCATTCAAATCTTTATAAATTGGGTCATCGTGGTCGAGAATCTGTATTTCCATACCGTGGAAAGCGGCATCAACACCCATGGGTGTGCGAATACCAACACCATTGTTAACACCCGGACGGTCGAAACAGAATTCAAAACGATATATAAAATCGCTATATTCTTTAATTGTATAGAGATTTCCACCCCATTGAGAATTCACATACATATATCCGTCATTTGGAATATAGCCGGATGTATTCCCTGTCCATTTATAAAGAGACGAACCGTCAAAGAGCATTTCATAACCTTCGGCTATTTCTTCAGGAGTGAGTTGTGAACGAGGAGTTGAAGGAAGTTCATTAACATAGATATCTCTAAATTCAACCGGAGCACCTTCACCTGAAAGAAGAATCTTACCGGTAGCATAGGCCGGAATATTATTGTTGTAAGTGTTCTCAAGCACAACATTATGAGCTGTAGTAACACCATTCACAGCCACTGTAATGCGGTCATTAGTAACCTTTACATATACGGTATTCCATTCATTGGATGGATTAAGAGCTTTTGTGAAAGCACCCTCAATATTCAAAGGCATAGAGCGCACACCAATAACCGGTGCGGTTTCACCTTTCCAATCAAACCACATTTCAAAATTTTCCAACTCTTTGTCAAGTGCTATAGTTGATTTTTCACCTCCGAAAAACTCTATACCACAGCACGTTTTTTGCCATGCAACAGCGGCTACCTGATCTGCTGCCTTTTTATTTTTAGCTGAAATTTTTGCACCGGGAGCACCATACACCACCGAATATTTTAGGTCGTCGCCTGCAAATTTTGCATAGCCTGTAGCAGGAACTTTTGCCAACATGCCGTTAATATCATCAACAGCATAACCTGCATCAGCATTACCTTTGTCAGCACGGAACACATTTGCAGCATCCTCAAGCGCTTTAACAACAGGAGCACCGCCGTAATTATCGATGTTTTTGTTCACAATAGCACGAATAGCTTCTGCTGCTGCATTTGCCACACCTGCATTAGCTGTATTTTTATCTGCAATCATCAAGGCTTGATACAAACCGGTAGAAGCCAAACCGGAAAGTAACCGACTACTTGCCTCGGCACTTTTTGATATTTCAAGACCGCTGCGATATAGCTGATATTTCCGCACGTTTGTAAGCTGAGCCTCGTTTACCAAAGCGGCATAGCGATTAAGCGCTCCGGCATTTGCATCGGCTTCGGTTGCTGCAATATTGTAAAGTACTTCAATCATTTCCGGATTGTTAACTTGGAGGAGAGAAGTAAGAGCAGCTTCCTTTGTAGTAGGATTGGCATATCCTGCTTTAAGTTCGGCAATAGCCGCACTATTACCGGCTTGGGCTAAAAGGGGATAATATAATGCCTGCTTTTTAGATTTTGCGAGATATGGTTTAACCGTGTTGTATTGGTCTTCAGCATTGAGGTCGGCAACAGCTGATTTTAATGCAGCCTGCAATTGAGGTTGTTTCTCGGCCGGAGCGGATTCAAGCATTTTGCAAAGTTTACCATAATCGTTGACGCTTGCAACACCCACGAGAGCTGCATTTGCAGCTGATGCTATTTCTGCATTATTATTATCAACAAGAGAGAACACACCGGGAGCAGCAGCTTTTATTCTGCGAATACCGGCAAGTTCAAGGGCCTTAACCTGTCTGTTTGGAGCCGAATTATCAGCGATAGCTCGAACAACAGCATCGTTGATAGAGCCATTGAATGATAACAAGGCTGTTTTTGCAACTTCAGCACGATTTCCATTAAGTGCATCTATAAGAGCGGCCAAAGCCTTATCTCCACCGATTTTAGATGCTGCATAGATTGATGCTGCAGCTAACTCATCGTTTGGAGAATCGATATTTGCTAACACAACGTCCACCTGAGAGGCGACCTTATTTGTTCCAAACCAGTTTGTTATATCAACCTTAGCAGGAAGGTCTTTTTTGTCGGTAAGAATTTTAGCGAGAGCAGTGTAAACATCATTATCAGCCCAAGGTTCGCTATAGCGCAACAAAGCAACACGATATTTACGATCGGCATCTTTCATTCCTTTAATCAATTCAGGCAGAGCAGCTTTCCCTTCTGCTTTAAACAAAGCCTCAGCAGCAGCGTCTCGAACATTTGATTTAGATGTTTTTTTCAACAAATCTTTAGCATTGCTAACGACAGCTTTTTTATTAGCAGAATCTGAAGCAATCAGATTGAGTAACTTTGTGTACGATGCAGTAGCATCTGTAGCAGGAACCCAAGCATAACCTTCCGCTTTTGCGGCTTTAGCCAAAACGGGAAGTGCCGCTACAGAACCTACATTAGCAAGAGCTTTATATATCGAACCGGCTACAGCACCTTCTGCCGGGAGCATGGCTATAAGAGCCGGCTCGGCAGCATTAATCTTTTTAGCGCCTGCAACATGAGCAAAAATTGTAGGAGAAACAGAGCCGGCAAGAGCAAGAACCTCTTCATCGCAATTCGGAGTAAGAATCAATCCGCTCTGTGCCCATTCAGAAAGATATTCATCATTTAAATATTTTATAAAGAATGGAGCATCGGATTTGCGACTGATTTTTGACAAAAGAGTCATAAGGAATGCCTTGTTCGGGTTGTCGTTACACTTGTCGATAGCGTTTTTCAAACCGGAGGAGAGTTGAGCTATCTGTGCATCATTGGCATAGCCGGAAGCATAAGAGAACATACCATCAAGAGCGTATTCAACTATATTGTTTTTGCCCTTGGAGGCTGGTACGAGCATGGCAGCAAGTTGTTCAACACCTTGAGCACCTGTATTGACAAGCTCATTCATCACTGTGTTATAATCGGCTTTAGAAGCAGCCGGTAATTGAGCGAGAGCATCAACCACAATAGTCTGCGTGGTGCGCTGACGCGCATCCTGTGCAAAAACACCTGAAGCGGAAATCAAAGCGCAAACCAAAGCAATTATTATTTTCTTCATTTTTTAGGAGTCAATGAAAGTGAATAAATATTATAAGAAATCACAATCTGAAGTCACCACGCATCGGCTGGTCTATCAGTCGATTTGCAGCTTCATCGTTAATAAATACCTGACGAACCGGATCAAATTCCAAATCGCGATTGAGTCTCAGGGCCACAACACCCATATTTACAATGTTAGCGGAACGGTGTCCGTTCTGTTCGTTTAACGCAAACATTTCGCGATTTTTTACACATTTCAGGAAATCCGTGTTTTGTGGAGTCGGATCAGGATACTCAGACAATGTTGCCAATATTGTTGGAGCAGGCTTTCCGTCAAGCTCTACTTCAAAACCTTTATAGACTTTACCTTTCGGACCTTCTATATATGGTATTTTCTTTCCAGTTTCGAAGCCTTCACCTTCCAATACTATCTGACAACCATCGTCATAGGTATATGTAATTTTTCTCCATATTCCTATTGCATCCGGATGTTGCTCGGGTGCATCTATCTCAACTTTTACGGGAGACGTATTGTCTTTTCCTAACAAATATTGAACTGGGTCGATATAGTGTTGTCCCATATCACCCAAACCACCACCATCATAGTCCCAATATCCACGGAATGTCTGATGGACTCTATGAGGGTGGTATGGCTTATAAGGAGCTGGTCCCAACCACATATCATAGTCAAGATTGGCCGGTACTTGTTGTGGCACAAGATTTTCTTGCCCCACCCAGAAAAATTTCCATGCAAAACCTGTTGTTCCGGATATGGTCACTTTCAATGGCCATCCCAACATGCCGCTATCTACCAATTTCTTCAACGGAGCTACTGTTGTTCCTAGTCCATAAAAAGTACCCTCAAACCGAAAGCGAGTGTTGAGACGAAATATTCTGCCGTTTCGCTTCACGGCTTCTTGCACACGTTTTCCTTCACCAATAGTGCGTGTCATTGGTTTTTCACACCAGATATCCTTGCCGGCATTTGCAGCTTCAACCGACATGATAGCATGCCAATGTGGAGGAGTGGCTATGTGAACAATATCTACATTCGGGTCGTTAATCAAATCACGATAGTTGTGATATGTTGCCGGAGTAATATTGAAACGATTTTTTGCCTCTTTTACGGCTATATTAAGGTGTTCCTGGTCAACATCGCAAAGAGCAACAAGACGACAAGAATCATCACTTCTAAAATGATAAGAACTCCTACCAATACCTCCGGTGCCTATAATACCTCTTGTAAGTTGGTCGCTCGGAGCAATATATCCATTACCACCAAGCACTTTACGAGGAAC
>JAFLTZ010000025.1 GCA_022509045.1 Muribaculaceae bacterium | reverse complement strand
CTGTAAATCTGCTGGTTGATACCTTCGGTGGTTCGAATCCATCTTCGCCCACAAATTTTTTGAGCTACATTCCATTCTTGAATGTGGCTTTGTTTTTTATGGTAACTAATTAAACTATGCGCGCAGTTTTATCGTATGTTTCGGCTCTGATTTTATTGATGCTCACTTCATGTTCGGATTCCGATTTCTCAATCGAAGCAAATATTCAGGGGTTAGGTACGCAGAATTTAAGGGTTATTTCGGTAGATAACGAGTCGTTGAAGGCCTCGTGGCTACCGGCTGTTGATGGCTCGTTTACCTATCGCGGCAATGCTGAAAATTATATTGTGGTTGAATTTTTCAATCGCAATATGGATGCTATCCTGCGTGTTGTGGTAAAGAATGGCGATAATGTGAAAGTTACAGGCGAAATATCCAAAATAGATGCCTTAAAAATTAAAGGGAGCAAGCTCACGACACAATGGATTGATTGGCTGGCGTCTCATCCGATAGAAAACCGTGCTGCCGACATTGAGCAGTATGTGACAGAGAATCGAAAATCCAAACTCTCAGGATTGTTGTTGACATATAACTACACTACACCGGCAACGTATAACAGGGCTTTGGCTCTGCTTGATTCCATTGATGAGAAATCAATTTATCCATTCGTTAAAACGAGGATGAAAGCATATGTAGATGGCGATAGGGCTATGACGGATACGTTAAACGTCGCCGATTACAATTTCTGTTTATTTTCAAACGCCGATTCTTCTGTAAACTTTGACGTGGCGGATAAGGAACTGACATTGATACATCTTTGGGATACTGATAATTCCGTCAGAAAGCTGGCAACGAAAAAAATAGAAGAAATAAGAAAAGATTTGTCATCAAAAAGATTTCGAGTTATTGATATTGCTGCACAGGCTGATACATTTGTATGGAAGCAAGCTATAAAAAATGATTCCGTTGAATGGCGCCGTTTTTATGCACCAGGTGGTGCTGTCAATCCTGCAATGCAAGCCATGCATGCAAATAATTTGCCATTGTTTATTGTTGTAGATTCTGCCGGAACCCAACATTACAGTGGTGTGTCGCTTGATTCTGTATCCACGATTGTAAAAAGGGTTCTAAAAAAAGATAAATAACGTACATATTAAATAATATGGAAACTACAAGACAACTAAAGATAGCCAGACTGATACAAAAAGAATTGTCAGAAATATTCCGCATAGAAACATCCAAAATGGGTAATGCTCTTGTTTCGGTAAGTACTGTAAGAGTATCTCCCGATTTGAGTATCGCCAGAATATATCTGAGCGTGTTCCCTTCCGGAAAGGCACAGGAAACGATTGACACAGTCAATCGTATGACAAAGTCTATTAGATATAACCTTGCTCAGAAGGTTAGATATCAGTTGCGCAAAACACCTGAACTAACGTTCTTTTTAGACGATTCGCTTGACTATATCGATCATATCGACCAATTGTTAAAACAATAAATATTGAGCGTCAGCTGTCGGCGTATGAATTTGTTATCCTATAAAATTGCTCTTAGATATATTAGGTCGAAAAAATCGCACAGTGTTCTTAACCTAATATCGGTTGTTGCTATATGTGGTATAGTAGTAACAACGGGAGCGATGGTGTGTGTTCTTTCCGTATTCAACGGTTTCAGCACTCTCATTGAAGAGAAATTGTCAAGTATCGACCCTGATTTAAAGATATATCCGAGCTTGGGAAAGGAGATTGCCAATGCTGATAGTGTTGCCTCCGAGTTGCAACAACGATTCGATGCAATTCGGTATGCTTTGCCGGTTATTGAAGATAACGCGTTAGCCGTGTATGGGGAAAAACAGATGCCGGTCAGTATAAAGGCTGTTACTCAAGAGCATGAGCAGACCTGCGGAATAGCCGAAGCGGTGAAACCGGATGGACGGTATTTGCTCACCGATTCATTTGGTGATTACGCAGTTATTAGTGTGGGTGCTGCCATGTCGCTAAGTGCACATCCCGGTTATACACGATATTTGAGATTATACACTCCAAAAAGGATTGGAAAAGTGAATCCGACAAATTATGCCGGAGCTTTTCGGTCGGATACTGTTTTTATTACCGGAGTGTTTCAAATTGATGAAATGAACTACGATGCATCCACTATGATAGTCCCTATCTCGGTTGGGAGGCATCTTTTTGATTATCCTACACAATCTACTGCTATTGAGATTACTACAAATAAGTCGGTCGCTGAATCCGAACTCATGTCAAAAATAAAGTCATACCTTGGTCCCGACTATGTTGTGAAAAACAGGCTCATGCAGCAGGAAACATCATTCAGAATGATTAATATTGAGAAATGGATCTCATTTCTTCTTTTGGCTTTCATCCTATTGATTGCCATGTTTAATGTGGTAAGCGCACTTTCTGTATTGATTGTGGAGAAAAAATCGGCTATTAAATCGTTGTCGAATCTTGGTGCCACTCGGGGTTTTATTGTTGGTGTTTTTGCCTGGCAAACGGTGATTATAGGTGTTTTAGGTACTTTTATCGGGGTGGTTTTAGGAATTGCGATGTCCTTGTTGCAGGAACACTATGGCTTGCTGAAATTGAGTGGTGATACTAATGCGATGATTGTTGATGCTTATCCGGTGATGGTACAATGGATGGATGTTGTTGCTGTTGGATGTATGTCGATAGCGGTTTCGGCACTCTCAGCCGTGTGTGTTGCGTTGATAGCGGCATCGAGGGTTAAAGATTCACATTGAAATTTTGTCGTGGGAGTACGTGTCGCATGATATAAATTCGGAGCTTGTTGTTCCCGAAACTCATACCATAATTTGCATCTGTGAATATATCAGCGTCATTACAAACAATTACTGTAAAATCTGTTCCTGTTTTTATTTTTTGTCGGAAAATATTATCGAGTTCAGGTGTTGATTTGTCAATAACAAAACATTCGGCAGATATATCAATATTTTCTTTGAATATCTTTGCTCGAGGTGCACTGAGTGTAATAGCTCGTTCCATTAAAGGGTCATCAATAGATAATGCTATTCGTGAAGGTCGTAGATAATTGATTGTGCGGAAAATCAACCTATGATATTTGTTTTCTATCTCAGAATAAGCGTAATAATGATATTTTTCGCTCCACACATTCATAATATATTGAAAAGCGAAAGGAGAATGTACTCCAAAACCCCGTTTCGTCCGGTAGCGAAGCGGGGCTGAGAGAAAATATTGAATCTTCTGTTTTACAGTTTTATTCATCGACTATGTCACACTTAGCGTCTGTAGAGCTACTGTCCTTTTTCCAAAAGATTGAAAGGAGCACAATAGTAATCAATCCAATATATATGATTGCTATTGATATAAAAGCTAATGTTTCGGTCATTGTTACGGACTTGGGCTTGAATACGAACTCGATATTGTGTTCGCCGGCAGGTACTGTCAGTGCACGTAAAATATAATTTACTCGTCCTATCTCTGCCGGAACTCCGTCGATAGTCGCTTCCCACCCCCAAGGGAAATATACCTCCGAGAACACAGCCACACCTGGTTCTGCTTTAGTATAGTGGTATGTGAGACGATTTGGTGCGTATGACGTTTCGAAGATTGTGTCGTTATCGGATTTAGCTCCGGAGGTAAGGATTTCGGCAAATTTGCGGTCGGCTACGGCTACCGAATCCACTTGGATGGTGTAAAGAGCAGTAATCTCCTCATCCGGAGTATCGACAAATTTCACTTTTTCAACAAACCATGCGTTGCCCATAGCGTTAGAATTTACTTCTGCATTGTTATCATCCGTGATGATATATTTAGCATTAAGCATGTTGAGAATCGTGAAATTCAATCCCTTGTCACCTGCTATATGCTTGTCTATAATATCTTGATAACGTGATAATTTAGCGGCATGATATCCTCCTATAGTCCGGTGAAAATAAGAAGGCATGGCTTCCGAGAACTTCGTCATATCCATTACCCGATAGTTCATAGTGGTATCCTGCAATATTTTTAAATCCACAGGACGTGGTGTGAATTGCTCGTTGTTTTGTGCTACCGGAGCGGTAAATGAATCACTGTTGAGATAGCGTTTGTTAACGGAGAAAAGATCGATTAAGATAATCAGCGCGAGTACACCGGCTGCTAATTTGTAGGATATTTTACCTTTGCCGAACAGAAATATTACGGCTAATCCTAATATGAGAATGAGTACACTGCGAAGGGCATCAGCTTTCACGAGTTGAAATCGTACGTTTGCTATTGCATCGAATAGTTGGGGATATTGTGCCACAAGTCCTTGAGCTGCGTAATGTGAATATTCACCTTCCGGGAACCCGTTACCAATAAGCATTGACGGTGCCAAAAGAAGTATCAGGCATAAAAATCCGCTAACACCGAATGATATATACAAAGCTTTTGCGTATTCTTTAAATCCGTTTTCAGTTAACAGCAGTTTTTGAAGCCCCATCATTGCGAGCAATGGCATGGTAAGTTCTGCAATTATCAGAATACTCGATACTGTTCGGAATTTGTTGTACATCGGGAAGTAGTCGATAAACAGCTCGGTAAACCACATCATATTGTGCCCGAGTGAGAGTAAAACAGTAACAAACGTCACTATCACGACAGCCCATTTTATAGGTCCTTTTACTATGATGCATCCGAATATGAATAGTGCGAAAATCAACGCACCCACATATACAGGTCCGTTAGTGATAGGTTGATCACCAAAATATTGATAGAATGAACCTAACGCTTGGTATGTCTGTGCATCGATTTTTCCGGTTTCAAACATTTCTTTAGCTCCTTTTGTGCTGTTGAGCAATAGTGGCAGATTGTTTCCTTTCTCCGGCTTAATGTGTGCGCCACCTTTGGCATTGGGCACTAACAGAGTCAGTAACTCATCTTTTCCATAGCTCCATTGTGTAATATAGTCCTTGTCAAGGCCTCCCTTGGTTGCGTTAGGACTTACGTTTTCAGATGCAAGTTCCGAATGTCCGCCACGCATGGTCTCTTTGCTGTATTTGTAGGTGTTGTATAAGTTTGGAGAGTTTGCCATAACAGCAAGTAAAGCCGCACACAACAGCGCCAAAGTAGCCTTTACCCATTGCATTTCTTGTTTTCTATTTATGAATGTTACGAGGTATGCAACAGACAATCCCAGTATCAGGAACATTGAATAATATGTCATTTGTATGTGGTTTCCGGCGAGCTGCAATGTCGCAAATAATGCAGCCACTAAGCTACCGGTAATGTACTTTCCGCGATAGGCCCATATTATACCTGCTATTGTGGGCGGTATATACGACAATGTAATATATTTCCATATATGCCCTGCTCCTATGATTATAATAAAATAGGTGGATAAAGCCCATGCTATAGCTCCCGGTATTGCAATATACCAACGCATTTTCACTGCTTTAAGCAAAATATAGAATCCGAGCATCATGATAAATACAAGGTTCGCGGGGGAAGGGAGTCCGAGTCCTAATATTTTCCCAACCCATGACACCGGTGTCGAACTATCGTAGCGAGGGCTTATCTGGAATGTTGGCATTCCTGAAAACACAGAATTTGTCCAGCGCGACAATTCGCCTGTTTCATTCTCATATTGGCTTATTTCATGTCCGAGTGCAATACCTTGCTGTGTGTCGTGCTGACGGAGGACATTCCCTTCAAAAGCATCGGGTATAAAATATATCAGTGATGTGATTGCAAAGACTGCGATGGCAATTATAGTGCCTCTAAATTCTTTGTGTGCTGTTATTTGTCGTAATTTGTCGTTAAATGCTGTCATCCTGTTTGATATATAAAATATGATTTATGGTTTTTTGTATATTATAGTTAGTCCGTCGCGTACAGGCACTATTACTTTCTCCACTCTGTCATCAGTTGCGATGTAGTTGTTAAAGGCTATAATGCCTTCAGTCTGGGCGTCATGTCTGGAGTTTTCTTCAGTTACTTTTTCATACCATATAGTGTTGTCGGCAATGATATATCCACCTGATTTTACGCGTGGCAACACTTTGTGGTAGTAGTCGAGATAGTGCCGCTTGTTAGCATCGATAAATACAAGGTCAAAGTCATCCTCGAGTGTGTCGATTATTTCAAGGGCATCACCTATGTGAAGGTGTATATTGTCATTGTAGGGGGACTCACAGAGGTGCTCTCTGATAAAATCTTCAAGTTCATCATCTATTTCTATGGTATGTACTTTGGCATCTGTCGTGATTAATCCTTCGGCAAGGCACTGAGCCGAGTATCCGGTAAAAGTGCCAAGTTCAAGCACTCTTTTTGGCTGAATCATGCGTACAAACATTTTTAGCAATCTGCCCTGCAGGTGCCCGCTGCACATTCGCGGACGCAAATGATACAGGTATGTATCTCGGTTGAGTGTGGCAAGGTGAGCCGGTTCGGCATCAATGTGTCGGCATATATATTCCTCGAGTTCTTCAGTCATTGATAATAGCTCTTATAGCGAGTTCATATCCTTGCATCCCAAAACCGGCAATAATTCCTTTGCATGCCGGCGCTGTCACAGAGTTATGGCGATATTCTTCTCTGGAGTAGATATTTGAAAGATGTACTTCTATCACCGGAACGGTAATAGCTCGAATGGCATCGGCTATAGCTATCGAATAGTGTGAATATGCACCGGCATTAAGCACTATTCCAATGTTGGTGTCAAAACCGTACTTATGCAGTTCGTCGATTATTGCGCCTTCTGAATTTGACTGAAAATACACAATTTCAGTATCCGTAAATTTTTGTTTAAGAATGCCGATATATTCTTGAAACCCGGTTTTTCCATATATTTCCGGCTCGCGTAATCCCGTAAGATTAAGGTTTGGACCATTAATGATTACTACCTTTTTCTTTCCCATTGCTTCGTTAGACATTGGAGCCATTATTTCTTTATTTCAAAACGTTCCAAACGCATTTCTCCAAGTTCGTGAAGTTGTGGTACGTAGGTGGCGAAATGCGTGGCATTGCTGTGAAGGTCGAGCACCGAGTCATTTTCCCATGTTTCTATTATCATGTATTCTCCCGGTTGAGTAGCACTTTCCAAGAAATCATATGAAATACACCCGGCATCAAGACGTGATGCAGCCACGAGTTCTTTTGCTATTTCTATGGCTTTTGCACGATTTGCCTCATCGCTCACAGTGTAGAACACATTGAGGCGAATTGCCGACACTTCTTCCGCTTGCGCGTTCATGCATTTGTTTTCTCCACAGTTTTTATCGTTGCAGCACGATTCCATTGCTGCCATACCAACTATTGCCATAGCTGCTATTATCAGTTTTTTCATATCAGTTATACAAATTTGCTTTAATTCTGCAAATATAACTATTTTATACTGATTTATGGCCCAGATTTGAATTTAAATCAGTTTTAATGAAATAAAAATACGAATATTTATTGGTGTGTCAATAAAAATGCTTACATTTGTGGCAAAATATGCTAAAATTAACGATAATATCACAATTAAAAGATACTATTTATGAAAAAAGTCTTATCAATTTTGACTCTTGCGGCATTATTGAATGCATGTTCAGATGACGCGCTGAAAATGACCGGACCGGAAACGGAAGTACAGGAAGAAGTTACAGGGTTGAAGCATGCGCAGTTGGCCGTAATGGCAGGCGACCAAAACAGAGTAAAAGTGCCCGGAACACGAGCAGAAGCAGAAAAGCCCGTTATTCTTGAATTGATAGCCGAAATAGAAAATCCTTCTGACCAAGTATTTGAATCTAAAGTGGAGAGTGGAAATTCTCGTCATCTTTCAGCTACTTGTGTTTATTATGATGCTAAAACCGACATGTACTATGCTACATATCATTTGCAAGGCAATAACTATAACACTGATTTGAAAACAGATGTAGCCGGATTAATCGAAACATTTAAGATTGAAAACGGAGAGGTAGTTTTGAAAAACATTTACAAGTCGGCGAATCCATCGGAACTTGAATTTGATTTCAATCACCTTTTTTTCGATACTCCTGACGACTTGTCGAGTGTGGAAACTGACAGATTGATAGCCGTAGGTCATCTTTCAAAACCGACATCGACAGGTAAGACAGATACACAGGCGATTATAGCCAAGTTGAATCTTGAAGGATCCCCGACTTTTGATTATAAGGTGGTTTATACAAATGATAAGATACTTGATGCGAATGGTAAATCACTCGGCAGAGTTGATGCACAAGATGTAAATGCGGTAGTGAGGGCTTACGATACATATATTCTTGCCACTCGAAGAGGTATAGCGTTGCTGAATGCTGCAAGCAGCAACTTGTTTGAAGCAAAGAAGGATTGGAGTGGTAACGATTATTTTGTGAAATCGGAAGGCTCGGTAAAGCATGTGGCTAAAGATGGTGGCTATAGTAAAGCTACATTCCTTTATCTCTCAGAAGATTTCCCGGAAGGTTTTACTTATAACACTGCCATACAAGCTAAAATGGTAAAAGTAGATCTTATAAACAATCGACTTACCGGACAGACTACAATAGGTTATGGCAACAGTGATGATACCATATTGAAAGATGTGACGACCAAGGATATAAATGACCTTGTAAATTACGGATATGGATATGAATTATTTAATAAGACATTTGAAAATCCTGTTTCTCCGATAGATGGTAAGAATGTGCTTTTTATGTTGCCGGGAAGCGAATCGCAATATTACGCAGCGTTAGGCAAGGGTGGTCTATACTATAAAAATGACAGCTACGGAACGAATGAAGGCAGATTGGACTTCGGCGGTCGCCCGGTAAACGGTGTGTTTGTAGATGAAGGACATGGAAGCGAAAAACATAATGGCTTTATATATGTAGCAAACGGCAGCAAACTGTCAATTTACAACAGATATAAACTCGATGAAGTTGCGTCATGGAATCTGCCGAACGACACCGACGGTTCCGCAAATTATGTGGTGGCAAGAGAAGCTGATGAAGCAAACGAAGATGGCAGTCACGACAGAATTATTACTGTGGCATTCGGTCAAGAAGGTGTTAAAGTGTTCCGTTTCCACCCAAAAGCATTGTGGTAAAATAATTTTGAAATTAATATGGCAATCCACAATCTTTAGACAAAGATTGTGGATTGTTGTTTTATGTCTGTTATATAATGCAATTATATTGATACGGCGTTAGTGAACATTCTTGTCGGATAATTGTTTCAATAATAAAATGATTGAGTCCTACGATATAGGGTATAACTAATATCCGGAGATTGAAATCTCTCTCTTGTGAATGAAATTAGCAACGGATAAAAAATATGGGACGTGTTTCTGCACGTCCCATACTATTTTAAATTCACAGCTTAATCGTTGTAGCCATCAACTTGTTCGAGATAAAGCACACGGCTTGCATACGAGTTCCGTTTATCGGAATCAACATTATGTCCATATGGCAAATCAAGACCATGTGTCATGAGGTATTTCCCGGAGAATACCTTACCCTCTACCCGTAGAGGGACATTGTCTATTCTTGTCAGCTCCGTTACTTTATAATTCTTGTTCGGGTCTAATCCGGCCATAGGTATAATCGGGAAATGCTCATTTACAAAGTGCTCAGTGCGCCACCAGTAGAACACTGCTTTTTCCTTTTCGTCGCTAACATACATTAGCGAAGCAAGTCCTTTGTGTTCAAATGGCGAGAGCAAGCGATAAATATTTCCAAATTGCACCACAGGACGTATCTTTTTATAGTCGGCTAATGCGCGACTGCAAAATTCTCGTTCTTCGGCAGTCATATCCTTTGGCTGCATTTCAATTCCGAGACGTCCTGCCATTGCCACATCGGCTCTGAATTTGAGTGGAGTGGTGCGAAGAGTCTGATGATTGGGTGTCGCCGATATATGTGAAGCCATAGCAATAGCCGGGAAGAAATAGGAAGTTCCCCATTGCATATAAATGCGTTGCAAAGCATCAGTGTTGTCGCTCGTCCAGAATTCATCGAAGTATGGCATAAACCCCCAGTTAACACGACCACCTCCCGACGCACACGATTGCAATGTGATTTCCGGATATTTTTCGCGTATGCGTTTGCAAATTTTTTCAAGTCCCTTGTGCCATTCTATGGCAAAATGGCTCTGTTCTGACATAGGAAGGTGTTGTGAGCCGTAATTTGAGATGTTCATATTTGCATCCCATTTGATGTAATCCAATCCCGGATATTTTGTTATGATATTATCAACAATACCCACCACATAATCCTGAACTTTTGGGTTACACAAGTCGAGTACAACTTGTGTGCCTCCTCTGCCGGTGACTAATTGTCGGTTTGCGGCTTTTACAATCCAGTCCGGGTGTTTGTCGTAGAGTTCGCTATTTGTGTTTGCCATTTCCGGTTCTATCCATAAACCGAATTTTATTCCGATTTTGTCGGCTGTTTCAATGAGACTTTCAATGCCGTTAGGTAGTTTTTCTTTATCCACCACCCAATCTCCAAGTCCGGCATCGTCACGCTTTCTCGGATATTTCTCGCCAAACCAACCATCATCCATGACGAATAGTTCGCCACCCATGTCGGCTATGTCTTGCATCATTTGGGCGAGTTCAGGCTCGTTTACATCCATGTGAATTCCTTCCCAACTGTTTAGTAGGATTTTACGTTCGGTGTCGCCATGTGCAAGTTTATATTTTCGCCCCCATTTATGGAAATTTCTGCTTGCCCCGCTCAATCCCTCTCCACTATAAGTGAGAGCGACCGGAGGTGTAGTGAATGTGCCTCCCCCTTTAAGTGTGTATGCAGAGTTATCCTCGTTGATTCCTGCAAAAAAATGGTGATAATCGGAGAAGTCTGTGTCAATGCGCAGGCTGTAATTCCCGGTGTAGCAGAGTGCCGCACCGATTACTCTTCCGGTGTTTTCACAAGGCTTTCCATCAAGAGAGAACATAACTTCCGGATGTGAAAAATGAGTGTTACGTACACCATCTTTATTTTTAATTTCTTTCATGCCGAAAGTGAGTGCTTCTGTTTCAACTTGACCCTCATTGCCCCAAGCTCCATAAAGGCTTGATAACCAAACGTTGCCTTTGTGAATGGGAAGATATGCCGATGCATATTGGGTGAGTGTTACAGGCTTTTTGCCATTATTTACGATTTCACTCCAGGTTTCTATCATATCAACTTCATTGTAGGCACGATAGTGGAGCTTAAGGGTTACAGGATAGGCTGAATCTTCAAATGTGATGGTTGTTATAGAGCTGATGTCATCATCATTCTTTTCAACGCCTTGCACTTTAAACTCAGCTGTAGCGTTACCGTCATTTTGGATGATAGACAAAGCGGTTTCCTGCGGTCCGTACATTCCGAAAACAGGGTATCCGGCAATCCATGCACGTTGCGAATCCGCAAATGAACGAAGGTCGGTATCCGATAGCTTTTCGCCATAATATAGAAACTCCAAAGAGGTACCAGGCTTGGCAAATAATGCCAATGTGTTGTTTGGTGTTGAAATTTCCACAGTTTCGGCACTAATTCTTTGAATTGGCAACACACACATCATGCCGATAAAATAGTAATATAAACGCTTCATTGTTGTTGTAGTTTAACTATTTATTAGTGAATATTATGTTTCTTATGCAAATATCGTAAAATTAGAGCAAATATTTCGTATATTTGTGGAAAACTAACAACTTTGTTTGGTAAATAATGGTTGTTAATGAAGAACAAAATGCAGAATTATGAGCAATGTTACTATACTTTGGGCAGATGATGAAATAGACTTGCTAAAACCGCATATTCTTTTTCTTGCACAAAAGGGGTATGAGATTGAAACTGTGTCGAATGGGCGTGATGCTCTCGAAAAGGCGGCGAATGGCAGTTTTGATCTTATTATCCTTGATGAGAATATGCCCGGGTTGAGTGGTCTTGAGACATTATCGGAAATTAAACGCATTTTGCCGGATGTCCCTGTGATAATGGCTACCAAGAGCGAGGAAGAGGATATTATGAATCAAGCTATTGGTAACAAAATTTCCGACTATTTGATAAAGCCTCTTAATCCCAATCAAATATTGCTGTCGATAAAGAAAAACCTACACTCGGGAGAACTTGTAAAGCAGCAGGCGTCTAACGATTACCGTCAGGAATTTTCACATATTGGCGACAGTATAAACACAGCTTCCACTATTCAGGATTGGTATGAAGTATATAAAAATATAGTGTATTGGGAGTTGCAGTTGGCTTCTACGGAGACTAATATGGATGAGCTTTTAGCGATGCAGAAAAATGAGGCAAATAGTGAATTTGCCAAGTTCGTGAAACACAACTATCACAAATGGTTGGACTCTGACAATGAAGATGCCCCTTTGATGAGCAACAAAATACTTAAAAACACTATATTCCCGCTGCTTGATAATGGTGAAAAGGTGTGTTTTATCGTTATAGACAATTTCCGACTTGACCAGTGGCGTGCTATTAAACCGTTGCTCTCGGAGTACTTTAATATTGATTCGGAGGAATTGTATTGTAGTATTTTACCAACGTCAACTCAATATGCACGAAATGCCATTTTCTCAGGACTGATGCCGAAAGATATAGAGCAGATGTTTCCCGAATTGTGGATTGATGAAGACGAAGAAGAAGGGAAAAATATAAATGAAAGTCCTCTCATTCAGACAGCTCTTGACAGGTATCGCAAACCGTATAAGTTTACGTATAATAAAATTAACGAAAGTGCATTTGCCGAGAAATTGATAGCCGGATTTTCAAAATTCGAGGCAGCCGATTTGAATGTTATAGTAGTTAATTTTATAGACATGTTATCGCATGCCAGAACTGAAAGCAAGATGATACGCGAGTTGGCTCAGACCGATGCTGCTTACAGAAGTCTCACGGAATCGTGGTTCAGACATTCACCGGTGATAGAACTGATGAAACGAATTTCGGCAAAAAATTTCAAAGTGGTGCTGACCACCGACCATGGGACAATTAAGGTGAATTCACCTATAAAAGTTGTTGGAGATAAAAATACCAACACTAATCTTCGATATAAATTGGGAAAAAATCTGAACTATAATCCGAAGCAAGTGTTTGAAATAAAACGTCCGGCTGAATTTGGTCTGCCGGCTCCAAATTTGTCAACTTCTTATATTTTTGCTACAAACAATGATTTCTTCGCATATCCCAACAATTATAACTATTACGTGCAGTACTATACCGGTACATTTCAACATGGTGGAATCTCAATGCAGGAAATGTTGATACCTCTTATAACTATGTCTCCGAAAAAGTAAATTAACATTAATAAAAATGATATAAGTATGTCGGATTCTAATATAGCACAACGTCAAAGAAAACCATATACTCTCGACCGCACAGTCAGACTTATAATTGCGGTGGTGATTGTGTGTGCAGCCATATATATGATTAATTATTTGCGGAGTGTGTTGTTGCCTTTTGTGATAGCGTGTGTTCTCGCATATATAATACACCCGCTTGTCAATGTAAACAAACAGATTTTACGCATTAAAAACAATGTGCTTGCTGTGATAGTGACTCTGTTTCAGATTCTTTTCATCGGCACAGCTCTGTGTATGTTCCTTTTCCCATATCTGATTGATGAAGTGGGTGAAATGTTGAATATGTTTTCGCGATACACGCAAAATTATTCCACCTCACACGTCATAGAGGATACATTGCACAACTATCTCACTAAATATTTCGACTTTGAGTCTCTCTCGAAGCTGCTGACGCAGGAACAATGGATGTCGATGTTAGAAACATCGGCACGGAAATTGTGGGAATTGATGGGGAGTAGTATAAAAATGATATTTGCAGTTGTTAGCTGGCTGATAATATTACTTTATTTGGTGTTTATACTCATTGATTACGAGGGAATAAAGACGGGATTCAAAAATATGTTGCCTCCGAAATATGCAGTTGGAATTATGAAAGTTGTACACGACATAGAAAATACAATGAATCACTACTTCCGTGGACAAGCATTATTATCTCTCATTGTGGGGATTCTTTTCAGCATAGGATTTCTGATTATCGGATTGCCGCTTGCTGTTGTATTCGGATTGTTAATAGGCGTACTTAACATGGTCCCGTATTTGCAGTTGATATCATTGCCAATTGCAGCATTGCTTTCGCTGGTACTCGCTACGGATACGGGCACTGCATTTTGGATAGTATTCCTGGAAGTGATTGCCGTGTATGGTGTAGTGCAGCTTATAGAGGATATTATTCTTACACCCCGCATAATGGGTAAATACATGGGATTGAATCCGGCAATAATATTCTTGTCGCTCTCAGTTTGGGGGACAATGCTTGGGTTTATAGGATTTATAATTGCATTGCCGCTGACAACACTGTGCATATCCTATTATAAAGAATATATAGTGAATCGCGCACCATTGCCCGGGCAGGGAGACACACCCGAATAACCAATCAGAAAGGGTATATCATTTTTCGTGTCATTCCGCCATCTATTGCTATTGTTTGTCCGTTGATAAAATCTGACTCCGGAAGCGACAAATATATGCACATCGATGCTATATCTTCCGGTTTGCCCACACGACGTGATGGGTGCTGCAAATGTTCATCCGGTGAAAGTTTGTCGTAATCATCATTGCATATCCATCCGGGGGCGATGCAGTTTACGGTAACATTAAATTGCGAGAGCGACATCATAAGTGCGTGTGTGAGCGATGAAATGCCACCTTTTGAAGCTGCGTATGATTCAGAGCCTGTTTCGCTTTGTAGATAACGTGTACTTGATATATTGATAATTCGTCCGTAGGTGTTTGGTGTGTTCTGATTCTTTCGCAAGATTGCCATGCGACGTCCGGTGATATATACAGGATACAGATTTGTTCGCATAACCTTATCAAAATCATCGATTTCAGATTCCCATAAATCTTTACCTCCGAAAATTCCAACGTTGTTCACTATGATGTCAATATCGCCCCATAGCGTTGCCACATCGACCAATGCGGCATCTAATGCAGCAGAATCCGTTACATCGAGCGGATAAAATCTTGCACCGGTGTGTTGTGCTGTCTTTGCCCCATTTTTGCTGTCACAATCGCAAAAAGCCACGTTGCAATCAGCTTTACGAAATGCAGCAACAATAGCCGCACCGATACCATTTGCCCCTCCGGTAACAAAAACACGGCGCGGTGGAAAATGCAGCTGAATGCATTCTGATTTTTTCCCGTGTAGGCTTGCTGATGCTCGTTTTACTTGTTTTACGCGAGATGCAAGATGTTCTTCAAATTTTTTTTCAATGTAATTATCTGCCATAGTAAAAATATATTCAGAAATTGAACCGTTGCGATAGTCTTATTGTTTATATAGTGTAAACATTACAAAGTTAATTAAATTTTTACTCACGATGAAGAATATTTCTAATCTCGACGATTTACTTTCACTAAACAACCAAATTATTAAATCGCGCAAAAATTATTTTACAGGTATTGGTTTGACACTGTTGGGTACAGCTATTATCACAATCGGGACACTTATTAATCCTGAGCACGATTCCATAATGCTTGCCACTATGACAGCAGGTGTGGTCATCGCTTTAATAGGGTTGGTGAAACTGTGTATGCCATCGAATAGACTGATTTATGCCGGAACAGGCGAGCAGCTTAAGAAAATAGACATCTACTATGATTCGGAATATGATGGAGCAATGATTGAAAATATTCACGATTGCACGTTCGACAAACTGAAGAAGTTGGCACACTCTCGTGGCAGTAAAAAGCTTGCCACTGTGTATTCAACACCAAGCGGCAAAATACGCATTGCGCAAATATTCAATTTTGTACCTTATGAATATGAGCCGAAAACCGAACCGATGGTAATCATAGCTTAAATAAGCAAAAAGATAAATGTAAAAAGGGTGTGTGTGCTGTGTCAGAGTCGGAATACGATGGTTATGACATGGCGCACATTTACTGTTTCACCATCAACTTTTCCGGGAGTCCATTTCGGCATTAAGTTCACCACTCTCACAGCTTCCCGATTAAGAGAGTCGTCCACTCCTCTCACAACCGTAGCATTTGATACGGTCCCGTCGGCGGCAATGATGAAACTGATAAGCACTCGTCCCTCAATGCCTGCAGAATAGGCATCGGCAGGATATCTTTTTTCGCCGTTTATAAAGTTGAACAGAGCGCGTTCGCCACCGGGGAACTCCGGTCGAATATCTACCGCGTCAAATTCATATACGTTTGAAGAGCCTATCGATGATGAGAATGACGTTGTAAACATCTGGGGAAATCCACTTGCGCTATTCAATCCAATAACCAAGAGCAGAATAGATAACTTATGAATGAGTCTTAATTTCAATCTAAAAACACGTTTTATAAATTACATCGCAAATATATAGCTGATTTTTGGAAATAAAAATTGTGAGTGGTCAGATTTGGTATTATTTAAGAATGTTTAATTATATATTTGCTACTTTGTTAAAATAACTGAAATTGTAATAACAAAAAAACGGTTTGCAATCCGGAAATGGTGCAAACCGTATAAATTCAGTAACTGTCAGATTACTCAGTAACTTCAGCCGGAGTTTCAGCTTCAGTAGCTTCACAGCAAGGAACTGAATCAGAACCTTCACATACTTCTTCTACAACTTCTACAACTTCAGCCGGAGCTTCAGCTTGGTTTTCTGCTGGTTTGTTGTTGCAAGCTACAAATGCTACTGCAGCTACAGCTAAGAATAAAAACTTTTTCATTTCTCTTTATTAATTAAATTATACTTCAAAAACTGCGGCAAAGTTACAAAAATTTTTAATATCAAAACTTTTTATAAGTTTTTTTTTGCGTCATTTGAAATTTTATTTGGCAAAATTAAATAAAGTTACTATCTTTGCCGATGCTATTGTGATTTTTTGATAGTATTAATCCCGAATTGAGGATAATTATTAACAATATTTATTAACTAATACGTTTCTGCCTATAGATTACATTTTACTCTAATAACATAATAACGAGTAAAGTAATGAAACAAATGGTTGCACTGCCAGACGATAAGCTGGTGGCTTTGTATGCAGAAGGAGACAATAAAGCATTTGATGTGCTTTTGAGTCGGCATCAGAATCGTGTATTTACGTATATACTCCGTATCGTTAAAGACGAGGATGTGGCTAACGATATTTTCCAGGATACATTTGTAAAAGCTGTGATGACAATCAAGCAGGGAAGATATGCCGAAACCGGTAAATTCAGTGCTTGGATTTCTCGTATTGCTCATAATTTGATTATCGATTTTTACCGTCAGGAAAAATCGGAAAATCTTTGTTCGTGCGACAATGAAGAATTGAATATCTTGAATCGTAAAGATTTGAGTGAATCCACTGTGGAGGATGCGATGGTTGTCGATCAGATTCACACCGATGTGAAACGTCTTATAGATGCGCTTCCCGATTTGCAGCGCGAGGTGCTCATTATGCGCTACTACAAAGATATGAGTTTCAAAGAAATAGCTGAAGCTACCAATGTTAGTATCAATACAGCCCTCGGCAGAATGCGTTATGCGATTCTCAATATGCGACGTTTGGCTGAAGAAAACAAGATAGCACTGACTGCGTAAATGAAAATTTTAGCTCTGATTCCGGCTCGAGGCGGAAGTAAGGGTATTCCCGGGAAAAATATAAAAAAGTTTGCGGGTTTACCTCTGATAAGTCATTCCATACGCTTGGCAATGGAGCTGTTCCCCATAACCGATATTTGTGTTAGTACGGATTCCATGGAGATTGCGGAATGTGCTAAACAGGAAGGACTGGATGTTCCGTTTTTGCGACCGGCTGAATTGGCAAGTGACACAGCCGGCAGCAGAGAAACAATACTGCATGCGCTGGATTACTATAAATCAAAGGGAACAGACTATGATGCTGTGTTGTTGTTGCAACCGACATCGCCTTTGCGCACTGTTGACGATGTGAAACAGTGCCTTTCGATGTATTCTCCCGAGGTGGATATGGTGGTGAGTGTGAAGGAATCGAGTTGCAATCCTTATTATAATTGTTATGAAACCTCCTCCAATGGATATCTTGCTATTTCCAAAGGGGATGGATTATATACGCGCCGCCAGGATGCCCCGAAAACCTGGGAATTTAATGGTGCCGTATATGTTATTAATGCAGAAAGTATCCGGAAAATGCCTATGGGGAATTTTAAACATAGAATCCCCTATGAGATGCCGGCAGAACGAAGCATTGATCTCGACACTCCCATAGATTGGATTGTTGCCGAGCTAATGTATAATAAACTGTATGGCGGAGAATAAAAAAATATTCTTCCCGAAGGGAACATTAACAGCCGAGATACAACTGCCTGCCTCGAAAAGCATATTGAACCGGGCGTTAATCATTGCCTCCTTGGCGGAAACTGAGTGCAAAATATCATATCGCGGTGTGTGTGATGATACATCGGCTTTAATCAATGCTTTAAACAATCAAAGTGACTATATTAATGTGGGTGCTGCAGGTACTGCAATGCGGTTTCTTGCCGGAAAATTTGCGTCGCAACCAAATAAATGCATCACGCTTGACGGTTGCGAAAGGATGCGTGAGCGGCCGATACGAATTCTCGTGGATGCTTTGCGCTCGTGCGGTGCACGGATTGAGTATATTGCAAATACGGGGTACCCTCCAATAAAAATACGAGGTTCAGTGCTCTCTGCTCCCGATGATTTTTGCATCGATGCCGGTGTCAGTTCTCAATATATATCGTCGCTGTTGATGATAGCTCCGTATATGCGAAGCGGTATGAATTTGCATATTGACGGCGAATGTAAATCGCTTCCTTACATTGACATGACGATAAATATGATGAATGTTTTCGGCGTGCGAGCCGAACGGAATGGCTCGAATATCAGAGTGTTGCCCGGAAAGTATCAAGGGATGAACTATGTCGTTGAAGCTGATTGGAGTGCAGCATCTTATTGGTATGAGATAGCGGCATTGCGTCCCGGCAGTAAGTTTACGTTGCGAGGTTTGCGCTCAGATAGCATTCAAGGCGACAGGCAGGTGGCGGAAATTTTCAGGAGGCTTGGGGTTACAAGCACCTATCATTCCGATTGCGTGGAGATAGAGAGTATGGGTAACTATGCCCCCGAAATCAGTTTGGATTTAAATAATTATCCGGATTTGGCGCAAACGGTGGCTGTAACGTCGGCAATGCTGGGGATTCCTTTTAAGATATCGGGATTATCAACATTGCGTATCAAAGAAACCGACAGAATAACGGCATTGCAAACAGAACTTTCAAAAATAGGCATCAAAATAAATGTTGTCGGCGATGATTGCATCAGTTATGACGGCAGGAGCCGATATAAAAACGCCGATGTGGAGTTTTCAACGTACAATGACCATCGAATGGCGATGTCGCTGGCTCCGGTGTCGCTTATGATTACGAATGGGGCAGTAGTTATTGAAAATGCTGATGTTGTGAGCAAATCATATCCTGATTTTTGGAATGATGTGGCAATTATCCGGCAACGGAAATAATAGAAAATCGAAAAAATATGGAACCGGTAAATTATGAATTTTTATCTCATTTTGAACAACATATAGAAACGGAACTTCTAAAGGTTTGTGTCTCTGACGGAATGCTTCCAGGCACATTACTGCGAAGTGATGATATAGATAATCGTTGGAAAGAACTTGCACCGGAGTATATGGTGGATTCCGTGCCACAGGTGCAACATTATCCGACTGTTTCGGTGGCGTGGGCCGCCTATTTGGGGGCCGCTGTAGCGCATGAATGGGATTGCGATTGGGAAACGTTCAGCAAAAAACCATATAAAAACTACTATGGCAGCCATGGATATGACGATATGGATGAAAACATTATTGAAAATATCCTTGGTTTGAGGCTTGATAGCGAGCAAGCGAAAAAGACTGAAGATATTATCCGAAAATGCGGTGAACTTTGCGTGACGATGATACGCCGTGAGGCTATCGAACCGCAAAGCGTAATGGCATTTCATGTGTTTGCGCGTGCCTGCAAGGTGATGTTTCGTGTCGGAGCCGCAATTGAATTGAGCCGTCTTGGATATAAATATGAGAAAGTAGCCTTGAATTAAACCCGATTTTCAAGTTTATTTTCGTCCGAAATCAGCGGGAATTTCACCGAATGTTTCGGTGTCCCATTTCTTTACCGGATTGGAAAATCTGTTGTTCTCCATCCACGCAATTGCGCGACGCAGCACAGCCAGGACCGGGGCATTTTTTGATGTGGGTTTGAGCGTGGTTTTCACTTGTCGGTTACGCAGCCAGGAGATGGCTGTTTTGCTGTCGGAATAGATGGTCGTTGCGGAATCCCCTTTGTTTTTAAGCATAGCCAATGCGTGAATCAGTGCTAAAAACTCCCCGATGTTGTTCGTGGCATCTTGGTATGGACCAACTCTGAATAGCTCTTCGCCGGTAAGCAGCGACACACCGCGATATTCCATTGTGCCCGGATTTCCAAGACATGATGCGTCCACGGCAATAGCGTTGGATTCTATTCCCGGTATTGCCACCGGATTATATTGTTCAGGCTCTTTATGCGTAATAATCTGACGGATAATATCAGCATCATTGCCTTCTTTGCGATAAGCCATTATGGCGTCTTCCTGAGTGGGATAGCTTTTATATTTAGCCCCGGGGTATGATTCTACATATTCTTTACATTCATCCCAGCTGTCAAAAACGCCGGTGTGGCGCCCTTGAAATACAACATACCATTTTTTACCAGCCATCGGTTAATCTATTTTAATTTTCAAACAAACAACGGGTACTACGAAGTTAAGAAAAAAATATGATAATCTGTGAAATGTATAGAAAATAATGTATGAAATGTAGAAATTGTCACTCCAAAAAAATGACATTTATGTCAACTTTTTGGAGTGAGATGCGATTGTAA
>JAFLTZ010000024.1 GCA_022509045.1 Muribaculaceae bacterium | reverse complement strand
CAGGTTGGCGCCCGACGGATATCCCTCATCACTCCGTGCAAAACACACGAAAAGCTACTGTTTGCGGAAGATATAGTTTATAATATCTGCCTGAATCTTTGATTTCAGCAACGCATTAATCGACATATAAATTATTATCGCAGATACTATTTGTATGGTTATTGTGATTAATGCATTAGCCGATACCGAAAGCATATATGCCGCAGGAATTAGCGATATCACAGTGATGCATACATACGGCAACGCATGCACTATTAATGTGTGTGGTGCTATATTCAATGCCTTGGAGGCAAGCCATAAAGTATATACCCAGCACACTGCCGATGCTGCCAGTTGCCCCCATACTATCGCTTCAAGTCCGTATGTTACTGTTATTGCTAATGCCGCTATCATAACTATATCTTTGACAAATTCACTGCTTACCAGCATTTTTGCTCTGCCTACAGCCAGGATATAATTATTATAGTGAAGAGTGAGCACATTAAATATACCGCGAATCACAAGTATTTGAAATAGCGGAATTGCGTCATCCCACTTGTCACTGAATAGTATGTGGAATAATGGTGTTGCTATGAGGACTAATAAGGTGAATACCGGAAACACTATATAGCTGCACAGACGATTGGTTTTAGCTATGCCGCGCAAAAAGCGTTCGCGGTCGGTATTAATCTCGCTCAGAAGTGGTAAAAATGTAGAATTCAGTGTCTGCGACATCGACATAATCCCCATTTTACTCCATTTTTCAGCTTGTGTATAAACACCGAGTGAAACCATGTTCAGGGTCGTGCCGATAATAAGTGGGTATATGTTTTGCGATACAGTATTCATAAATGATGTTGTCATTACCCCGGCTCCTATTTTGAAAAATGATTTCAGACGTCGAAAACTGAAATATAACATCGGACGCCATTTGACACACGACCATAGTATTATACTCTTTAATCCCGATAGTGTTACCGATTGCCATACAAGCGACCACGCTCCATACCCGTTTAGTGCTAATACTATTCCCAATGCGCCCGATATGGATAGTGCCACAATATTGCTTATGGCAATAAGTCTCACCGTCATTTGTTTCATTAACCTGTTGGTTTGAACTATGGCAAGTGCATTGAGTACGAATGTGAGAAACATTACCCTCGAGAGTAGTGTCAGTTCCTCGTAGCCGAAAAAATTACCGATAAGAGGTGACATGAAGTATAATATCGCATACACTATAACACTCACCCCAAGATTAAAGAAAAAAACAGTGCTGTAGTCTTTTGAATCCGGAGCATGGCGTTGTATTAATGCACTGGAAAAACCGCTATCTACAAATAGTGATGCAAATGCTTGGAAAACCAGAATTATACCAACTATACCAAAATCCGATTTACTAACATTGTTGGCAAGTACAATCCCGGTTATTGCATATATCAGCTGCGTCGATATCTTGTCGATAGTATTCCATTTAAAGGAATGCGCTGTGCGTAATTTTAGTGACCGTTTCTCCATTTTTATTGAGCAAGTGATATGTTGATTGATATACCATAGTTGCTATTGGTGGTCGGGAATGCCGAGGTCGCTACTATTGGCGTATTGATTTGGTGGTCAAAATAGGCTCCAAGCGTAATCAAGCGGCTTAGAACGTAGTTCGCTGTCAGATTGATTGATGTCGTGCGAGCTCCGCTTGTTGCTTGTGCCGTATTTGACTCTATTCGGCGTATTAACGCTGAGTTGTTGTTAATTGATATGTCTAAATTCACTGTCAGATCATTGTTTACACCTTGCTGCTTTTTACCGATTTTAAGTATCGAATTAAAGTTGGCAAACTTATATCCGGCTCCTATCACTATTGATTTTGTCGATGTCTCCACAATTTGTCCCGCCGAGGAATTTAGCGTGAGAACACGCGAATCGCGATATTCTACATTTGCCGTTACATTATTGCTCAATGTCGCATTTACTCCTATGAGGGGGGCGAACTTCTCATTTATCGACACGGCAGAGATATTGTATGGCGATGACGGAACGGGTTGTTGGGTTAGCTCATCCAATATAAATCCTTTATCTCCCGATGCCGATACCCACGTAGGATACGAGGAGAAAGAGCCAACCGAATACGTACATTGGTAGGCATGCGTCAGAGTAAACGATTTGAAGATTTTTTTGATTGCAGGTATGCGCATTATTCCGTCGTATGTGATTCTCCAGTTTGGCAACACCGTAGCCAATGATGGGAATGGATCTAATGTCACAGTCGATGGATTCTGTCCTGAATACGCCGACACAAATGCCGGGATGAGGACATCGCTGCTCATCCTGTTTATATCTCCTGTTTTATCGTTAAATGGTTGGTTGGCATGCTGTGAATTTCTTAAAAATCCTGCATCCGGATAGTTTATTCCGGAATAGCCGGCCTTCACGCGCGATGCTATGATTTCAACATTGTTTAGGAATTTATCAAAATACTTGTTTTGATAATTATTATCCGAATTAAGTTTTGAAAATGCCGATACTAAGGCACAATGAGTCTTTGTATAACTCCCTGTGAATGTTGTCGGGCTATTGTCATACATAAACTGAACCTGGCTTGTCCGGTTATCGGTTCGGTTTGTTGTTAATGTTATTTTTAGTCCGGATATTGGCTCAACTGTAAATTCAAAATTTATTTCTTTTGTCCTCGACATTATAGCCGGAGAGGGCTGTGTTTCATCACACATTAGCCATCCGCGATTTCGAGCCTTTTCAATAAAATTTTCATCTTCAAAACCAAATGCAAATCTCAATCCGGGGGCCATCACATCGTAAGCTTTGGTTTGTCCGAACGCACCTCCTATTTCCGGGACAAACTGAGGAATATTCATACTACGGGTATGTCGCCATCTGAAACTTAGGCTGCGAGGCATCATGATAAATCGTAAAGCATATTGTGGTGCCTCAGTCCAGAAATTTTTCTTCTCTTCGATTAATTCTTGTATCGTAAATCGGATATTCCGTTCGCCGGTATTTACAATTTCAACCGTATTATTGTCTATGATTTTATGAATCACTTTAAATGGTTGACCATCGGTCGCCACAGCTGTCACTTTAACCTTCTTGACATTCAGATTATGCTTTATAACCGTAGATGTATCCGGATTCAGCTTGATAGTTCTCTCAAATTTCCGCGTTCGGCTCCTCTCTCTTGCTGAGTTTGAAGCTGTACTTCCGAACCGTTTATTAATCTTTTGTAGGTATTTGGATTTATTATAGAGCTGCTCAAAGTTGATTCTTGCATCTGCAGTCCAACTTGATTGGCTGGCTATCGAGTTCCCTTCGTTTAAATCGTCGATAACTACTCCGCGGTCCCAGTTATAGGTCGCGTTATAGTTTACGTTTCCCGAAAGAAAACTCAGTGCTGGAATCCTGCTGAACGGTGCTCTATATGAGCCGGTAAAAGTTTGATTATATGCCCAGGGGGTTCCCAGATGCATAACACTTCTCCACACCGAATCTCTCCATTCTTTATATTGATCAGGGAATAGTTTTCTGTTTACTGCCCCCATTGGCTCCTCAATATGAGCCGTAGTATTTGAGTTAAATGACAGTGACAAACTCTTGATTATATTCCATGTGATATTTAATTGGCGGTCCCACAAGAAATTCTTGCTTACCGATACCGGCAATTTCATATTCACGTCAATATCTGACCGCGTTTGCTGCTCGTAATAATAACGCGACATGTTGGTGAGGAAATTGATAGAGTTTGGCAACCAATGGATATCCCACTCTTTTAGGAATTTCAAATTCTTCGACTTGCCTTTAATTGATTTAAATGGCTTAAAATCTTTTATGTATGGCGAGTATGAATATTGAAAACTTCCACGATAATCATTAGAGTTCTCAAATTCTGTTGTAGGATCGGTATTCTTTTGTTTGTTTGATGAATAGTTAATCGTGAAATTGGCTGGGTCCCAGGGCATAGGAATTTTGCTCTTTACATCAAACTTTAACCCCGAAATACTAAAACTTTCCACTGTTTTAGCTTCAACAGAATAAGCCTTTATGGAATCCCTTTGAGCCTCTGATATACATGCATCGAGCGCATCGCTCAATTTTATATCTTGGTCGAGAGGATTATATTCTGGTGTGATTTTCTCCTTCGATATGGAATAGTATATCGGTGCGTGAAGTTTTACTTTCTCAGGAAGAAATTTACCAAGGTCTGCCTGGATTGCAAAATTATATTTGGTGAGGTCATCGGTCCTGCGGTTTGAAAGACTTTGATCTACAGAACCAAACCCGACCGTTTCTTTATGTCCGCCAATATTGACCGTAGCTATGTCGCTGATGCCGATATTTAGATTGCCATGTGCTGCCCAGCCTCCTCGCTCGTCAAAATCTGTAACGCGCAGCTCATTTACCCATACCGTACCGTCACGGGGAATGCTCGACCGGTTTCTGACGCCGATTAATATCACTTTGATATCGCTCAGCGATGGATTGCCTATGATGCTCACTTTATTCGTCGGATTCAATGGATCATAATCAGAGAATAATGTCGTATATGTTACTCCCGTGTCATATCGTTTAGCTTCATTGCGGGCTAATTTTAAGTTGGTAAATACCGACAACTCTGTGTTTAACATATTCTCTTGTGGCCACACTATATATTGTTGAGCCATATCGTAGGTGCTGTATTTACCTGGAGGAGTCACTTTCAGCGGTATCTCGTATTCATAATAATTCTGCTTTATATCGCTGCCAATACGTATAAACACAGCAAGGTCTCCGTCTTTCAACCCTTCTGGATTCGATATCAATGCTTCTGCATGTGAAAACATCTGCAAACGTTTGTATAAACGTAAATCAAGCGAAGTGTTTTTATACACTGCTCGGGCATCTCCGGCTTTTAGGTCTGATACTTTAAGGGAGAGCGATTGTTCGTTCAATTGTGCCACTTGGCTTTGACCGGAATCAATAATACGATTCACTCCCGGTGGCAACACATAATTGACAGGTACACTCCCGTAGTTCTCCTCTATATTAACCGCACTCACATCAAGCGAACCTTCGGCTGGAATATCTGCTCTGTTGTTCAAATTATAATTGTAGGTGCGCCATTCGCCTCTTACCAACTCAAAATTGGCAAAACGAAGGTGTGTCGGATTTTTAAAGCCGGTCATAAATATTCGCATGAAGCGAATTGTTGAGAAATCGTTGATTGAGCCTACTATTTTTTCAAATTCTTTTAATGGAATTTTGAATTGATACCATTCTACCTCAAGGCTGCTCCCGTCACGCACCGGCACTTCCGATACCTGTTTGTCTGTGATATAATTCTGACCCACGACAAAATCCTCCGGCCTGATTGATATGTGATATTGGAAATAACGCTCATATTCATTGAGTGTATTGTCATTATTAATATCCTCCACATCCGGAGTGCTGCGAGAGGATTGGTATAATGGGTCTGATACATCCTGTGGCGACAATGAGTTCCCCTCCGTTCCATTGTAGTGTTTATATCTTTCAAGGATGCCTAATCGTTGTTCATCGTAGTCTCGGCCTCTGTAAAAATGATAGTTGTCACCGGCTGGGTCATTGAATGGTGAGAATTGGTCACTCTCAAATTTATATTGTGCTTCCGGTGATAATTTACTCCGAAGTTGAGTAATGTAATTTCGATATGTGGGAAATGAAAACTCCTCATCATTTTTCAATCCGTCAAGACCCACATCTTGGCGTTCGCGAGCCCCGGCCGTATTGTCAAACGCGTATGTGAGCGACGATTGGCGTGATACTTTTCCCCATACGGTCTCTGTGATATATGTACTGTCGTTGGTGATAGGTAGCCCGTTTTCATAGCTTTTCATGCCGTCCTTTAAGATATCTTCACTCAACTCTCCCAAATTGAAATATAAATCACCTCCTTCTGTATTAGGATTTTCTGGGTCGAGAAATGGACTCAGTAGCCAAAATTGAATATATTCGATATTGGATGTTTCAAAATTTGGATTATCCAATTTCCGCATAATCCCGCCCCATCGTTTCTCCGGGAATAATAGATTTCCTTCAGAATCAATATTTGTAGCATCCACGTTGTATGGTCCGCGCTCATTAGGGTAAAAAGATAAGTTGAGAGTCTGAATAGTTGATGATTCACCGTAATTAATCTCTTTGGCAGGAAATATTTCGCGCGATGTTATTTCGCGAATGTATGGATTCGATTGCATCGCAAAGTCATTTCGGATATATCCCGGGGCCGACGACGAATTACGTTGGGTAAACATTCGGTCAATATAATACCAGGCAAGTAGCGCCCTGTTCTTTCCATAGTCTGCATTATTGGAGAGGGCGGCCTCCGGGAATAGTGCATCTTTGTTTGAATCAAATGGGGTAGAGGATAAAAACCAAGAATATGGTGAACGTAAATCCACTCCGGTTTGAGTCGATTCAAAATCATCTATATAACTGCTTCCTCGATTTGATCCGGTTTTTTGTTTATGAGGTACTAAGTGGGCAAACTCCGCATCAAGGCTTATCGTTGATGGTGCGGTAGTCGATACGGTCGGTATTTTGTTCACAAGATTCGTGAGCCATTGCATCTGTTTCTTGTATGACATGTTTAGACCCCAAATAGTATTATTAACCGATTCTTGCCCGATTCCTACCTTTTCAGTAATAGATTTCTCTGAAAAATGCATTATCGTACCTCCCACATTAAAATCCTTGGTAAAAGCATAATTAAGGTCGAGTCCTATAAGTGTTTTTCTCTGTGTGCTGAACATCGATTGATTCTCTAAACTTACACTTACATTTGTTCCGGAATCTATAATACTTTGATTGAGAATCGTGACTACTCCCATATTGTAATCTACAGTATAGTCGCTATTCTCTATAAGTGTTACACCGCCGGCGGTTACCACAACTGACCCGCGTGGAACATTCATGGCATTTAATCTGATTTGTGCTCCCGACGACGCTTGATATTCTCCGGACATGATGAATTTATTTTTGCTTTGTAGTTGTCGAGCCACAACAATAGTTGAATCATATAGCTCTTGGAATACATACTTCTCGGCTATCGCTGGGTCGTTAATTTGTTTTGCAAGATACGATCCGAATGGTTCCACCACCGGGAATATTATCTTACCGGTTGATGCTATAATAGTATATCCTTCTATATAATCAAAAAATCCGTCACTATTTGGATTATTATTATTATCCAATCGGTCGAGGTTCATTACCTGTAGTAGAGTCTTGTCATTTAAGCCTGGAACAGGTATATATGGAATTTCTGTTCCGGTTGTGTCGCTAAGATATTTAATATTGAATCTGAAATTGTTTTTCTGAACTTGATATGCTCCAAGGGAATATACATTCTTCATCATAAGCTTCCACATTGGTAGCTTGGGCGATGATGTGGTGGATTTGAGCATTTTTAAATATAGAGATTGGTCGGTTTGGGAGATATCTCCCGAGAATTCACCAACCTGGTACGTCTCGCCATGATATGTATATTGATATGCTACTGCGAGTACCTCATCTGCATTAAGTGCTGTTTTAAGAGATATATAGCCAAGTGTAGAATTCAATGTGTACTCACTTGGTGATAGCAAACGTGCACTTTCTACCTTCTCAAAATCTTTTCCACCGGTGATTCCATAGTTAGCGAGAGGTTCAAGCACTTGTGTTACTTCATTGATATTTCTTGCACCGGGATACTGGTCCTTAATTGTTTGCAAAAGATTATTTGAATTATTGCTCGGATTGGCATAACTCATATTGGGAGTCCAATAATCAGTAGATAATGCAGTGTTCTCACCGATATCCATAAACCCTACGAAGTTTCGACTTTCACTAAAGTCTCCTCGTTTGTTGGTAACCCAAACTTCAATTCGTGTAATATTGACTCCCGATGTGATAATAGGTATCTTTGAAGCAAATTGGTCGTAGTTGTCTCGGAAAAAGTGTGCGAGAAAGAAATGCCTGTTTTGGTCATAATTATCTGCTGTGATGGTGTATGGCGTTGTTTGAACACCTCCCTTTGTGTTTACGGATTGTGTTTGACTATTTTGTTGTGATACAAGGGCTGTTGCTGTTAGTTTTCCGAATTGCATAGTAGATTTTATACCGAATAGGGCTGTGCTTCCTTTAATCAGTGAACTACCGGTAGTCATGCTCACATTTCCGGCCTCAATATTTTTTATAATTTCATCCTCTTTCCCTTCATATTGCAGTTTAAGGTTCTTGCTGTCAAAATCAAAGGTTGCATCCGTATTATAGGTCATGTTAAATTTCATTTTATCTCCAACAGATGCGGCTACCGATGCCTGAATTTTTTGGTCCAAATTGAACGATGTACGTCTTCTGGCATTTACTGACATGGCCGGGTTATCGGTCTTATTTGATTTGACGCCAATATTAAGTGCTACAGAGCCTTGTGTTTTTAGTTTAAGACCTCCGGGTCCGAATATTTTTTCTAATGGACCAAGAGCAAAATTCATATCAAGGAAGTTAAACTCCTTTTTATCATTCTTTTCAAACTCTTCTGCGTTCTTTTTACGATAATACTCAATCATAGACTTCTGCAATGTAATATTGTTGTATTCATCGGCAGATAGCATAAATGGCGAGGTTATTTCGTAATCGCCAAGTTTGGTGCGAATGATATAACACCCTGTCACAGGGTCATATTCAGCGGTTGTTGTGATATTTGATGGTGTTTTTAAATCGGCTGCTAAGGTTGAGGCTGATAAATTTTCATAGCCCCCGGGCACAGTTTGCGACACAGGGAACGGTAACACAATGGAATCGCCTTTTGTGTTTTCGTCTGTGGTTGGATATACGGGTGCCGGTGGTGGGAGGGTGGTTTTTCGGTATTGGGCAAAAGAATATAACGACGATGCAAGACACATCAATGCCATGCTACATATAATTATATACTTCAATATGTTATTATTCTTTCCCCTGTTACTCATGAGTGTATTTAGCACTCAATGAGAATGGAATATCACATCATCTTGAGTGCCTGTTTGATTGCATCTTCCACTGTGATGTCTGGACTTTGGGAAAACAATTTTTTAAGCACTTTTTGCGACAATTGTTGTGGAAAGCCCAAAATGCCGAGAGCCGATAATGCCTCATCAAATACCACATTAGAATCTGCAACCGTTATTAATAACGTATCATCACCTACATTTATTTTATCTTTAAGGTCAACAATTATACGTTGTGCCGTTTTTGCACCGATTCCTTTTACTGATTTCAATTGATTTACGTTTCCTGTTGAGATACATTGCTTAAGTTCTTCCGGGCGAAGCGCCGATTGTATCATCCTGGCAGTCCCGGCTCCAACTCCGGACACACTTATAAGCAATGTGAAAAGTTCGCGTTCCGTTTTATCGATAAATCCATATAACACATGGGCATCCTCACGAATATTCTCATATACATATACTTTTGCTTCTTTTTCATTCTGTAGCGCTGAATATGTATAGAGCGAAATGTTGATATAGTACCCAAGAGAATTGTTGTCAACTACCACGTATGTTGGAGTTAGTTCTGCGATTGAACCTTTTATATAATCAAGCATAACAATTGATTTTTAAATTAATCGAATACACCTTCAATTGCTTCTTCCGGAGTCGTATCGTATGGACTTTCGTAGAATTCTTTTTTGCAAGGATTAAAATTATCAGGAAATGCAAATTTCTCTTCTTGTGAGTAAGGTAACGATTTGTCGGCATATACTTTTGAAGCATATAGCCCGTATATAGGCAATGCCATAGACGCTCCTTGACCGTCAGCCATGCCGTTAAAATGGATGTAGCGTTCATCTCCGCCTACCCATACTCCTGATACGAGTGACGGAGTGAAACCCATAAACCAACCATCTGCATTGTAATTGGTCGTTCCGGTTTTTCCGCCCATTTCTGCTGTGAGATTATATGGGGCTCGGCGTAGTCGGTTCCCTGTTCCGCCATTAACTACATTAAGGAGAATTGATACAATTTTATAATATGCTTCTTCGCTGATAACTTCTGTGTGTTGAGGTGTGAACTCTGATATTATGTTCCCTTCATTATCCGTAATATGCGTTACAAACAATGGCTCAACTCGCATCCCTTTGTTTGCGTATGCCGTATATGCACCAACCATTTCTCGTACTGAAACATCGCAAGAGCCAAGGCATAGTGAAATTACCGGGTCGATATAATTGGTAATGCCAAAGTTATGCATGTTCCTGACAAGCGTTGCCGGTGATAGTCGTTCCATCAATCGTGCAGATATCCAGTTGTTGGAATTTGTAAGAGCCCAACGTAAGTCCACCATTTCCCCAATTCTTGCAGTGCCGGCATTCCGTGGCGACCATGGGCGATTATTCTCATCCATTATGGTGGGTTGTTCATTCAGAAACATATCGCAAGGCGTATATCCTTCTTCCATCGCATAGGTATATAAGAAAGGTTTAATTGTTGAGCCTATCTGCCGGCGTCCGGTAGATACCATATCGTATTGGAAGAATCTGAAATCTGGACCACCGACATAGGCCTTAACGTGACCTGTAATTGGATCCATTGACATAAATCCTGTGCGAAGGAAATGTTTGTGATACAATATTGAATCGCGTGGCGACATTAAGGTGTCTATTTGTCCGGCGTATGAAAATACACGCATATCGATAGGGGTGTTGAATACCTCTTGAATTTCAGCTTCAGAACGGCCTCCTTTTTTCATCATTATATACCGTTCGCTTTGGCGGATAGCATTGCGAATCAGGTTGTCAACTCCTTCTTGTGATATCTCAGTGCGGTTTGATGTATAAGGTGCACATGCCACTTTTTTCTTCTCTGCATTGAATCGCGGTTGCAAATAGTTACCAAGGTGCTCGGATACTGCCTCTTCTGCATATTGTTGCATACGGGAATCAATAGTTGTGTGTATCTTCAACCCATCAGTGTAGATGTTATATCTTGTGCCGTCAGGTTTCGGATTTTTTTCAACCCATCCGAATAACGGATTGTTTTCCCACATTATAGAATCATCAACATATTTCTGATGTTCCCATGCCATGTAATTGCTTCTAACCGGCTTCTTGGCGCGAAGCATACGGCGTAGTTCTTCTCTGAAATATGGCGCAAGACCTTCCTTATGGTCAACTTTGTTATAATGGAGTGTGAGAGGTGTTTGCTTTAATGAGTCAAGTTCAAACTTTGTTAAAAAGTCCGATTTATACATTTGTTCCAATACTACATTCCTTCGTGCTTTTGAGCGGTCGGCATATCGTATTGGGTTGAAATACGAGGGATTTTTTGCCATTCCGACTAATGTAGCGGCCTCCTCAATATTTAGTTCATCTGTCTCTTTCTCGAAATAAACGTGTGCCGCAGTTTTTATCCCTACGGCATTATTCAGGAAATCAAATTGATTGAGGTACATCTTTATAATTTCATCCTTGGTATAAAATCTCTCAAGTTTTACGGCTATCACCCATTCTATTGGTTTTTGTAAAAGACGTTCAAATACGTTATGTGCTGTCTCTGAATATAATTGCTTTGCGAGCTGTTGGGTGATTGTGCTCCCTCCTCCTGCATTTTTTTGCATTAAAAGGCCACGTTTAATCAACGCACGAGCCACAGCTCTCATGTCTATCCCTGAATGGTCGTTAAATCGAGCATCCTCAGTAGCGATGAGGGCGTTTATAACATTGTCGGATATGTCGTCATAATCCACATACACGCGATTGTCTTTGCTGTTATAGAAACGGCCTAATTCTTTGCCATCTGACGAATAAAGTATCGTGGCATACTTATCGGTAGGATTTTTAAGTTCCTCTACAGGCGGCATATATCCGATAATTCCATTGTACACCAAAAAGAAAAACACACAGATTGATACCATGGTTATCCCAAAGATTAACCACATCCATGTAATTATTTTAGTAGTATTTATAGATTTCTTAGCCATAATAGTTAGGTTTATGAAATTCAATTTTTGACTGTTATGCCTATTTCTGAAATTCCAATTAGTGTATCACATCGCATTGCATGCCATACCGATATACTTTTTATATCACGTATGTTGATTTTACTTGGCTTCAACGGTGATGAAAATTCATATAAAGCTCCAAAACCGCTGCTATACCAATTACCATATATATCTGCAAGCGTGAATTCTACTGTGTCTGTGTGTATAACATTTTCTCTATCAACGTAATCAATGAATAACCACAAATTTCGATAGGGATAATAATTAGAATGTCTTAAGTTAAGAGATAATGTACGACTTTCTGTAATAACGGAATCAGGTATCAGGTCGTAAAAATGAATAGGCTCGTTGGAACTCCATTCACAATTTGGTATAGTTTGAAAATCAATGGTCTTGGAGTCGGAAATGTTGCACGCGTAAAATGATATTATACAGATACCGATGAGTATAATACGCGTGAACAGCTTCGATTCATTTCGATATGAACAATTTGAATTCACCTATTGAAGTTTAATTCTTGTCGTTATTACTTGACGTTGATGAATTATCCGTTATAGTATTCCGGTTCTGTCCATCATTGTCTCGATTTCTTCCATTTTGCCGGAAATCATTTTTTCGGCGAGACCGGTTATCATTGTTATTACGATCTTTTTTGCCTGAATCTTGTTGAGAATTTTGACGATTTCTATTTCCACCGTTTTTCGATTTCTTTTTCACTTTATCAAAACGGTTGATATTATTCTGTCCAAGGATGTCTCCGAAATCATGTCGTGGATGAGATGAAGTTTCCACTGTCAGTTTTTCAGGTTTAATACCTTCTTTATTCAACGCTATAATTTCAAAAACTTGTTCAGGGTTAAGTGTTACCAAATTTGCCGGAATATTCTTGTCGGTTGAATATGTGATTTCCTTTTTAAATATGTCGGTCTTAAAATGGAAATATTCATTATCTTGAGTATAAAGTCGGACGTCGCGAGGTGGTAAACTTTTAGAAGCTTCCACGTAGGCATCTACTTCAAAATTAAGACAACATTTCAGTTTGGCACATTGCCCGGCAAGTTTTTGCGGGTTAAGCGATATGTCTTGATATCGGGCTGCTGATGTAGATACTGATATAAAATTGTTCATCCAGCTTGAACAGCATAGCGGACGCCCGCAAGGTCCGATACCGCCAATTCTTCCGGCTTCTTGCCTCGCTCCGATTTGTTTCATTTCAATTCGGATTTTGAATGTATCGGCAAGAATCTTTATTAGTTGACGGAAATCCACACGCTCATCAGCGATGTAATAGAAAATTGCTTTATTTCCATCTCCTTGATATTCAACATCGCCAATCTTCATATCAAGTTTAAGATCTTCTGCAATCTTCCGAGAACGAATCATTGTGTCGTTCTCTTTTGCTCGTGCTGCTTCAAACCGTTCTAAGTCGGACTGTTTTGCTTTTCGAAATACTCTTAAGATTTCAGTATCGGGGCGCAAATTTGCTTTCTTCATCTGCAAAGCCACGAGCTTGCCGGTCATCGTTATTTTGCCTATATCATGACCCGGTGAAGCCTCTACTGCAACGAGGTCGCCGATGTGCAATTCTAAATTGTTTGTGTTGCGATAAAACCCCTTGCGAGTATTCTTAAAAGTTACTTCCACTATATCGAAGTGGTTGAAGCCTCCGGGAATATCTTCAAGCCAGTTATGGCTTGTGCGTTTGCTACGTGGCGGTTCGTAGTTGGCAGCAATTCTACACGTTCCACCTATGCAATCTCCATTACAATCTACATCAGAACATGACGAATCCTTCATTGTGCAGGAGGTGCAATCTTTTTCCAATCCTGCCTTTTGTGCACAACACAACGTTGGATTGTCGGGTGACTGAGATGAAATATTTTCAGTGCTATTTTCCTCCATAACAGAGCCTTTGTTATTTAGCAAAACTTACAGCGCGAGTTTCACGAATAACAGTGATTCTCACTTGCCCCGGATACGTTAGTTCATCCTGGATTCGTTTAGCAATTTCGTTTGACAGTCTTTCGGTTTCTGCATCATCAATCTTGTCTGCACCCACGATAACACGCAATTCTCGTCCTGCTTGAATAGCGTAAGTCTTGATTACACCCGGGTAGGAGAGTGCCAATTGTTCGAGGTCGTTAAGGCGTTTGATATATGCTTCTACAACCTCACGACGTGCACCTGGACGCGCTCCGGATATTGCATCGCACACTTGCACTATAGGAGCAAGCAAACTGGTAGGTTCTACTTCATCGTGGTGTGCACCGATGGCATTACATATATCTGGTTTTTCTTTATATTTTTCGGCAAGCTTCATACCGAGCATTGCGTGCGGCAATTCTGGTTCTTCATCAGGCACCTTGCCTATGTCGTGTAACAGACCTGCACGACGAGCTTTTTTAGGATTCAATCCGAGTTCCGATGCCATAACTGCACAAAGATTGGCAGTTTCACGAGAGTGTTGTAACAAATTCTGTCCATAGCTTGAACGATATTTCATTTTGCCGACGAGTCGAATGAGTTCCGGATGAAGTCCATGAATGCCGAGGTCAATAGCTGTGCGTTTGCCGGTTTCGATAATTTCTTCTTCAACTTGTTTGCGGACTTTTGCTACCACTTCTTCAATACGTGCAGGGTGAATACGACCATCTGCTACAAGCTGATGAAGTGCCAAACGTGCAATTTCGCGCCTAACTGGATCAAAACCGGATAATACGATAGCTTCAGGGGTATCATCAACTATTATTTCTACACCTGTTGTGGCTTCAAGTGCGCGAATGTTTCGCCCTTCACGACCGATAATACGCCCTTTGATTTCATCACTGTCAATATGGAATACTGTCACAGCATTTTCTATTGCTGTTTCGGTGGCTACGCGTTGGATTGATTGTACAACAATGCGTTTCGCCTCTTTGTTAGCTGTGAGTTTAGCCTCGTCCATAATGTCGTTGATATAGGATGCAGCCGCTGTTTTTGCTTCATCTTTAAGTGATTCCACGAGTTTTTCTTTCGCTTCTTCTGCTGACATGCCGGATACATGCTCAAGGGTTTCTTGGATATGATGCTGCATTTTATCCAGCTCTGCTTTCTTGTTCTCTAACATTGCCAATTGATTGTCGAGATTGGCTCTTACGCTGTCGTTCTCGTTCTTTTTACGAGCCAAATCACCCTGTAGCTGGTTGAGTTGCATTTCGCGTTGACGAGCTTTTGACTCTGCCGATTGCACCTTTTGCATCCGGATATTAGCCTGCTTTTCGGCCTCGGCCTTTATCTTGATTTCTTCCTCACGAGCTTCAAGTAGTTTGTTCTTTTTTAGAACCTCAGCTTCAAGCTTGGCTTCTTCAATGATAGACTTTGCTCGAGAGCGTGAAATGCTGCGCATTATTGTATAAGTGGCGATAATCCCTACCACAAGGGCTACTATCGCAATGATTGTTGTTGATATTAAGGAATCCATTTATTATATTTTGTTATTATATTAATAAAAAAGCACTGCACACTTTATCTGTTAATCCCTCAATTGGGAGGAACGCGATATAAAGTTATGTAGTGCGGTTAATTACAAATTTATTGGAGACTTGCTTGCAATATCTCCTTAGTTATTAATTTATTACAGTTGCTTGAAAGGACATTGTCTCGTTCGGACAGCCTGTAATAATATATATTTGAATACTATTCCTCAATTTTGAGTAATATATTGTCGATATTATTCTCAAAATCGGTCAGTACTTTGTTTAGCTCGTTTTGCCGTTCGCCTTGCTCGAGTTGTTGTTCTTTCATCGACATCACGGTGTCGTAGAACTGTTTTGCAAATCGAAGTGCGATTATAGCCATACTGGTTTTATCGTCTTCCGCGGGAACTTTCTTTTTTCTATCTTCCCATCTGCGGTTTATTTCATCTACAATATCTCTATAAGCCTTTTCTTCATGACGCTTTATCGATATTGATAAATTAGGTAAATCGGCAATACGTATTGTTATCTTAAATTTGTCAGATAATGTCGTCATAACATATATTACAGATTAGTCGGTTAATTGTGATATACATTTATCGACATCCCGCACCAACTTGGTGAGAATGGCTTTGCTGTTGGCTATCTCTTCCGGCGTATGGGCAATGGCATGTGCTAACTTTAGATAATTTATCTCCGAGTGCTGCTGTTCGATTAATTGTTGTAATTTAATCATTTGTTGTTTCAGAGATTCATTCTCATTATCCACTTTTAGCTTGGCAGCCTTAAGTGCCTGATATTTTTCTGCAAGCACTTCTGATTTAGCTTTCAATCGCTGCAATATAGCCTCAAGCTCCGTCATCCTTCTCCTTATTTTTTACAAATGTAGCAATAAAAAATTAATTATGATAAAAATCAAGTCAAAAAAATAAATTTTATTTTATGTTAACCATTCATCGACAAAAGAAGTTCTTGATTTGATTTTGTACGCTCCATTTGCTCACGTATAAATTCCATTGCTTCAATAGATGTCCTGTCGCTAAGGAATCGGCGAAGAATCCACATACGGTTGAGTGTATCGGCACTAAGAAGTAAATCGTCACGGCGAGTACTTGATGCCATGATATCTACTGCAGGGAACACACGCTTATTAGAAAGTTTGCGGTCAAGCTGCAATTCCATGTTTCCGGTCCCTTTAAATTCCTCAAATATCACTTCATCCATCTTCGAACCGGTTTCAGTGAGTGCTGTTGCAATAATGGTTAAGCTACCTCCGTTTTCAATATTTCGTGCCGCACCAAAGAAGCGTTTTGGCTTTTGAAGGGCATTGGCATCCACACCACCTGAAAGGATTTTTCCGGAAGCCGGCGACACGGTGTTATATGCACGGGCAAGACGGGTAATAGAGTCGAGCAGAATTACAACATCATGTCCACATTCTACCATGCGTTTTGCCTTTTCAAGCACTATGCTTGCGATTTTTACATGTCGTTCTGCAGGTTCGTCAAATGTTGAAGCTATAACCTCAGCCTTTACGCTGCGCGCCATGTCGGTAACCTCCTCCGGTCGTTCGTCAATTAGGAGTATTATCATATATGTGTCAGGATGATTCTCTGATATGGCATTCGCAATATCTTTTAAGAGAATGGTTTTACCTGTTTTAGGTGGAGCTACAATCAATCCACGCTGTCCTTTGCCTATCGGTGAGAACATATCCACTATTCGAGTAGAAATATTGCATGATTTTCCGGATGTCAAGTCAAATTTTTCTTCAGGGAATAATGGTACAAGATGTTCAAACGGCACACGGTCACGCACAAACTCCGGAGTCCTTCCATTAATTGTATCAATTGAGCATAAAGGGAAATATTTTTCTCCTTCTTTCGGAGGACGAATGTCTCCCTTAATCACATCACCGGTTTTCAAGCCGTTGAGTTTTATTTGTTGTTGAGTTACATATATATCATCTGGAGAAGTGAGATAATTGTAGTCGGAAGAACGGAGGAATCCATATCCCTCTTGTACAACTTCCAAAACGCCCATTCCTTTAAGCAAGCCTTCAAAATTATATGGCTCTTTTTCGGGTATTGCAGTTAGGTTTTGATTTTGTTGAATTTGCCTGTTTTGTTGATTGCGTTTGTTTTTCTTTGATTGTTTCGGCGTTTTCTCAACAATCGGTTCTTGAATAATTATAGGAGCATTTGCAGCTTCTTCCTGAGCGATTCTTGCAGCTTCTTCGGCGGCTCTTGTTGCTTCTTCTTTCTCTTGTTGAGAACGAGGTGTGAAAGTTTTTTTACCACTCTTTGGGAAGAAAGAGTTAAGTGAAGCACCTTGTTCTTGATTGTGCTGGCGTTGATTCCTTTTTCCGAAAAAGTCATTAAACGCATCACGACGTTCTTGTTGCGTTTGGCTTTCCTGTAAAACGTTATGTTCAGCAGTATTTGCTAATGTAGTTTCAATTACCGGTTCTACTGAAGCCTCTTCAGATATTTTATTATCGGAAACCTCTTTTTCTGAAAGAATTGCATTATTGTTGTTGGCAGGAGTATCCGAGATATCTGTTGTTTCTGTTTCGACATTTTCCAAAGGCTTTACTTCTTCGGGAACAAGTGTTTCAAGAGTTAATTCTACTTCCGGTTTTTTCTTTGACCGTTGTTTCTTTGGCTGAGGTGTATTAGTTGTGTTTGTTGGCTCAACACTTGTTGCAATTTCATCAGAATTATTATTTGCGTCGTCAGTCTCGGTGTTTTTAACTTCCGGCGTAATATCTTTTTTAGTCTGCGACTTTTTATCTTTTGGTTGTCGTTTCTTTCTCGGTTGTTGCTGCGATGCCTGAGCCATATCTATGGCTTGTTGGTCAAGAATCTTATATACTAATTCTTCATGAGTAGCATCGTTAATTTTTTTTATGCCTGAGTTTGAGGCAATTTCTTTCAATTGTTCAATTTCCATTGAACTCAAATCATCAATATTATACATAAAATGTAGAGTACAAAATAATCAATTTGAATTCGCACTTCATGCGCTTGTGTCAAATTTGACTTTACGTGTTGTTTATATAAATTTTGGTTGGGATATTTGCGCTATAACTTGTGAATAACATACAACAGCGGCGCAACGCTTGTTTACGCCTGCAAAGGTACATAAAAAATATTAACATGCAATAGATTTGAAAAAAATACTATGTTTAGAAGTAAGAAAAACCCTTGCCGATATCATCGACAAGGGTAATGAGTATATTTGTTGTTAGTATTGCGACTTTTTAGAATCTTATTCCGAGCGAAAGAACTATCTGATTGTTATTGTCTTTTACTACGGCTGTCGGCGATTGTTCTGCCATAATTCTGCCGCCCTCTTCGTAAAATGCCGGAGAAAATGCATGGTAGTCGTTAGTGCGCGATTTATGTACATATGCTAAATCGGCATACAGATTTTTAAATTTATATCCGATACCGGCTGTTACGTATTGAGTGTTGCGAACAATATTATACGCCGGCATAGTGCCTGAAGTATATATATCCCATAAATTATTGACAACATCATCTTTTACCGGTGATGACTCATAGGAATATCCGGCACGGACACTTAATTGTGGCGTAACTCTCACCTCTGCCCCAATTTTATATGTATTGGTTGCTTTCAGATAATCTTTAACAGTCTGGGTCATTTCAAAATCGGTTATTCCGATATTGTTTTTAATTCTCATTGTCTGTGTTCCAGTATATTGATACTCAAAACTCAATGTTGCCCTTGAATTTATTATTGCAGCTGCGCTTGCCTGAAATTTCCAGGGTGTGGATATCTGATAATATATTTCGCCGACGGGTGTACTGCAATTTACATCTACGCTGGGGTTGTATGTCAATCCGTTTGAGTAGTCAAACTGTGAATCAGCGTAATATTGGTCGGTGAGTTGGTAGTAGGTTGGTGTCTCAAAGGAGAACCCTATTCTCAGAGCTTGAGTTGGAACGGCGATGAAACCAAGTTTGAAATTCCAACCCGTGCCAAATGTGTGCAGATAATTCTGCAAATCCCACACGGCTGAACCACGAGAAATCATATTGCCATCATCAAGATAAGCATCATCAAGATAAGCATCATCAAGATTTTCAGCGTAATAAGTAGATGTTGTATGATTTAAATCTGTGATGCCCACACCAAATCCCCAATATAACTTATCATAAAAATTTCCGCCAAAAGTGATGTTATATTCGTCCACACCGCCATTTTCTACAGTTTCAAATGTCCCATATCCGCGAGTGCCGTCACCATATAATCCTTGAAAATTTTCTCCATTACTATTTGGTGACATTGCAAAAGAGTAGAATGTGAGTGTTGATAACCAGGGTACATATCCATTATACTCACTCGCTAAATTATTTGATGCGGGTGTTCTCCCTTCTTCAGCCTGGGTCGGGTCATAATAATAACCTAATGAATTTGTTACTCCTGCCACATAGTTGGAAAGAGATGTTTTAAGATTATTAAATCGTCCGGCTGTGCGGCGATTAAATGATAGAGCACGGTTGTATGTGAAGCCCCAATTGAAGTTTTTAAGTGATTCGGAGTTTATGTTGAAAACACCAACATAACCGGCATTATTACAACTGAAGAGTGTATTTTTGACACCATTATTATCTTGTGATTTAGTGGATTGTAGATTTAACCCCAATGTTAAACCGACATCGCTATATCGATATACTCCAATACCGGCCGGATTGTGCGATATTGATGATAAATCGCCGCCTAATGCCCCATAGGCACCTGCCATTGACATATATCTTGCGGTTCCGCGTAAATCATTTTGACCGATTTGAGCCATGTCAAATGCCGCTTGTGCCCGCACCCCGGTTGTCGTTATTCCGGTGGCTAATGCAATTGCTATTATTGAGATGAATATTTTATTCATGAGATCGTATAATTATGCGTTATTTTACTTTGTTTGCTATCTGCGGCGACCGGTACTACTGCTGCTACCTCCTCCAAATCCGCCTCTTGATGAAGAAGAACTGCTTGATGAGCCGCCTGATGAACGGAAAGAAGAACTACTTGTAGAATTGCTCGATGAATTACTTGATGAGTTATATCGAGTAGCTGAGCTACTACTGCTATTGCTTTGATTTACAGACGAAGGACTGGTTCTATTGCTTGGAGTGCTCACCATACTTCCATTTGAAGAGCCTGTGCGACGTGTTGCCGAACTTGAGCTTTTGGAGTTTCCGCTACCGGTTTGCGGTTGCTGTTTATTGACATTGCCGGTCGCGTTGGTCGATGGCGCGTTGTTATTCCTGTTGGTTGCATATCCCGGACGAGAACTGCTTACAGTGGAGCGTGATGCCGATGGACGGCGATTTCCCAATGGCGTGCTTGTTGAGGGTGTGACACTATTTGTTCCAAATGGGCGTCGTCCATTTTGGTTATAACCGGGTTGATACCCCGGATTAGATACATGTGGTGGACGTGGAGCAGGCGCGTGTCCCCATGACGGACCTGCCCATCCATGCCCCCAATAATTCGGACCCCAGTGGTAGTCCCAACCCCAGCTATGATGCCAATGGTATCCACAATCCCAACATGACCAATAGTTTGGCCCCCAGAAAGGATCCCATCCATAATTCCACGAATATCGCCAATTCCAAGATGCGTACGGTCCCCAATTGTTCCATCCCCATGTAGAATATGGATAATGGTATGGATAATACCAATTGGAGTATGGAGATATAAATGAAGATGCCAATCCGGCACTGTAGCCTAATGTAAATGCATCGGTGGCAGGTTGTGTTTCTATTACTATTGTAGGATTATAGAATGCCTGTATCCTGCGTGAATATTGATAATCATCGCTATTGTCGTAGGCCTGTAAATCTGCTATGGCTACTGTTATAGAGTCGGTGGAAGTTCCACCGGTGCCATACTCATAGTTGGAGGTGTATCTGCGATTATATTCATCAATATCACGGCCATTTACAATATTGCTGTTAGTATTATTATCTTTATCAATAATATAT
>JAFLTZ010000023.1 GCA_022509045.1 Muribaculaceae bacterium | reverse complement strand
TTCGGGGAGATATGGCACTGCCGGGGATTCTGTGTTCTTATACATAAAACACACTCTATCGTATTTATTAATATCGGAAGGTGTATATCCGAGTCCATAGTCAATAGAACGTATCGCTATCACTTCCTGTACCATATCTTCAGCACACGGTCCGTTAACAGGCAGAAGATAGCTTGTTAATGAGCCGAAATTGCCCATAACCTTTCCTCCATAGGGGTCGGTAGCAATGTATTCGCAAGATTCATGTTCACCACTATATGCGAATGGGGATTCAAAGAGTGTATTTGCTTCGGAAAAGGTATAGAACGCACTCTCTTCTTCTCCAGGATATGTGGAAATATGATAAATCTCATTGGCTGAGCGATAAATTTTAGTACAATCATATAGCAATTTTCTTTTCTTATTAACATGCAATACTTTTTTGCCATGCGGCAAAACTTCTATATCGCCGATTAATTTTCCATCTTTATATAGTGCATCAACATATATAACTGTATTTTCGGATAATGCTTCACCGATAACATACGGATAATATCGCTCTTTGGTGTAGGTTTTGTATATAGAATATTGCACCTTTTCCGGCTTTCCTTTAGGATATGTCACTTCCACCCAATTATATCCATAATTATGGAACAGTACGGCGCTTCCTTCATAAATATCACTTGCCGGATCCATCATAGCAACTAAAAATTCTCTATATGAATTGAATTCGTCGTTCATAGATTGAAAATTGCCATCGCCCCAAAATTCAGGTGTTTCGTAGCTAATTTGATAGCTACCGTCTCCTGAGTTTTGCATCTTATCTTCACAGGAAAGCATTAAAGGCGTCGTAAGCAATAATGCTAATAAACTTTTTAATTGATTTTTCATATTATGTTGTTATTATTATGTTTACACTGACTTTTGCAGTTAAAATGTTTATTTGGAAATCTCCCAACTGAAATCAAAATAATTGCCACCTACCGGAATGGATATTTTCAATGTCGCCGAATTTTCATAAGGGATATAGACATAGCCATAAATGGCTTTACCACTCTTTATTTCAGTAGAATCGAGATAGTTATGCCTAATATTATTGTGATAGGCATTCATAATGGCTATCTCCTTGTGTTTAAATGCAGAATTTTCACCTCCTTGATACATGCCTCGACTTGCGACCGAAGAACGAATATCGGCATCATGAATTGCATTATATGCTACATGTAATGATTCTTGACGATTTAAATACTCTTTCAATATTGCGGATTTTTCTATCACTTTTGATTGCAAATCTTTAACTATAATTTTATCCGGATAAAATATTATTGGCTCATCACTATTGTTGTGCATATATATGTATAATTGATAGAATTTCCCTAATTTCGTCTTAACGGACTCGCAACTAACGCTAATGCGCAGTCCCAACGAGTCGGCTGTGAGCCACATGCGCCCACTCAACGTATCTACACTTAGCGAATTATTCACAGGTAGCATATTACACAAATATCTGCTTTTATCTGCGTTTAAATTCTTCGTATCTCGATAATTAAGCACGACACAATGTTCATATTCCGGTAAATATCTCGCTGCAATGGAAAGAGAATACCCGTTAGCATCATACTCCGTTGACAGTTCAGTATCGGTAGCCGTTTGAGCAAGTTTTTTTACTTTCCCACGATGGCACAGTTCATTAATTCTGTCATAACTTTTCTTTAGTGAGTGCATGTCATTTTTACACATTATATACATTGTAAATCCGCTTTCACTTTCATCGTTAAACGGGGTCAAGGGTATAATTACGCATGGAATTCCATCAATCTGCAACATGATGGTGTTATCATCGCCTATTGCATATCCATTTTGATTTAACATCCATCCGAGCACTTCTTCCGACGGTTTTCCGAATGGAATATTTCTAAATCTGAGAATTTCGCTTTTTTCGTTTTTTACATGTCCAAATACTCCATTATTTACTTGTGCAGATGCATAACATCCGCAAACGAATTGTATTGCAATACAACATACCGCGAAAAAGAATTTTTGGGTTTTCATATCTTTAAAATATTTTTAATCATTTAACAATTACACAGAATGCCATGTATTGGATTTTCATTATGTTTACAAATTTCATTCTATGTAAAATATCATACAATCCGCACAAATATAGTGATATTATTTTAATTACCAAATATTTTGGTGAAATTTTGAATTAAAAAGGAGAAACACGTGCGGAAGCAGGAGGTGAATTTATAAACAGAAAAAAATGACGTGATTTGCAAAATTTAAATATAAGTGCTAAATTTGCGCAGTGAATGAGACATTGTGGTGAGATGAACTTTTTGCCGAGTGTATTGTTCATATAGTACTTAGAATTATAAGGGGTCTCAACCGGGAGCAACGGTAGGGATTCTTAATTTTTTACTAATCACATATAATTAACATTTAAAACGAGATATATCATGGCAATAAGCTACATGACAAAAGAGGGCTACAAGAAAAAGATGGAGGAAATCGCATATTTAGAAAATGTGAAACGCCCTGAAATTTCAGCAGCCATAGCCGAGGCCCGCGATAAAGGAGATTTGTCGGAGAATGCCGAATATGATGCCGCCAAAGAGGCACAGGGGATGCTTGAGATGAAGATATCTCAACTAAAGGACCTTGTGGCAAACGCTCGTATCATAGATGAAAGTAAACTGAACACCGATGAGGTTCAGATTATGAATTCTGTAACTATCAAGAATGTGGCGAACGGTATGCAGATGAAATATACCATTGTTGCGGACAGTGAAGCTAATATACGCGAACGCAAAATAGCGTCGTCAACACCAATAGCAAAAGGTTTGCTTGGGAAACATGTTGGAGACGTTGTGGATATTCAGGTGCCATCGGGAATGATGAAATTTGAAATAATTGAAATTTCAATAGACTAAAGGTATGGCCTCGATATTCAGCAAGATAGCAGCAGGAGAGATACCCTCGTATAAGGTTGCCGAAGATGAAAAGCATTATGCTTTTTTGGATATCAATCCGGTGGCAAAGGGTCATACGTTGGTGATACCCAAACGCGAAGTGGATTATATATTTGATCTTAGTGCTGACGAATATGCGGAGTTGCAGAAGTTTGCACAAAAGGTGGCAATAGCGATGAAAAAGGTGATACCTTGTGTAAAGGTAGGAGAAGCTGTGCTTGGTCTTGAGGTACCACATGCGCATATCCATCTTATACCCATCACCAAAGAAAGTGATATGAATTTCTTCAAAGAGAAGTTAACGCTTTCGGATGATGAAATGGCAAATATAGCAGCATCAATAAACGGAGTATTTGAGAAATAGGCGAGCCCTTATGTAATAAACAACCGACCACTCGTGTGATGTCACACACAAGCGGTCGGTTATTTTATATAAACCAGACAGTTAATAAACGGCTTTAATAGCCCGATTTAGCCTGAGGATAAATTCGTCGGCAATAGCCTTGTCGATGCATAGCGGAGGCAACAGGCGAATCACATTAGAGCCGGAAGCACCCGTGAACACTTTTTCATCAAACAAGAGATGAGTTCTGAGTTCCTTAACAGGTTTATCAAATTCGAGACCTATCATAAGTCCACGCCCTCTCACCTCTTTAATTTCCGGTATTTTCTGCAATTCAGAAATGAGATAGTTACCAACCTCGCGGGCATTATCAACAAGATTTTCGCTTTCCATAACCTCGAGCACCGCAATAGCAGCAGCACATGCAAGGTGATTGCCGCCGAAAGTGGTTCCCAGCATACCATATTTAGGTGTAAACATTGGCGAAACGAGCATGCCACCCATAGGGAAACCATTGGCGATACCTTTAGCCATAGTGATAATATCGGGACGGATTCCGGCATATTGATGTGCAAAAAATTTACCACTGCGACCGTATCCGGATTGAATTTCATCGAGGATGAGTATGGCTGCGGCATCGGTGCATGCAGAGCGTAGCTGAACAAGGAAATTGTCGTCCGGCACTTGGATTCCACCAACACCCTGAATACCTTCGATAATCACAGCAGCAACATCTCCCCTATCTAATTCGGCTTTCAGCGCCACAATGTCGCCAAACGGGACAAAAGTGACACGATTATTAGCATTTACCGGAGCAACAATATTTGGATTGTCGGTAGCCTCAACAGCAAGAGAGGTGCGACCATGGAAAGCCTTGGAAAAGGCCAAAATTCTCGCTTTACCAGTGTGAAATGAAGCCAATTTCATGGCATTTTCATTTGCTTCGGCCCCGGAATTTATCAAAAACAATGCGTAATCATCGTATCCTGAGAGCGCACCAAGTTTGTCGGCAAGTTTTTGTTGCAAAGAATTATGCACAGAATTAGAATAGAAAACCAGATTCCGAGCTTGATTTTCGAGGGCCGCGAGATAATGCGGATGAGAATGACCGATAGAAATCACAGCATGACCGCCATAGAGGTCAATATATTCCGTTCCATTGTTGTCGTATGTGTAGCACCCGCTGCCACGCACTATTTCAACATCGAACAGAGGATAAACGTCAAATAATTTCATATATAAATTGATTAAAATGCGGAGCCTTTGAGATTAAGCCCGACACGCTCATGCAAACCAAAAAGGAGATTCATATTATGAACAGCCGTGCCCGAGGCCCCTTTTAACAGGTTGTCGATAACCGAAACGATAAGCAATTTATCACCTTCCTTAACAAGATGCAGAATACATTTGTTGGTATTCACGACATCTTTAAGGTCGGGCATAGAATTGGAAACAAAAGTAAAGTTATGGTCGTCGTAATACTCGTTGTAAATACGAGTCAGTTCAGTGATATCCACCTTGCAAGAGGTGTAAACAGAAGCAAAAATGCCACGAGAGAAGCATCCACGCATCGGGATGAAATTGATATTAGCGTTGAAACTTGCCTGAAGCGAAAGCAGCGACTGTCCAATTTCGTCGAGGTGCTGATGCTTGAAAGGCTTATATATGCTAATATTGTCGTTTCGCCAAGAGAAATGAGTAGAATCACCCGGCTTAACCCCGGCACCAGTGCTTCCAGTGATGGCAGTGACGTGGATATCGCTATTGAGTAATAAATTTTTAGCCAGCGGCAATAAAGCGAGTTGTATGGCCGTAGCAAAACAGCCAGGATTGGCAATATGCTTTGCACGAATAATATGTTTTCGATTTAACTCCGGAAGCCCATATATGAAATCGTGCGAGCCGTCGATGTGTCTATAATCTGTAGATAAATCTACGATTTTCAGATTGTCGGGGATTGTATTCGCTTCAATAAAAGTGCGCGTCTGCCCATGAGGTGTACAGAAAAACAGTACATCAATATCGTCGAGGGGAGTATCCGGGATGAACGACAATGAAGTTTCTCCAATCAATCCCTTATGCACATCGCAAACTTTATTACCGGCATTGCTTGAACTATTAATCCAAGACAATTCTACATCGGGATGATTTATCAATAACCTTACGAGTTCACCGGCAGTGTAACCGGCTCCACCAATGATGCCTGCTTTAATCATATAGGACTAAAAAATTATTTGTTTTTATTCTGATTATTTTGGTAAACCTTCAACGGATTGGCAAGGATTTTGATAAAACCTTTCACGTCGTCGGCAGTCCAAGCCTTGCTTAATTCGCCATACTCACCGAAGTCGGTTTTCATAAGGTCGAAATCGCTCTCAACGCCAACAAGAGTATAATGATACGGCTTCAAATCGACAATAACAGTGCCAGTAACATTTCTCTGCGATTCAACGAGATAGGCTTCAATCTCTCTCATTACGGGTTCGAGATACATAGCTTCATGCAAGAACATACCGTACCAATTAGAAAGTTGTTCTTTCCAATACTGTTGCCATTTGGTGAGGGTGTGTTTTTCGAGCATTTTGTGCGCGTTGATTAAAAGAAGAGGAGCCGCAGCTTCAAATCCGACACGACCTTTAATACCAATAATGGTATCGCCAATGTGCATGTCGCGTCCAATTGCGAATTTACCGGCAATTTCTTCAATTTTTTGAATTGCTTCAACTTTATTGGTATATTTTTTACCATTTATACTGTCAATTTCGCCTTTAACGAAAGAAAGACGTATCTGTTCAGTGTTTTCCGCAGTCATTTGAGTGGGATATGCATGCTCCGGAAGAGTTTGGTCGCTATGCAGAGTTTCTTTACCACCCACACTTGTACCCCACAAACCTTTATTGATTGAATACTCCATTTTCTTGAAATCGGCTTCAAACCCATGCTTCTTGAGATATTCAATTTCGTATTCGCGAGTGAGATTCATGTCGCGCGTAGGGGTTATTATTTCAATTTCCGGGGCAAGCACCTGGAAAGTGAGGTCGAAACGAACTTGGTCGTTTCCAGCACTCGTGCTGCCATGAGCCACATAATCTGCACCGACTTGCTTTGCATAATTAATAATAGCAATTGCCTGGAAAATACGCTCAGAGCTGACGGAAATAGGATAAGTTCCTCCACGGAGGACATTTCCGTAAATCATGTATCGGATGCATTTATGATAGTATTCCTGAGTAATGTCGATGGCAGCAAAATCCACAGCTCCCAACTGCATCGCGCGCTTGCCAATTGCATCGAGTTCGGATGAAGAGAATCCGCCGGTATTTGCGATAACAGCATAAACATCGTACCCACAATCTTCGGTCAAATATTTAACACAATATGAAGTGTCAAGACCGCCACTATATGCTAAAACTACTTTTTTTCTGTCCATAATGATACTTTTTTATGATTCAAATGATTACAGATGAGGACTTATTCACCGTCGTGCTCATCCGGGTCGTAAAGGAGTCCGGTGCAAAGACACATTCTCCTATCGTTACGTTGCAAAATATCGAAATTAACACAACTTTCACATCCTTTCCAGAAAGCCTCATCGTTTGTGAGGTCGGCAAAAACAACAGGACGGAAACCGAGGTCGTTATTAATCTTCATCACAGCCCCACCAGTAGTGAGACTAAAAATTTTAGCTTCGGGGAATCTCTCACGCGAGAGCTTGAAAATGCGCTGCTTTATGCGCTTGGCTAATCCACGATTTCTAAACTGCGGGGCGACAATAAGTCCGGAATTAGCAACAAACTTTTTGTTGCTCCAAGACTCAATGTAGCTAAACCCGGCAAAAACATCACCACAAAGAGCTATCACAGCTTTTTGTTCAACCATTTTTTGCTTTACATATTCAGGAGAGCGTTTAGCAATACCTGTGCCGCGCACTTTAGCGGCTTTATTAATGGTGTCGAGAATCTCATCAACATATCCAATGTGAGATTCATTGGCTACCAAGACATCGATATCACAAGATTCGGTCATTTTTTGTTATTTGGAATTTCTTTTTTTTAGATAATATTAATTCATACTGGTTGCATAGACTCCGGAAGAATTTTCTCCAGCATCTTTTTAGTGGATTCGACTCCACATCGTCGGAATTGATTGTATATCATAATTTAATAAACTATATTAACGACGTCCTTTAGAGTTATTTGCTTTTTTTTGCTGTTCGCGCAAAGCAGCTTGCTGCTGACGTTGAGCTTCTTCAAGACGAGCCATAAAGCCACTTTTCTTTTTAGGCTTTTTAGCATTGCGAGCCATGGCTTCGCGCAGTTTTTCTTCACTGACAAAGTGACGGAACACGTATGTTTGTATAATTGTAATAAGCAAAGAGACGAAGTAGTAATAGCTCAAGCCGGCTGCATAATTATTGAAGAACACCAGGAACATTAGCGGCATCAGATAATACATCATCTTCATGCCCGGCATGGCCTGGCTGCTTGCCTGATTCTGCATTGTGAGACGCGTGTAGATAATATTTGTGACAGTCATCAACAAACAGAACAAACTAATATGATTACCGAAGTAGTTGGTGATAAACGGAATCTGCACCGTCCAACTCACAATGGCGTCGGGCGCGGAGAGGTCCTTAACCCACAGGAATGATTCACCACGTAATTCTATACAAGAAGGGAAGAAAGCAAACATGGCAAACAGAATCGGCATCTGCAATAAAATCGGGAGACATCCACTAAACGGGCTTGCACCTGCACGACTGTATAGTTCCATGGTTTTTTGGCTGCGAGTCATGGCATTTTCTTGCCCGGGATACTTATCATTGATTTCTTTGATATCGGGTGCGAGCAAACGCATCTTGGCTTGAGAAATCAAACTCTTATAGGTAAACGGGAACAATATAATCTTAATTATTATAGTGAGAATCAGTATAATGATACCGTAATTAGAGATATATTTTCCAAGGAAATCAAAAATAGGAATCACAATCCATGTGTTAATGTAGCGGAAGAAACTCCATCCAAGAGGGATAAGGCGTGTGAGCTTTAAATCTTCATCCGGAGAAATTCTGCCATCATACGAAGACAAGAGCGGATATTTATTGGGTCCAAAGAAGAAATGGAATGACGCCGGAACTGACAATTCGCTTGAATATTCCAAGTCGGCATTGGCAACAAAACTTTTTAGATACTTGTCTGAGCCGGGTTTACCCTTTTCGATAACAGTACTTTCCAAATTGGCGTCGATAAAATATGTATCCGGAATGATAACACTCGAGAAAAATTGATTTTTAAAAGCAATCCATTTCAGACGATCGTTGATGCGCTCAGAATCATTAGACGTTTCACTAAGGTTATCAACATTATCCTTGGAATATTTGTAGTAAATGCCACTATTACGCTCTTCAAACATGCGTCCTTTTTCGTGGCGTGACAGTTTCTGACACCAAGTGAATCCCATGTCTGTGATATTTGAAGGAATAGCACGAGTCATATTCTGCTGCACCACCTCCATTTTAACCATATAACTATCGGCAGGCAAAGTGTACCGGATACCGAACTTGGCACCGCTACTTAATGACATAGCCATCAACACAGTCGAATCATTCTCCATTATGGGATTAAAGTAGAACTCTGAGGTGTTGTAGCGTGCATCATTTGTATTGAGGATAAAACCATAGCTATCAGTATCACCGGAAATAAGAGGGACTTCGGGCGCATCATACTGTGTATAATTTTTCAGCTTTGCCTCAGTAATCATTGCACCTTTAGACGAAATTGCCAATTTTAACAAATCATTTTCAAGAGTTAAAACTTTTTCTTCGCCAGAAAGATACTGCGCGAAGTCGCGATATTTTCCAACATTATTAACGGTTGAACGAACTGCACAAACTGCCTTGGAAGCAATAGCAGAAACAGCCTTACCTTCCAATACATCAACAAGATTTATAGCAGTATCAGTCACAGTGACCCTACCTGTTAATGTAGTCCCTGACAATACAGCTTCAACTTCACCATTATTGTAGGTTATAATGCCATCAGCATTAGCAGTGCCGTACATTTTCACCACATTGATGAGCTGGGATTTCTCAGATTGAGAAAGAGAGTCAAACGTCAAGGTTTCAACAGCAGATGCAGTTTGAATTTCTGTCTGATTTTCTATTTGCTGTTTACGAGCTTGCATTTCTTCTTCAGACGGCCTATTAAGCCACATGAATCCGAAAATTATCACTCCCATGAGGAGCAGTCCTGTAAGCGTATTTTTATCCATTCAATTAATCTTTACCTGTTATATTTTAATTATTATTCTCTTGAAACTTAATAGCAGCCCTCATGAAATCCATAAATAACGGATGCGGAGACAATACAGTGCTACTATATTCAGGGTGGTATTGGGTGCCAACATACCAACGATGGTCGGGAATTTCAACAACTTCGACAAGATGCGTAGCCGGGTTTTCACCCACACATTTCATGCCAGCCTGTTCAAAACGCTCACGATAATTGTTGTTAAATTCATAGCGATGACGATGACGTTCTTTCACATCGGTAGCACCATAAGCCTTCGCAGCACGAGAGTCAGGCTCAAACCGGCAAACATACTCACCAAGACGCATAGTGCCTCCGAGATTTGAAATCGTTTTTTGCTCTTCCATCAGGTCTATAACATTATGTGGTGTCTTGTGGTCCATTTCAGTGCTGTTAGCTTCTTCAAGTCCAAGTACGTTACGGGCAAATTCAATAACCATGCATTGCATTCCAAGACAAATTCCAAATGTGGGAACATCATGCTCACGACACCATCGAAGTGCAACAAATTTACCTTCAATACCACGTTGCCCAAATCCCGGAGCAACAACTACTCCGTCCAAATCGCGCAAAACGTCATCCACATTTCCATCGTGCAATTTTTCACTGCTGATGTATCGGAGATCCAATTTATGGTCGCAATACGTTGCACTTTGGAAAAGAGCTTCATTAATCGATTTATAAGCATCCTGAAGTTGCACATATTTACCGACCAATCCTATTTTCACCACCTTATCCGCGTTATGCAGTTTTTCAAGGTAGTGATTCCATTTCGCAAGGTCCGGTTCTCCACTAACGGTCATGCCAGTTTTAGTTAAAACCAACTCGTCAAGCTTCTGAGCATGCATTGTAAGCGGAACTTCGTAGATAGTAGGGACATCGATGGACTGAATAACCGACTCGGGACTTACATTGCAAAACAGCGCCACTTTGCGACGCATATCGGCCGGTAACTCCTTTTCTGTACGAAGCACCAGAATATCCGGCTGTATGCCAACTTCCTGCAACTGTTTCACGGAATGTTGGGTAGGTTTTGTTTTTAATTCTTTAGCCGCTTTTATATATGGCACATATGTGAGGTGTATGCAACAACAATTCTGTCCTAATTCCCAACGAAGTTGACGCACGCTTTCAATAAAAGGCAAACTTTCGATATCCCCCACCGTACCGCCGATTTCGGTAATCACAAAATCATATTCACCAGTACTACCTAAGAACTTTACATTTCGCTTGATTTCATCAGTGATATGCGGAATTATCTGAACAGTTTTACCAAGATAGTCGCCATGACGTTCTTTATTAATAACTGTTTGATAAATACGACCGGTGGTTACGCTATTAGCACGCGAAGTTCGAATGTCGGTAAAACGTTCATAATGCCCCAGGTCGAGGTCAGTTTCGTGCCCATCGGCCGTGACGTAACACTCGCCATGTTCATAAGGATTTAGAGTGCCCGGGTCCACATTTATGTAAGGATCAAACTTTTGAATAGTCACCTTATAACCACGCGCCAGCAATAAGCGGGCCAAAGATGCGGAGATAATTCCTTTACCTAATGAAGAAACCACACCACCCGTAACGAATATGTATTTTGTTTCCAATCGGTTAAAACATTAAAAATTCAATAATACTATTTCAAACTACAAAAGTACATATTTTTAGCGAATATATCATTTTATACCGGTTTTTTTAATCATAACTATGTCAACTTCATGTCCACGTAAGCATTCCTAATACTTACTGTTTACGAGCATATAATCATTTTCATATAAAACCCACATTGGCAGTTTTCAGAATCTGATTAATTTCAAACAACAAGGACCCTTCACAAAACTATGAAGAGTCCTCATTGGCAGAAAAACTAAGAACTTTTTATTTAACTAATATCTTCCTCACAGAACCATTTTGAAGTCGTACGATATTTATGCCTTTATACGGAGATGTTGCCGGAATACCTTGCAGATTATAGTAAACAGCACCATTAAAAGAATCGCAATCATCAACAACATTACCAACACCGACTGAACTATCGTTGTAATAAGTATCTGTATCCGAATTATAAAGTACCTTTTTACCTCCAATTACAGGATGCATATCAAAACCTATTTTTTGTCCAAATGCCTCACCAAGTTTATATGCTATTTCTCCTGACTCCATTTGTTTGGAAGAAACAAGAGTCTGAGATGCAGTAATATTATATTCAAAAATTGAGAATGCATTTTTCAAATTATCTTTTGCTGTGGTACCGCCAACACATGCACCGACTGTAGTTCCTAAAACTTCACCAACGCTAAATATGTTTTCTATAACTGCATCTTTATTATTCGACCCTATCACACCACCGCAGTTGGATGTCCCAGAGATTGTACCTACATTATACGAGTTTGACACCTTTGCAGTAGCAACTGATAAATAAGCTACGACACCGCCCACATAAGTACTTGTACCTGAAACAGTAGCAAAATTAGCGCACCTATCAACTATAGAATTTTGATTAAGATATGCCACCACCCCAGCGACATACTGTTTGGCTGACACAGTTCCTGAAACAGAGACACCTGAAACAGAGCCATTTTTTAGATATCCGAACAAAGCCTGATATGTTGCACTTGAGTTATTTATATATAAACCTGTAATTTGATGATTGTTACCTTCAAAAGTGCCGCTATATGGATGAGTAGAGTTAAAACCTATCGGTGTCCAAGTATAATCACCGAGATCAATATCATGAGTTAAAACGGCTATGGCGTCTGCATTTCCCTCGTTTACATATCCTGCGAACCATGCAAGCTCTGCACCGGAGGATATTTGATAAACAGAATCTATAATCTTAGGTTCTGTCACAGAAATACCATCCCACGCATAAGGAGCTTCAACCATTTCAACATCAAACCACTGTATTCCGCTGGCATCATCTGCAATTGTAAAATCATTGCGGTAACACCTGTAACCAGGCATCGAGGCTTCCACCCTATACGTTCCATAGGTTCCTTCAAAATTGCCAATACTATCCGGACTAAGCAAATTACCATTATAATATACCATAATCTCCGCATTCGGAACATTTGACTTAATTCTAATATCGAATTCTTTAATTGAAGAAAGAGCTATTTTCAAATCAGGGATTGCACCAAAATAGGTTTTGTGTGCGATTGCAGTAAAGTTTGGAGAACGCCCTGCAAAATGATTTATATTACGATGATTTCCGATAGGATCACCAAATCCATTTACTTGAATCACACCTTTACTTAGCACAATCTCGGGATTGGAAAGGACATCATAGTCTTTAGGGATATCAATGGTAACAGCCTGTGCTGCAGGAGATGAGCCAAATGTATATTGCCCCGAACCCTGAATCAATGAAGAACCATTAGGAATACCATTGTATGTAACATAGGCCGACATATTATATATCCCTGCTAATTTATTTGCGGGATGACGAAGACCGGAATACTGAATTTTAATTTTGTCGCCCGGTTGGAAAATAAGACTGCCCGGACGAGAAGCATTGGAGATTTCCCGATGACATTTTTTTGCTGTAAGGACCTGATATGCCGATTTCCCTGACGCATCTGTCAATTTCACGATTTGTCGGCCCTCTTTAAGTAAAAGAGTATATGAACCATCGTTATTTTTTTTAACACCTTCGGCATAGAATCCTGAATATGAAGCCATCTGCTCACCAATATTTGGATAAGCAATAGTGATATCGCTCACTCCTTGCGGTGTAAAAGTGTAATAAGCCCCATCCTCAGAATCAAGATAATAGAATACATCATGTTCAGCATCAACACATTTACCGGCAAGTTTCTTTGTTTCAGTATTATAATCATCATTTATAACCATATTTGACAACACGGAAGATTTACCTTCTCCAACAGTAACAACATAAACTCCTGTATTTTCCGGCCAAATAGCTCCCCAAAATTCACCTCCCATATAATTGGATTTATTTGCACCACTGTAATAATTTAGAGCAATGGCATCGTAAGAGACGAGAACTATTGCCGTGCCAGGACCCACAGCCTTAATTTGCGACCACGCAGAAGTGTTGGTATCAGCATTCTGAATTTCAATAACTCCGGTACTTGGCTTTCCGTCAACACCTATAACCGTATAGTGAAAATCAGGTTCAATGAAATAATTGTTGGTTGAATTGTCAGTCAACTCCCAAGATCGCATAGCATGAGCAAAGAAAGTATCTCCAACGTTCATGTCGAGATGTCCACGCTCATTTATATTTACAAATATATCACCTGTTTCATATCCTTGATTGCTATTAACATCATGGTTGATAGCTTTTGGATTGATGGCAGAAAAATCCGCATCAGTAAATGTCAACACCGGGGTTTTCTCTTTATCAGCATTAACTGTAAAATATCCACCATGTGTAAGCCCATTCTTTTTCCAAGTACGATAATTATATACTTGGTTTTGTGCCAAATAATAGGTGTATATTTTACTTCCCCCCTTTTCTTCAACTGACTTCGGTTCTACGAGTGTAAAATCTGTAAAATGAGTGAATTTAATACCTATCGCAAGTTCAGCACCATCAGGGACTGATATAGAATAATCTTGCCCCAATGGGACTGTGCCTGATATATTTAAATTTGCGGTCAGAGTGCCTGCACGATACAATGTAGTATAACCTTCAGCCTTGTGAGCATCACTTGGAATAAATTCAATATTATAGCTATTACCCACAAAAGCGAGGAATGTATTTCTACCGGAAGTAATGCTATTTCCCAACGTAGAAACCACATCCACACCTTCCTTCGTATTTATCTTCACATTGAGATCATAATCACCATTATCAACCGACCAGACAGTGCCATTATCATTTTTATTTGTTACATAAACCGTGTTAGTAATCACACTAAAATTTTGTTCATCAACAGAATCTGCAACATCGAGTATAATTGTCCCATTTACTGTGACACTATCAGTACCATACGCGGTGAGCAAATATTCACCGGCGGGTACCTCAAAAGAATAAACTTTATTTACGGCCTCCCCTGTATCAATCGTTTTCTTTGCATCTGTATCATAGAGAGTCATTGAGGTTGATACAGCATTCATTGTTACATTTACTTTGGCAGCATGTGTATAAGAAACACATCCAAATGCCAACATCGAAATTAAAAAATGCTTGAGTTTCATGTTTTATAAATTATTAATTATTTAAATAAATGAATTTTTTACCTTTTTGTATGTATATATTCCCGATAACAGGCGACAAAACCCTTATTCCATGAAGATTATATATCGCTGTATCTTCTCGAGAACCAGTAGCAATGATATCCGGACACCCATCATTACCGGAATCCGGTTTCAATGCAAGAAAATGAGCCGGATTGATATATACTTTATGTTTTCCGAGCAAAACACCGGTCGGAGACCACTGATATAAAGAGCCGGCACCAACAAAAGAGCCGGCATCAGTGGCATAAATATATCCTGAATAAGGATTAACATATATTCCATAGGGCATCGACATTTTCTGAATATCCTGAACGACGGTACCCGGGAGAATATGAGTAACACCATCGGCACCATCAGTATTCATGACCGTTTCCGGGTTAATTGTTATATAATTGAATGTATATTCGCCTGTATAATAAGAATATCTTGAACCAATTGCGTAAAAATTACCATCTGCCGAAGTGCAATTATAAGTGGCAGCAAACTCCAATGACGTACAGCACTTTTTGCCGTTCAGAGCAGCTTCGCAGTCAAATATCACAGTTGCAGCCGATACATCATAATAGTCACCAGCAGAATTTATACATAAATATTTCCCGCTTTGCGACATTTTGCCATACAGATTTATTTGTTTGGTATCTATGGTATTAATGACCTTCATCCTATCAGCATCTATTATGCTTACAGTGCTTTCATAGTCATGATCTTCCTGGAAGGCATATCCTCCTGTGTTTGCTACAAACAGATATCCATTGTAATATGCTATACCTTCCGGCTCATATCCGACTTCACAAGCTGCCACAACTTTAAAATTATTAATATCGATTTTTGCAACAAAACCTTTCTTAAATTCAACCATTGAACCATTGACCATACATTCGTGTCCAAAAGATGACACATAAACGTATTTGCCATCGGAAGCAAGTTTACGATTGTTTGGGACATCTTCAGTCGCTGCTACGGCTTTGCCATCGGGAGATATAAACTGGATGATATTCGACCAATTAACCGCAATGGCTATAAGTGATTCATTCACTTGAATGATATCGTCAGGAGTATCGCCAATTTTTGTACCGTTGATATCACGAAACCACTGATTACTAACAATTTTACCATTTTCAAAATAAGATATTCTACCATTATCTGCCTGCCATAGACCTTCATTTAGCAGGATAATTTTTTCTTGACATATTACGACTTGAGACACAAACATGGCAATCATAATTGTCAAAAATTTGTAATTATGTTTCATATTATAAATTTATTAGTTGTCAAATAGAGAAAGTGAGGGATAACCTGAAATTACGTCCAGGCATAGGGTATCTCGGGATATGCTCATACTGCACATCAAACAAATCATTAATTTCAAAAGAAGCAACGAATTTCCCTATGTCAGCCGATAGTTTGGCATCTACATTATTATACGGTTTTAGAATATCATCAGGGTCTGCATACGACCATATTCTTTTTCCTACATGCAAATCGGATATCGTAATAGAATAATTCTTCCATGCCACAATTCCCGTGATTCCGAATGAAATGGCCGGAGAATAACAAATAGGCATATTATATGTATCGGTATCGTTGGAATCTGTTCGATTTAAATCACGTTGCCATGTAAACGAGCCCAAAACAGACAGATTCAACAAACCAATCGAGTAACGACAAGAAAGGTTTGCATTCAATCCCCTGCAAAATGTTTCTCCATAGTTCATCATGGACCATGTGTAGGTGCCTTTAAGCGGCAGACACACAATGCGATTTTCAATTCTATTTTGGTATATATCAACTTGCATTGAAGCATGCCAATGCGCTACATTTAAGAAATATTCCACACCTAAATCGAGTTGCTTGGTATATTCCGGTTTCAAATTGCGGTTACCTGCCTGTGTGTAATATAAATCATTGAGAGTTGGCACTCTGAATATATTTTTATACCATCCTTTAAATGTGAAGTTCCTTAAAGAATAACTAAGTGAAACAGACGGTGTAAATCTGTTTAAAGGATGTGCCGCACCAACTTCGAGTGTAGTGTAATCTTTATAATGCTGGTATAACAATGAACCTACAGCCCTGACCGAATGAAAGGTAGTATTCACAGCAACAACACCTTTTTCGTCTAATCTGCGAATAGGTTGAAATTTTTTAATATCGGCATATAACCATGATGTCCGCACATCGTATCCCAAATTAACAGACAGAATGCTGTTGAGGGTATATGCTGTGGAAAAAGCAATATAGGCATCATGCTGTCGGTAATGATTATTTACTTTGGCCGTGTTTTGATTATCGGGATAATCAGTGCAATACCTAAGATACTCAAAGGAATACTTGGCATTGGCTTTAAATTGGGTCTTTTTGCCAAACCGCCCATTATATGAGGCTTGAATAAAACAATCTTTATCCCATTCACGCCCCACATTGGTATATTTGTCGGAAAGTCGCCTAACAATGCCACCAGGACATCCTCGTTCGGACAAATAACAATAGATATGTGACGAGAATCCTTTTTTATATAAAGCGCCTTCTATTCTTCCATATTCTATATCTGAATTTCGTCGTATTCCTATGGTATCTTCATATTCCGATTTATATCGAAATTTGTAATCAGCACTTGAATTCACGTATTCGCCATCAATAAAAGCCGCCCATCCATTGCGATTTATTTGAGCATTGATACGTCCGGAATATGTATGAAACGAGGCATAACGAGCCATTACCGATAATGAATCGCGTAACGGTTTTTTTGTGCGAAGATACACGGTAGCACCGGATGCGTATTCAGACGCAGACTGACACACATCAAGTTTATTGGCATTGTAAAGTGAAACAGATTCGAGGGTGGATAAAGAGAACTTGCCTAAATCAACAGTTCCATTCTGTGCGTTTGTAATTCTAATACCATCAACATACACACCTACATGCTGAGCGCCAAGCGACCTAACATTTATGGTTTTAAGACCGCCAAGACCGCCAAAATCCTTGATTTGCACACCGGCGAAATATTTTAATGCATCAGCAATACTCGTAGCTGAGAACGATTGGAGTTCCTTACCGGACAATTTCTGGACTGTGGCAATTGGATGCTTATTTGCCGATACTTCCAATTCGTTTAAGTGTATTACACTATCAACCAACGCAAAATTTTCAGCATTGGAACGACGTGGATTCAATATCCACATACTCACTAATGAGCAAACAGATAAACGCCAAATAGACGTGGCAGTCATAACCTCAACATGTTTATCGCTGCGTTTAATCCTCGAACGCAATAATGCGAATTAATAATATTGGCAGGTCTTCTGACTTATTCCTATCAGCGTGCCTTCCCAACTTCTGCACTCTTGCTCAGTCAGTGACATTTTTACGCTGAAAAAAATGGAAATTACAGCAGCGGGTCTGTCAGGGATTCTCACCCTATTCCCTTTTAATCGCTTTTTAAAGCGAACCAACTATTTCCTAAATCGCCGCAAAGGTAATGATTATTATTTTGACCAGAAAATAGTATATCGAATTTTTTGAAAATATTTTCCCAGAAGCTCGCACACCAATTTCAGAGATACAAAAAGTGTGTAATGCCAACATCAATCTTTTTGTATATTAATTAAATGTATTACTTTTGCAAAATAATTATATAGTGTGTAATTTAAAGAATTTAGAATATATAAATGAGAAAATGGCGTATAGAAGATAGTGCCGAGTTGTATAACATAAATGGCTGGGGACTAAGCTACTTTTCTATCAATGATAGGGGGCATATCGCAGTAACACCGCGCGAAGGTTATGCATCGGTGGATTTAAAAGATGTAATGGACGAATTGCAGGTGCGCGACGTAAGACCACCGATTCTGTTGCGTTTTCCGGATATACTTGACAATAGAATCGAAAAAATATCTAAATGCTTTAAATGCGCTGCCGAGAGTTATGACTATAAGGCTCGGAATTTCATAATCTACCCGATTAAAGTGAATCAAATTCGCGAAGTTGTGGATGAAATAGTGAGCCATGGAAAGAAATTTAATATTGGTCTTGAAGCAGGCAGTAAGCCTGAATTGCACGCAGTACTCGCACTCACGGCTGCCGAGCATGCCATGATTGTGTGCAACGGCTATAAAGACAAGGACTATATAGAACTCGCTCTATTGGCTCAGAAAATGGGCAGAAACATATATATTGTTGTAGAGAAAATAAATGAACTCAAAATTATAGCCGATGTGAGCAAACGCCTGAAGTTACGTCCAAATATTGGATTCAGAATAAAAATATCAAGTTCAGGGAGTGGCAAATGGGAAGAAAGCGGAGGCGATCAAAGTAAATTCGGGTTAAATTCCAGCGAATTGCTCGAAGCACTCGATTTTCTTTCACAAAACAAAATGACAGATTGCCTGAAACTGATACATTTTCATATCGGCAGTCAGATTACGAAAATTCGTCGTATCAAAAATGCGCTTCGCGAAGCATGTCAATTCTATGTGCAGCTGACGAAACTCGGATTTGAAATTGATTTTATGGATATCGGTGGCGGTCTCGGGGTGGACTACGATGGCACCAGGAGTAGCGCGAGTGAAAATTCGATGAATTATTCCATACAGGAATATGCCAACGACTGTGTGAGTGCGTTGGTGGATGCGTGTTCAAAAAATGGAATAAAACAACCCAATATAATCACAGAATCGGGGCGCTCTCTCACTGCACACCACTCAATTCTTGTGCTTGACGTGATAGGAGCCACACACCTTCCCATTTGGGATGACGATGAAGAAGTGGAAGCCACTGAACACGAATTGGCTCGAGAGCTGTATGACATTTACGAAAAAATGAATCAGGCTGGCATTTTCGAAAGCTGGCACGATGCTTTGCAGATACGCGAAGAGGCACTTGATCTATTCAACCTCGGACTCCTTGATTTACGCACACGTGCAATGATAGAAAAACTTTTCTGGAGCATTGCTCGTGAAGTGAGCAACATAGCCTCCACACTGAAACATGCGCCTGAAGAGTTACGAAAGGTCGTGAAATTGCTACCTGATAAATATTTCTGCAATTTCTCATTATTCCAGTCGTTACCGGATTCGTGGGCAATCGACCAAGTATTCCCCATAATGCCTATAGCTCGCCTTGATGAAAAACCTACACGCCAAGCTACGCTTCAAGATATCACGTGCGACAGCGACGGAAAAATCAATAATTTCATATCGGTGCATGGAGCGACTTCAGCGTTGCCGGTGCATAGTATTAAAGGTAATGATCCATACTATATAGGTGTATTCCTTGTTGGGGCATATCAGGAAATTCTCGGAGACATGCACAATCTGTTTGGAGATACAAATGCCGTGCATATCAATGTGTATAAAGACAGGTATGAGCTTGACCAAATTATTGACGGAGAAACAGTTGCCGAAGTTCTCGATTATGTACAGTATAATCCAAAAAAATTGGTACGAAACGTTGAAACATGGGTAACAAGTTCTATGAAAGAAGGGAAAATATCTCCGGAAGAAGGCCGCGAATTCCTCAGTAAATATCGCTCCGGATTATACGGCTATACATATCTTGACATATAAAAAATCCAATGCCTCGATATTTTCTAAAATTGGCATATAACGGAACAGGATACCATGGGTGGCAACGCCAACCAAATGCAAAGAGTGTGCAGGAAACTATCGAGGATGCACTCACCACTCTTTACCGCAAGTCTGTATCCATAACGGGGGCCGGACGTACAGACACCGGTGTGAATGCACGGATAATGTATGCTCATTTCGATACAGAATCAGAAATAGAGGATGTGCATCGCATGATACGTTCTCTCAACAGCTTGCTTGGCAATAATATCGTGATATACGACATTATACGGGTACATAATGAAGCTCATGCTCGCTTTGATGCCACACTTCGCACATATAAGTATTTCGTCTTGACACACAAATCGCCATTTGCATATCCGTATGCATGGCATGCATATCCCACATTGGATTTTGAAGCAATGAATGATGCTGCCAAGATATTACTAACTACCGATGATTTTACCTCTTTCAGCAAGTTGCACACCGATGTAAAGACAAATATCTGCAATGTGACCGAAGCAATATGGACTCCAATCAGTGAGTCATCGGATGCATGGGCATTTACCATCTCAGCCGATAGATTTCTGCGAAACATGGTGCGTGCTGTAGTTGGGACGTTGGTGGAAGTAGGAGCAGGAAAAATTTCAATATCAGATTTTTCAGCCATAATATCCTCAAAAAATCGCAGCAATGCCGGCACATCGATGCCACCACATCCGCTGTTTCTTTGGGATATCAAATATTCATACTTATAATAATTAACATCTAAATGAACCTTTCATACGTTAGAAATGTTAATATTCTAAATGAATAACTATTGATGATTATGAAAAGTGATGATGAAATTGTTTTCCTGAATAATTATATGGAAAATATTACAGATGCATACATTGCAAAGAATTTACTAGAAGAAAATGGCATTCCTTCTATGATTTTCAATGAAACTCTCTCCGCAGTAGAATGGGGAGGATGGGCATTACCGCAAATCATGGTATTTAAACGCGATGTTGAACAAGCCGTCAAGATTCTGTCAAGCACTACAAACGAAAAAGATGTGACCGGTTGAACCGCCACACCTTCAAACACAAGAGAGTAGCTCCGAGGGGAATCGAACCCCTATCTAAAGTTTAGGAAACTTCTATTCTATCCGT
>JAFLTZ010000022.1 GCA_022509045.1 Muribaculaceae bacterium | reverse complement strand
ATTCGAACCCACGACCCACAGCTTAGAAGGCTGTTGCTCTATCCAGCTGAGCTACTGGACCCCATATTAAAGAGATTGGCAAAAATGGAAAACCAATCTCTTTATGCGGGTGCAAAATTAATAATTATCTTTCAATAATAGAAAATAATTAGTCAATTTTATAATCTGCCAACATATCAGGATTAAAATTCGCGATAAATTGTGCGTGACGAGCAACTTCGGCTTCGGCAAGACGCACATATACATTTGCACTTCTTGTGAAAGACTCGTTGCGAGTGGCATCGTCGAGAAGGAGATAACCCATGATAATATTTCCAGCCATTTCAACCATACGACGGGCGTTGAAATCAACATACTCGGTGTTCTTATACTCAGTGACAGTTTCAACAGCCTTGGCATAAGTTTCGGTCAAAGCCATGAGTTTATTTTTCAACGGCAAGAGAGCCGGAGCACAATCGGCAGCTTCAAACTCACGAATAACATTGAGATATGTGCCAGTTGTGACGTGTCGGATAGCCGCAACGACTTGCAACTGTGTGGTACCTTCATAAATAGAAGTGATGCGTGCATCGCGATAAATGCGTTCGCAAGCGTAATCTTTCATGAAGCCGCTACCGCCGTGAATCTGGATGCAGTCGTAGGCATTCTGGTTGCAATATTCGCTACTCAAGCCTTTGCCAAGCGGAGTGAAAGCATCGGCAAGCTTGGAGTAATATTTCATTTCAGTGCGTTCTTCCGGGGTGAGGGTACGTTCGCGAGCAATATCTTCATAAACTTTATACATATCAACGTATCGAGCAGTAGCATAAAGCAATGAACGAGAAGCATCGAGTTTTGCTTTCATTACAGAAAGGATTTCCTGAACAGCCGGGAAATTGATAATGGCTTTACCAAACTGTTTTCGGTCGCGGGCATAAGCTTCGGCCTCTCTATAAGCGGCTTCACTAATACCAACCGACTGAGCGGCGATACCAAGTCGAGCGCCATTCATCAAGGCCATAACATATTTGATAAGCCCTAAGCGACGAGAGCCACAGAGTTCGGCTTTTGCATTTTTGAAAACAAGTTCGCAAGTAGGAGACCCCTTGATGCCGAGCTTATTTTCAATGCGGCGAACAGTGACACCACCGTTTCTTTTATCGTAGATAAACATGGACAAACCACGACCATCTTTTGTGCCTTCTTCAGAGCGAGCGAGTACCAGATGTATATCGCTATCACCATTCGTGATAAAACGCTTAACACCATTTAGGACCCAAGAGCCATCCTCAAGTTGAGAAGCTTTAAGCATCACAGCCTGAAGGTCGGAACCGGCATCGGGTTCTGTGAGGTCCATTGACATGGTTTCACCCGCACAAACACGAGGCAGATAGCGTTGTTTTTGGTCTTCATCACCGAATTCATACAATGTTTCGGCACAATCCTGAAGCCCCCAAAGGTTTTCATAACCTGCATCGGCACGGCTTACGATATCGGCAGCCATGATATATGGAGTGATAGGGAAATTGAGACCGCCAAAACGGCGCGGCATAGCCATACCCATCAAACCAGCCTTGCGGCAAGCGTCGAGGTTTTTGACAGTGCCATCGGCATATATCACTCTACCATTTTCCACGCGAGGACCTTGATGATCTACATCTTCTGCATTTTCAGCAACAATGTCACCACAAATTTCGCCCACAATTTCAAGCACCTTGTCGTAGCTGTCCATTGCATCTTCAAAATCTTGCGGGGCATAATCATATTTTTCAGCATCAGAGAAGTTGCGCTCCTTGAGCTCAACAATTTTACTCATCATAGGATGATTTAAGTGATGCTTAAGATCGGAATTATCAGTATAAAAATTAGCCATTTTATGCAGCGTAGATTATTTAGAATTCTTTTTATAATACTTAATCAGGCGAGGAATAACGTCTTCCATATTGCCGTTAATCACATAGTCGGCGATAGTGTTGATGGGCGCATTCGGGTCATTATTTATAGAAATAATGATCGAACTGTCCTGCATACCGGCAATGTGCTGAATCTGCCCGGAAATACCGCAAGCGATATACAGCTTCGGACGTACAGTGACACCGGTTTGACCGATTTGGCGAGCATGCTCAGCAAATCCGGCATCGACGGCAGCACGAGAGGCACCCACTTCGCCACCGAGGACGTTGGCAAGTTGGTAAAGCAACTCGAAGTTTTCTTTACTGCCGACACCGTAACCACCGGAAACGATGATAGGAGCATTTTTGATGTTAATCTTAGATTTTTCAATTTGACGATCAATTATCTTAACAACAAAATCTTCAGGATTTGTGTAATCGTCGGCTTTAAGATTAACAACTTCGCCTTTGTAGTTGTCATCGAAGATTTCTTTCTTCATCACCCCTTCGCGCACAGTGGCCATCTGCGGACGGTGTTCCGGATTTACAATTGTAGCCACGATGTTACCACCGAAAGCCGGGCGAATCTGATAGAGCAAGTCTTTATATTCAATGCCGGTTTTCGGATCGGTGTGGTCGCCGATTTCAAGGCTTGTGCAGTCGGCAGTAAGACCGCTATGCAGACAAGAAGAAACACGAGGACCGAGGTCGCGACCTATGATAGTTGCACCCATGAGGCAAATCTGCGGTTCAATTTCTTTGAAAAGTTTGATTAACACAGATGAATGAGGGAGAGAAGTGTAAGGATAAAGGCGAGCATCCTCTACCTTATAAACTCTATCAACGCCATAAGGGAAAAGTTGATTTTCGATATTAGCGAGCTTATCACCAAGAACAATTGCTTCAAGCTTAACACCTAATCGAGTGGCAAGAGCACGACCTTTAGTTAGCAACTCAAGGCTCACATCGGCTACTTTGCCATCGTCATATTCGCAATATACAATTAAATTATTTTTTTCCATATGAGTAATCTGTATTAGCCGATAGTGTGGTTAGTAATAAGAGTTTTAATAAGTTGTTCGAGCCCAGCATCATCGGCACCGTCAAGAGTGAGGCTTTCCTTAGCCGTGAAAACCACATTTTCAATAGATTTCACTTTAGTTGGAGAGCCAGGCATACCGATTTGTTCGGGATCTGCATTAACATCGGCAGCCCCCCATTGCTTAATCTGCAACTCGGGACGAGCTTCGATAATGGCTTTTTGCTTATCGGAAATAGCAGCCATCTCACCCGGAGCTGCTGCATATTTGTATTTCTGGATTCTGCGAGCATTACGGGGGCGACAAGCATCGGCGCTTCCGTTAACTGTGATTACACATGGCATAGGAGATTCTACAACCTCAAAACCGTTTTCGAGACGACGTTTAACGGTAACTTTGCCATCTTTAATATCAAGAATTGCCTCGGCATAAGTGACTTGTGGCAAGCCTAATTTTTCAGCAATCTGCGGCCCTACTTGCGCAGTGTCGCCGTCAATTGCCTGACGACCGCCAATAATGATATCAACATTATCAAGATGCTTCACGGCTTGAGCCAGGGAGTAGGATGTGGCAAGCGTGTCGGCACCCCCCAGAGCACGGTCAGTCAGGACAATACCGCCATCGGCGCCACGATATAAACCTTCACGAATCACCTCACTTGCGCGCGGAAGCCCCATAGTGAGCATAGTGATTGTAGAACCTTCATACTTATCTTTCAATTGCAAGGCTTGTTCCAATGCATTCAAGTCTTCCGGATTGAAAATAGCCGGAAGCGCGGCACGATTGATAGTGCCGTCCTCTTTCATTGCATCCTTACCCACGTTGTGAGTGTCGGGCACCTGCTTTGCAAGAACTACAATGTTAAGACTCATAATAACAAGTTATTTCTATTATTTAAATTATTTTTTACTTCAACATAGAGAACGGAAACATCAGTAAGCACATGACATTTCACGATGCAAAATTACAAATTATTATTTGATTTTCAAATTCTATAGAGGATAAAGCAAACACCCAACTGTAAACAAGCAAGAATTATGAAAATTTGTATATATAAAAATTTGTACAGAGAATCATAGATGTTTGATTTTCTGTACAAATTATTTTATGGGATGTTCTGATTTATTGAAAGGCGTTCCAGCCTTGTGCCTTTAGCGGCAATTCGTTGCCATCGCGCGAAATTAGAGCTAAACCGAGTTCCGGTTTTGTCATGTGTCCTATAACACGAATACCTTCTATTGCGCTCACTTTGTCGTGTTCGACAAGTGGCACAGTAAACAATAGTTCATAGTCTTCACCACCATTGAGAGCCGCAGTAACAAGGTTCATATTCAGTTCTTCTGCCATAAGTGCAGTTTGGTAATCAATAGGGATTCTATCTTCATAGATACGACAACCTGTGCCGCTTTCCTTACACAAGTGCATCAACTCGGATGACAACCCATCGCTAACATCAATCATCGATGTCGGCTTAATTGATTCATTTTTCAGAATCTGTATTATATCGCGACGTGCTTCCGGTTTCAGTTGGCGTTCTACGATGTATTCTTTCCCTGCGAAATCGGGTTGGAAATCTTTATTACCGGCACCGGCTATTTTTTCTCGTTCGAGCAACTGCAGTCCCATATATGCCGCGCCAAGGTCGCCTGACACGCAAATTAAATCGGTGTCTTTAGCAGTGTTTCGAAGTACAACATCGGAAGCACCGGCTTCTCCTATACAAGTGATACTGATAACTAACCCTGAGCGAGAAGCGCACGTGTCACCGCCAACGAGATCCACGCCATATATTTCACACGCCAGACGAATGCCGGAGTAAAGCTCTTGCATGTGTTCTACGGTGAAACGCGTAGATAGACCAAGCGAAACGGTAATCTGCCGCGGGGTACCATTCATTGCATATATATCGGAGAAATTTACTACAGCAGCTTTATAGCCTAAGTGTTTCAACGGCACATAAGTTAAGTCGAAATGGACACCTTCAAGCAACATGTCGGTAGTCACCAATGTGCGCATACCACTACCGGGGTCAATAACTGCGGCGTCATCCCCTACCCCCTTTATAGTACTTTTGTTGTATATAGGCAGATTTTCAGTAAGCCGATTTATCAAACCGAATTCTCCAATCTGCGATATTTCCGTTTCTTCTGCCATCAGTCAATTATTCTTCAAACTTATTGATGAGTTCTTTCATAATAAGAGTCATTTTCGGTTGAGCCATAGCAGCAGCTTTCTGCACTTCTTCGTGTGAAACTTTTTCAACTATACCTTCAATTCCCAAATCGGTAATCACAGATACACCAAAAACTTCCATATCGCCATGACGAGCCACAATGACTTCGGGCACAGTGCTCATGCCCACGGCATCACCACCAATAATATGGAAATATTTATATTCGGCAGGGGTTTCAAATGTGGGTCCTTGTGTGCCGACATATACACCTTTAACAAGACGTATATTATTTTCCTCCGCAACTTTAAATGCATCATTTATGAGGCGATGAGAATATGCTTCGCTCATTTCCGGGAAACGAGGACCAAGTTCATTATAGTTTTTGCCACGCAAAGGATGTTCCGGAAAAAGATTAATATGGTCGGTTATAACCATGATATCCCCTATTTTGAAATTCGGATTAATTCCACCTGCAGAATTAGAAACAAACATAGTTTTAATTCCTAATGCTTTCATAACACGCACCGGGAAAGTAACCTGTTGCATCGAATAGCCTTCATAGAAGTGGAAACGCCCCTGCATTGCCATAATTCGCTTGTTTCCAAGATTACCGAAAATCAATTTTCCGCTATGACCTTCGACAGTAGATACCGGGAAATTTGGAATTTCTTCGTAAGGAATTACATACTGATTTTCAATGTGATTAACGAGTTCGCCAAGACCGGTGCCTAAAATAATGGCTGTCTTAGGCATATCCGCAACTTTTGAGTTGATATAAGCTGCTGTTTGTTTAATTTTATCAAGCATATTAGTATAATGAGTTTATATATTCAATCGACAAGTATATTATTATCTTTTGATTTTCTTCGTACAGATGGCTGATAATTCTTTATGTATTCTTTCATCGAAATCCATATTGAGATATGGAATAAATTCAACGGAAATAGGCACAAAGAATATCATCGGTTTTAATTCTTCGGGGAAATAAGGATTTGCAGCAAATCTCACAGCATCCTTTTCTGTGGTGACAATCAGTTTTTTCTGTCCAGGCAAAGAATTAAACTTATTTTTAATAAAATCCATATCCCTTCGCTCGAAAGCATGATGATCGGCAAATCGAATAGATTTTACGGCAGCAGAATGTCTGCGAAGATATCGGGTAAACGGACGAGGATTAGCAATTCCGGTTATAGACAAAATAGTATCTGCCTCGGTAAGCGATTCCAAACTATATCCATATCGCACAGACTCAGGGAATACCGGCTGCAAAGGAGCATAATTGTAACGCGAAAAGAACAATCCTTGACTTGGAAATAAATCAAGATTCTTTTTGATAATACGGAACTCCATGGACTTAAAATCGTCGGGGCATTTAGTAACCACAACTATAGATGCCCTCTCCAATCCATGTATCGATTCGCGCAGTCTGCCGAAAGGCAATAAATGGTCGTTATAAGGCAATCGATTATACTCCATGAGCACAATTGATAAATCGGCTTTAACGTATCTGTGCTGGAACGCATCATCCAATATTATCAAGTTGATATCAGGATTTGTTTTCAAAAGTTTCGTAATTCCTTCATTACGGTCGGCACACACAGCAACCTTCACTCTATTTCCATACTTAGAATATATCTGGAACGGTTCATCTCCTATAATTTCAGGTGTAGAACGAGATGACGCGAGTATGTAGCCCGATGTTTGCCGGCGATATCCCCTACTAATTACACCAATGTTATAATGACGACTTAACAGAGAAATCAAATATTCGACATGAGGAGTCTTTCCTGTGCCACCAACTGCCAAATTACCGACCACAATAACCGGCACATCATGAGAAATCTGTTTCAGAATGCCAAAATCAAAACACTTATTGCGCCCCCACACCCCAGCAGCGTAGATCCAAGAAAAGAATCTCAGCAGTGCATCACGCAATATTTTGAATTTTGACGGATTTCCCATAAAACAGCTAATTCAATATTCTATTTTACGCTGTTTACATTTCAATTTCTATATATTCACGAGCTTGAATCGGGTCTTGCGAAATAATAGATTTGAGAGTATTCCTATAGTCGAATGTATCATCGAGAATATTACCGAATACTTTTGTCATTAATCTCTTTTCATATTCTCTGATTAATACTTCGTACCATTCCTCCGGCTTGGGCAAAACAACAGTAGAATATGAATTTGCTATATCGGCTTCATCAGCGACCCAGTCAATAGCATCCTGCAATGAACCCAATTCATCCACAAGGCCCCTGTTAAGAGCCTCCATACCATCCCATACCCGACCTTCGGCAATCATTTTAAGTTCATCGACGGGCATATTTCGGCCTGTTGCACAACGACTTGTAAACAGTTCATACCCTCTGTTAACCATATCCTGCATAGCCTGGCGCTGTGTAGTATTAAGCGGGTCAATGATTGAAAATACCGCATTTTTATTGGTAGTAACATATTGGAATTTAACGCCCACTTTATCCAATGCGCCTTTCAAATTAGGTAACATTCCAAAAATACCTATGGAACCAGTAAGTGTCAACGGTTCAGCAAATATTCTGTCGGCGCCACAAGAAATGTAATAACCACCCGATGCAGCATAGTCGCCCATTGAAACGGCCAATGGCTTGCCAGATTTCTTAAACTTCTCGAGAGCAGCCCAAATTTGTTCCGAATCATACGCGCTACCACCCGGAGAGTTAACTCTGAGCACCATCCCTTTTATATCGTCATCATCGGCCGCATCAATAATCAACGGAATCAATTTATCGGCATTGATGCCATTCTGTGCAGAAGAATTAATCTCACCCACAGCATATAAAACTGAGATTTTATTTTTTCCGGTTTTAGAACCGTTGATATTGCTCTTCAAAGCCGAAACACTCACATAGTCCACACTATCATCGGAGTCAAGACCTAATAAATCTTTAATCTTATCATCGAAATTAAATTCATAGCATGTTGCGTCAACTAATTTATTTTCTATAAGATAGTCTGTAGATTGAGTCATAAGCAAATTATCGGCACATTTATTTAAATGTGACAATTCAATTCCTCTTGATTCTGCAATTTGCCCTGCATACGTGTTCCACATATTGCCAAGGAATAATTCGGTTTGTTCACGATTGGCATCACTAATTTCGTTGAGAATATATGGCTCTACAGCACTTTTAAATGTCCCCACTTTAAAGACTTGCATTTCAATACCGAGTTTATCAAGTAAATTCTTAATATACGGAATCACCTGCATGAATCCATGCAAATCCAATCCTCCCTGCGGATTAATAAAAATACTGTCGGAAACAGATGCAAAATAATAATCCAAAGAAGAATAAGAACCTGCATAGGAATATATCCATTTGCCGGAGGTTTTAAAATCATTCAAAGCCTTACGGAGAGTGTAGGCAGACGCTGTACCAACTGACACACCGTTACATTTTAAATATATACCTTTAATTTTTTTATTATGCTTGGCTTCTTTCACGACATCAATCAAATCTTGCAAAGAATATATGGTAGGTAATTCCTTATTAACTAACAATGATTGGAAATCAATATCGTCATCTGCCGAACGTTCCTGTATAGAACCTTTTAAATTAAGCACCAATACAGAATTATCTTTAATTTTAGCCACTTCACTATTTGTTCCTTTTGTTGAAGTCATAATCAATCCGACGATTCCCACGAACACAAAAATACAAGTGAAGATAGAAAATACACCAATAGCTGCAAAAGTCCCTACAAATGAGCTTAATGCCGTTCTCCAAAATTCTTTCATATAAATAATAATAATTTATTTTTAAAATTACTTTACTACCCAACATACAAAATTAGTAAATATCATTTAATAAAAAGCACATCGGTCGATTTTTTTTACAAACCAATCTAAAATTATGCGCATTAGGTATAGTATTCCAAAAAAATAAGTAATTTTGACAACTGAAATAAAAGATTGAAAAATGAATAAATACGGATATATACGAGTGGCAGCAGGAGTGCCAAAAGTAAATGTAGCAGATTGCGAAGCAAATACACATGAGATTATCAACCTTGCCCAAAAAGCGTATTGCCAAAAAGCAGATGTAATAGTATTCCCGGAATTGGCAGTTACGGCATACACATGCGGAGACTTGTTTACATTATCAACCCTAATACAGGCTGCTGAATCATCAATTGAACGCATTAGGACAGAGTCATTTAATTGGCATGATATGCTTATTGTCGTAGGTGCTCCATTAAAGAAATCTGATAAATTATATAATTGTGCCGTAGCTATTCAAAACGGAAATATTGTCGGGGTGGTTCCGAAAACACACTTACCGAATTACGGTGAATTTTATGAAATGCGGTGGTTCTGCCCTGCGAAAATTGAAGAATCATCGAAGGAAATAACCATAGCCGGCATATCAGCTCCATTTGGTGCCAACTTATTATTTCACAAGGGAAGTGCAAAAATCGGAATTGAGATTTGCGAAGATTTATGGACACCAATTCCACCAAGTTCATATTTAGCACAATGCGGTGCGAACTTGATACTCAACTTGTCGGCGAGTGATGAGGTTGCCGGAAAACATGATTATCTGCTGAATCTGATATCGCAACAGTCGGCACGATGCAGAGTTGGATACGTGTATTCATCATGCGGATTCGGAGAATCGACCACAGATATGGTGTTTGGCGGAAACGCTTTGGTATGTGAGAGTGGCATATTTTTAGCGGAATCGCACGATCTGTTTGCCACTAATCAATTGTCAATAGCCGATATTGATGCGGAATCACTATCCAATGAAAGAATAAAAACAAATACTTTTATGGATTTGCCTCTGAATATCAGTATTCAGAAAATAGAGCTGTCATACTCTATTGACGATCAGCTGCAACCGAAGGACCTACTTAGACCGATAAGCCCGACTCCGTTTATTCCAAGCAACGCATCAAATTTAAATTCACGTTGCCAGGATATTATAAATATACAGGTTGCCGGATTGATGAGACGTCTTGATTTTACCAAATCCACAAAAATAGTTGTAGGCATATCCGGCGGTCTCGATTCCACTCTTGCCCTCTTGATTGCAGTGGAGACTTTAGACAAACTGGGATATGACCGTAAAAACATCTATGGCATCACTATGCCGGGATTCGGGACATCGGACCGCACATACAAAAATGCTGTAAAACTTATAAATGAGCTTGGCGTAACCTTCAAAGAGATTCCTATACGAGAAGCCGTAATACAACATTTTTCCGACATACATGCCGACATAGAAAATCATGATGTTACATACGAGAATTCTCAAGCTCGCGAACGCACACAAATACTCATGGATTATGCAAATAAAATAGGAGGAATGGTGCTTGGCACAGGGGACCTCTCGGAATTGGCACTCGGATGGGCAACATACAATGGCGACCACATGAGCATGTATGGCGTAAATTCCGGTGTACCCAAAACGCTTGTCAGATATCTCGTAAAGTGGTATGCCAACACCATTGCGCAAGGAATTGTTAAAGAAACACTGCTTGACATAGTAGAAACACCTATAAGTCCGGAACTTATACCCACAACTGACGATGGAAAAATACAACAAAAAACTGAGGATTTGGTAGGCCCATACGAGTTGCATGATTTCTTCCTATATTATCTTGTTGCGCAAGGGTATGCTCCATCAAAGATATATTTCCTTGCAAGAAAAGCTTTTGCCGGAACATTTAGCGATGACGTGATAAAGAAATGGCTAAAAGTTTTCTTCAAAAGATTTTTCAGCCAACAATTTAAACGTTCATGCCTGCCTGACGGTCCAAAAGTGGAAACCATCTCACTCTCACCACGTGGCGATTGGCGAATGCCAAGTGATGCAAGTGCAACACTGTGGCTAAAAGAATGCGACAATCTATAACGCCTGCATTTTTTGTTCTGCAATCGACACTTTGACTTTTTGATTTTTAATTTTTTTATTCTCCAACATTCGTAAAATTTCCCGTGCTTTACCATGCGGAACAGCCACCAATGTGTAATGGTCATGGCTATTAATTGTACCAATCTGTGATGCCGGCATATTAGTATTTGCCACGATATATCCCACGACATCGCCTTTGGAGATTTTTTCTTTTCTCCCTGCATGAAAGAACAGAGTATCGCAATCCTGCTTTATGCCACAATGCGCCAATGCATCAGGTTCAAAATTATCACAACAATCAATATAGTCGGGTAACGTTTCCGATGCGTGATATATCACGAAAGCATTACCTGACCTTTTTTGTCGGCCTGAACGACCGTTCCTATGTATGTAAGCCTCCCGAGACAAAGGCAAATGATAGTGAATTATGTAGTTAACATCAACAATATCCAATCCACGAGATGCCAAATCGGTGCTCACCATTATCTTATACGTGCCGTTATTGAAAAGTTCTATGGCTTTTTCCCTCTCAATCTGATCCATTGAACCCATATATATACCTACCGGGAGACGTTTTGACTTCAAGCAATCATACACCCTTTTTACAGCATCCCTATAATTTACAAACACAATGACTCGTGCATTGTGAGTAATACATGCAAGCAATGCAACAAGAGCAGGCAATTTATCCTTTTCCGGACTTAATACTTTTTTGACACTTATACTGTTTTCATCTCCATCCGAAACATCAATAAAGTTTAATAATTTAGGGTTTCTGAGTACTACGAAGTCCGGGATTTTTTCAATATTTGTAGCAGATGTGAGTATTTTTCTTGAATTGGAAGGGATGTTTGAAATTATTTTCTGCATTTCGCGCTCAAATCCAAGTTCAAGAATTTTGTCAAATTCATCAAGCACCAACTGACGGCATCGTTTTACACTAACGTTTCCCCTATTAATATGGTCGAGAAGCCTACCAGGCGTGGATACAATAATATCGCATCCTGCTGCAAGAGAATTTTCTTCATCAATCATTTTATGACCGCCGTAACACTCTGTGACTTTGTATTTTGTAGAAAACTGCCTGATAACGCCCACTATCTGAATTACAAGCTCGCGGGATGGTGCAATAATAATAGCACCCGGGACCGAATCATGTTTGAATTTTTGCGACAACAATGCCGCAATAAAAGCGATTGTTTTACCGGAGCCGGTTGGCGATAGTAAAATCAAATCATCACTGTTTTGAGTATAGTACTCTAATACCGATTCTTGCATCGGATTAAGAGAAGCTATTCCAAAGTTATTATTTATTAAATCTTTTATATCCTGTATTACCATATTGCTTTAAAAGTGCAAATTTAGGACTAATGTTTAATTCAAGCAAATTACAGTTTTGCACTTCTATCTTGCCCCGGAATATTAAAAATATGTGCATAAAAGTTAAATTTTAATAAAAACACCGTTTTTTACATCCTGTTATGATACCTAATTCAAAAAAAGTACGTACCTTTGAATGTGTGTTTTTCATAGTATTAGATTAAGGTGGGGGAACGGTGTCGTGAGATAGCGTTCCCTTTTTTATTTTATAGCAGAATATTACTATATTTGCACCATGTTGGATTCGAAAAAAATACTGATATCTGTGTGTGTTCCGGTATATAATCGAGAACGCTATTTAAAACATTGTATTGAATCTATATTTACTCAAAAAATAGATTCAGATACAATAGAGTTTCTTTTTTTCGACGATGGTTCAACGGATAATAGCAAAGAAATAATCAATGAGGTTATAAAAAATAATACAAATCTAAACATCCGACTAATAAGTAACACTGTAAATCAAGGTTTGTGGAATGCACGCAACACACTTTATGAACAAGCACGAGGGGAGTATATTTTATGTGTGGATGCAGACGACGCGCTGGCACCAAATATATTGAATTCACTTCTGTATATTGTAACTGACACGAATCCGGATATAATAATATTTCCATATAGCGAAATAGACGAGCATGGTAATATTATAAAGGAAATAGATTCTAAATATTCCGACATCAAATCTACTGACATAAATAAATTTCCAATTGACACATACCATTTTTCAATATGCAATAAATTAGTTCGCACCAAACTGATACAGAATCTTGGTACAAAAGTTCCCAAAGGGGTTAATTGTTGGGAGGATTTAAGCATAACATCAAGAATATATGTATTGGCCAAGAAAATAATTGTAATGCACGAAACCGGATATTATTACCGCAAACACAACTCTGAATCATACTCATCACGTGACCATAAAAAAATACTTGAAGAGCACCTTGTATGCACCGATTTCATAAGCAATTGGTTAAAAACGAATGGTATCGAACAAGACTACTGCGATTTTCTCAATCATCTGAAATTTGCAGCAAAAATCAAAATGCTCCGCGGCAGTTCGTTTGAATATAAAAGATGGAAAACCACATATCCAGAATCAAATAAAATAATTATGACTATGCCTGGTGTGCCCCTATTGTTTCGCATCATCTTTACACTTTTATCCAAAATATAATCTCATTAAGGCGTCGATTTTACCAACTTGTCGTCAATTTAGTAAATCAAGTCAATAATATAAAATTTATTTCTATATTTGCATGGTACAATTAAATAGCGAAGTCTTATGAAAAATGAATCAAAAACTAATTGGATAAACACCAAACCTATTCACACTATAGCCAACTTAATGATATTTTGCTTATCTATTACAATCTTTGCAATGGAATGCCAAGCACAATTATCGTCGAAATCAAGTATTGAACGTTGTAACAAACTTGAAAAAGCTAATAAATCAATTATCTCAAAACTGAAAAAAGAGCACAATGCATCAAAAGTTACTATTGAAAAATGGAACGATGACAAAACGTACTACATAATATATAAAAACAATACATATGCTCGAGCTGATGAAAATGGCAATCTGATATATTTTACCGACCAGACTGGAGAAAGCTATGCATTTTTCAACAACTGCATAGCTCAAAAATATAAGAACGGGGAGATAATATATTTTTTCACAATCCCAGGAAAACGTTATACATATAATTCTTGGGTCAACAAAAACACGTTTCTGAACCACTCTCTGAAAATAGACAAAATACATACTATTAACAATGTGAACTATTTCAGTTATAAAATCATGAATTTAGTTGAAGATTATATAATCATGAAAGACCTATACAGCACAGATGGTACAAAAATCAACGATAAACCCATTAAATATCTACGACAAATAAAAGGAGGCAATAAGCACACAGCTGTAATAGGTTCAGGACATTCTGTACAAATGACTTACCCTTCAGGATATAATTATTTTCTATTTTCACAACGTGATGAAGATAATAATTTGACATGGACTATGTGGCAAGACGAAAACAATCACTATTCATTTAACGGACAATTACTTCCCGGGGATTGTATATATACATCATATCTACGTGAGAATAGCAATTATACGGTGAAAAAGCTTAAATATCATTATTCATCCTCCGGAGAATTGATGAAAACTGATTCGATTATCTATTCAGAATTGGCATATCCTGTTGATATTAACACAATATGTAATAATAAAAATATAGACAAGAATGTCAAATATGTATCGACCATTTTAGGTTCAAATGATGTTACATACGGCAAATATAACGGTGCCGACAAACCTATCACCGTAGGGATGTTCAATCTTACTGACCCCACAATTTCTGTACCAGCCTTATTCGATGATATTTTCAGGAATGAGGCCGGAGATATTATGGTTAAAAGCTCTTTCTCTGACGATTACGAACTATATAATCCTGCAAAGAATTACATTGCACAGGAGTATGTTCCCTCAATTAAACCTTTGATATCTGACGACAATAAAAATAAAGATAATAATGTATATCAAAAGCAGCTTACCGCTCTTATTGTCAACGAAATGGCAGAAACGATGGGTAACATTGGCGAGGTAAAAATATTACTAACCGACAATCATCTCAAATTAAAGAATAATGAAGCCGGTAATATTAAAATATCACCCGACTCTACATCGTTAAATCTCAACATCGAACAATTGACAAGCCACTACGATTCACTGATAAACATATCAGGAGTCCCGGGATTGGTTGATATTTACAAAGACTTAAATGCAAATTTAATGGATTTGGATATTGAATACACAGCATATCTCGAAAGAAAAACCGAGAAAAAACAAAAATTGCAGGAAGCGTTACAAAAACGGAAAGAACAAGAACTCAAAAAACAGCAACGCCTTGAACGCATAGCAAAGTTAGATGCATTCAAATCTCAACTATCAGAAGCCCAATCTATAGTAAACGAAAGCCAACGCAGAGCCGCGGCAAATAAAAGCAGTGCACCAGCCGGAGTGGCAGGGACAAGCACTATTGGAACTTCTTCATCATCAGATAAAGAGGATACCGCCGGACGTAAAGGATTTTTGAAAGGCCAAATCGCAGAATGGCGAAATAAATTGAAACAAGCTGAGAAATCACTTGAACAAGCCATATCCGGTGGAGAAGACACATGGCAAAAGAAGCAAGTTGTTGAATCAAAAAGAAAAACAGTAAATGAGTGTCTCGAAATGATTAAGCAATTTGAATCCGAACTTAACTCATTGAAATAAACCATATGTAGTACTCAAAAAGGTAGTTTTATTTATTGATTTGGCATACGAGATGATATAATGTATGATTTTTTACTAATTTTGCATTATAATTCAAAAAGTATGTTGGTTACACAATATTTAGAATCATTCGGGAAATACGTAATTTTCATAACTCGGGTATTCACATTGCCTGACAAATGGAATGTTTTTTTTAAAAGATATATATCAGAAGTATATAAACTTGGAATAGATTCAATTCCTCTCGACATCATAATCTCAATATTTATCGGTGCAGTATGCTGCATTCAGATGGAGCTTAACACATCATCCCCGCTGTTGCCTCGTTACAGTGTGGGATTAGCAACTCGAGAGATAATACTTTTGGAATTCTCCAGTTCAATATTATGCTTAATTCTCGCAGGGAAAATTGGCTCTAATATTGCATCGGAAATAGGCACAATGCGCGTAACCGAACAGATTGACGCTCTCGATATAATGGGCGTAAATTCGGCAAATTTTCTCGTATTGCCAAAAGTTGTGGCCATGGTTACATTTATCCCGGTGTTGGTAGTGTTTAGTATGGTAGCCGGAATATTTGGAGGTTTTCTTGTTGCGGCAGTAACTGACATAATTTCTGTGGATACCTACCTGTATGGCATTCAAGCGATGTTCATAGAATGGTATGTGTGGTATGGAATAATAAAATCACTGTTTTTTGCATTTTTGATTGCCACAATAGCCTCATATTTTGGATATCACGTAAAGGGAGGAGCGCTCGAAGTGGGAAAAGCGAGTACTAATGCCGTGGTATCAAGTAGTATATTTATTTTGTTGTTCGATGTAATTCTTACCAAACTGTTACTGCAATGATTCAAGTAAATAATATTGTAAAATCATTTGATGGGAAGACAATTTTGCACAATGTGAGTGCCTCGTTTTACACCGGTAAAACGAATCTCATAATCGGACAAAGTGGTTCGGGGAAGACGGTGCTTATGAAATGTTTGGTGGGTTTGCAACGCCCGGAAGAAGGGCAAATATTATTTGACGGTCGTAACCTTTTGACAATGACCGAACAACAGACCAAATCATTAAGGAAAGAAATAGGAATGCTATTTCAAGGCTCTGCTCTATTTGACAGTGAAACAGTGCTGGGAAATGTAATGTTTCCATTGGTAATGTTTTCAGATATGACACCTGCTGAGATGCGAGATAGAGCGCAATTCTGCATTGACCGCGTAAATCTATCCGGCAGTGAAAATAAATACCCAAGCGAACTTAGTGGAGGTATGCAGAAACGTGCCGCCATTGCACGTGCTATTTCCTTAAATCCGAAATATCTATTCTGCGATGAGCCAAATTCAGGGCTTGATCCAAAAACATCAATCGTAATAGACGAATTGCTTCAGGATATTACTCGTGAATATGCAATCACCACAATCATTAACACGCATGATATGAACTCCGTACTTGGGATTGGCGAAAATATCATATATCTTAATAAAGGAAACGTGGATTGGATAGGTGATAAATCGCAAATTTATACCACTGAGAATTCCGCACTCAATGATTTTGTATTTGCAACTCGCCTATTTAAAGAAGTCAGAACATATATTAATTCTGAGCACACCCCTACTTAAGTTAATCCGGATAAGTTAGATTATATGGCGTAAGGTTAAGCAGTACCTGTTCCAGATAATCAGATGCTTCTTTGCGTGCTAATGGCAAATTCATCAATGTATAATTACCGCAATCACGTGGAGTAGCACCGGGCACTTCGCCATCAAACTTTGCAATATAAGCAAATGTGTCAATCATTATATCAATAACATCTTTACTTTCAAGATTGCCTTTTACCACAAAATAATTACCTGTACAGCATCCCATAGGCCCCCAATAAATCACCTTGTTTTTCCAATCATTGTTATTGCGTAGAAAAGTTGCCGCCAAATGTTCAATTGTGTGTAGAACCTCTATATCCAAGGCTGGCTCCCTGTTGGGTTCCTTCATCCTAATATCGAATGTGGTAATAATGTCACCGGAATCGGTAACATCTTTTCGAGACACATATATTCCACGTTTCAAAATCAGATGATTGATTGTAAAACTCGGTATTTTTTCCATATATATCATAATTTAAATTTGGTTGAGTAACTTGCTTACTATATCGAAAACATGTTCAGGAGCTTCTTCCCAAAAATTTTCATATTGAACTGAATTATTATGTGAAGCTCCGGGAGAATCACTTATTACTCGCAAACATATAAACGGTACACCTTGCTTATAACATACTTGAGCTATAGCAGCTGACTCCATATCAACGGCAACCACATTTGGGAAATTTGTTTTTATCTGCTCTATCGTTTCTATAGAAGCTATAAACTGATCACCAGAGCATATAAGTCCGGGTACGACATTATCTACCTCCAAATTATGAGCAATTGTATTATAATAATCATTACACTCAAAATATAACGGACATCCTGCAGCCATTCCCCATTCAGTACCGGGACCGCACCACACATCATGATACGCTATTTTATCAGCGACAACTACGTCCATCACATTTATATCGACAGAAGCACCGCCTGCAACACCCGTGTTAATAACTAAATCGGGCGAAAAACATTTTATAGCAGAATAAGCCCCAATTGCAGCATTTACTTTGCCTATTCCACATTGTGAAGCAATGACACGGTTATTTCCCACACATCCTTCATAAAATGTAACACCTTCTATAGAATGTGTTTCTAAATCTTTTATTAACGGTAACAGCAAACGCAGCTCTTTGCTCATTGCCACTATGAGAACTATGGTTTTATTTTTTTTCTTCTCCATATTTGAGATAAAAATTTAGTACAAAAATAGTAATTTACAAGCAGAAAAAAACGAACAATCGATATAATTGCTATTTTTGCACTATAATAAATATTTCCAAAATGAAACTTCTAAAGATTATCGCTGAAAACCCTAACGATAAGTATATCTCTGAAACAATCCGTAGTATGATTGACGGTGATATCGTGTGTGTTCCTACTGACTCAGGATATGCAATTGCTTGTAATGCCTTGAATAATTCAGCGGTAAGCCGACTTTGTGCTATCAAGAACATTGATTCAAGAAAGAAATCTCTTTCAATAATGTGCAGTTCCATTGCAAGTGCTGCGGAATATGCAAAAATATCTGACAATATCTTCAAATCAATGCGAAAGAATCTGCCCGGTCACTATACATATATTTTACCGGCATTGTCAAAGTTACCCAAAGAGTTCAAAAACAGGAAAGAAGTTGGAATCAGGATTCCAGACAATAAGGTATGCACGTTGCTATTACAAGAAGCTCAATTCCCTATTATGATAACCTCACTTCCGACCTATAATGAGGCCGATATTGATTATGCCACAGAACCGGAACTAATAGCCCAACGATACAATGGCAAAATCACACTTGTACTCAATGCCGGATACATACCATTAAATCCAACAACCATAATTGATTGCACATCCGGTGAGGAGATTATTGTACGGGAATAATCCACATGCAATACGAAGATTTGACAAAATTTATCAAATATATTTTTTCACAAACAAATTTATTCCTATTTTTGTGTCATTATAATCACAATATAGAAACTAAAACTAAAAATTTTTATATCAATTATGTCAAAAGTATCAGTTATTGGAGCCGGTAATGTTGGTGCAACAGCAGCTAACGTATTGGTAACCGAAGGAATTGCAAGCGAAGTTGTTCTCCTCGACATCAAAGAGGGAGTATCAGAAGGCAAAGCTATGGATATTATGCAATCAGCAAATATCCTAAAGCTCGACTCAGTGCTTAAAGGTGTAACAAACGACTATGCTGCTACAGCCGACAGCGACGTTGTAATCATCACCTCGGGTATTCCTCGTAAGCCTGGTATGACTCGCGAAGAACTTATCGGTGTTAACGCCGGTATCGTTAAGAGTGTTACTGAAAATGTACTCAAATATTCTCCTAACGCAATTATCATTTGTGTAAGTAATCCTATGGACACCATGACCTATCTTATCCATAAGGATACAAAATTGCCTAAAAATCGTATTATCGGTATGGGCGGGGCTCTTGATAGCGCACGCTTCCGCTACTACTTGTCACAAGCAATGGGTTGCGACTACAACGATGTAGATGGTTTTGTAATTGGTGGTCACGGTGACACGACTATGATTCCTGTAACACGTCTTGCAGTAAACCGTGGTGTTCCTGCTTCTGAAATTCTTGATGCAGCTACATTAGAAAAAGTTGCAGCCGACACAATGGTTGGTGGTGCTACTCTCACAGGTTTGCTTGGGACATCAGCATGGTACGCACCGGGTGCTGCAGCAGCATCAGTTGCAAAAGCAATCCTTACAGATTCTAAAGCAATGATTACTTGTAGTGCACTTGTTGAAGGCGAATATGGGGTTAGCGATCTTTGCATCGGTGTTCCTTGTATTCTTGGTAAAAACGGTATTGAAAAAATCGTTGAATACAAACTCACAGCAGAAGAAAAAGAAAAATTTGCAAAGAGTGCAGAAGCAGTACGCAAAACTAACGCAGACCTCCCACTCTAATAAAATATTTTTTCAACAGTAAAGCGAGATTGCCATTAAATGGCAATCTCGCTTATTTTATATGATATTCTTAGAAACGTTTAATTTTAGATGGGGACATGTTTTATTTCAAATAGATAATTCTTTGGTTTGAACTTCCACGAAACGGCAAAGATGTGTCACGCAATGGGAGTACAAATCTTCCATCCACAAGCACATCTACATATTGAAGAAGCCGTGATTTATCATTATCAGCTTTTATATCTTCAATGGTATAACCGGTATAACACCATATAGATTTTCCCAACAAGCTTTTTATTGCTTTTGCAAGAATAATTACATTCTCAAGTTGATAAAAAGGATCTCCCCCGGTAAATGTAACATTAAAATCGTTATCAACAATTACATTTAAAATTTCCTTAACAGTCATTGGGTGACCATTGTTAACATCCCACGTTTGAGGATTATGACACCCTTCGCAGTGGTGAGAGCAGCCTGCAAAATAAATTGATGTGCGAAGTCCTACTCCATCAACAGAAGTGCCTTCTATGATTTTCATCACAGAAAGCACTTTATTCAATTCTTCATCATTTATGCACGACTCTGTCATGTAATTCTGCTAATTTAGCTTTATTCCATCTGTCTGTTGTACCCACAAGATATCCGGTAATGCGTTGCAATTTATCTATGGCCTCGCTACCACACTTCGGACATTTCTCCAAACCCTCCGCAGCATCTTCATATCCACATTTCAGACAACGATTTCGATTATGATTAACAGAGCAGTATCCAATATTGTACTTATCCATCAAATCAACTATGTTAGATATTGCCTCGGGATTATGCGTAGCATCGCCATCGATTTCAACATAGAAAATATGACCACCGCGTGTAAGTTCGTGATATGGGCTTTCAATTTTAGCTTTATGCTGAGGCGAGCAGTGGTAATATACCGGAACATGGTTGCTATTTGTATAGTAATCACGGTCGGTAATTCCCGGGATAATACCGAACGTTTTTCGGTCTCTTGCAGTAAACCTACCGGCCAACCCTTCTGCCGGAGTCGCTAATACAGAAAAATTATGATTATATTTTTCACAATATTCATTTACTCTGCTACGCATACGCGAGACTATACGAAGCCCCAATTTCTGACTTTCTTCATCTTCGCCATGGTGTTTGCCTGTAAGTCCGACCAAGCATTCTGCAAGCCCGATAAACCCAATACCAAGAGTCCCTTGATTAATTACCGATTCAATAGTGTCATTACCATCAAGTTCATCAGCTCCATTCCAAAGACGAGACATCAAAAGCGGAAATTGCTTTATATATGCTGTTTTTTGAAAATCATAACGATCACATAGTTGTCGGGCTGTAATATCCATTACTGTATCCAGTTTGTTAAAGAACATTTCAATACGTTCTTCTTTATTCTGAATATTCATAACCTCAATAGCGAGTTTCACTATGTTGATTGTGGTAAACGACAGATTGCCTCGGCCGATACTTGTCTTCTCTCCGTATCGATTTTCAAATACTCGTGTGCGGCAACCCATGGTGGCCACTTCGTATTCATATCGCTTGGGATCGCTTATATCCCATTTTTCATGATGGTTATAAGTGGCGTCCAGATTCAGAAAATTAGGGAAAAACCTTCTTGCCGTAACCTTGCATGCCAATTTATATAAATCATAATTGGGATCTTCAGGCAGATAGCTTACTCCTCTCTTTTTCTTCCAAATCTGAATAGGGAATATG